>JBLHWH010000028.1:0-43290 GCA_047628935.1 Halioglobus sp. | reverse complement strand
ATTAGGGATCTATGAATAATAGATGTTTAGCTGTTGACATGACCCTCGTGGGTAAAGATGGTAAAGAACTAGATATGGGCACCGAATATGATTTCTTTGGACAGGAAGCATATACTACCAATACGAATTTACCTAAACATGTACTGAAAAACAGGAAGGTAATGACCAAACTGATGGAGATCCATGGAATGAAAGGAATCCGCACGGAGTGGTGGCATTTTTCGCTGAAGACGAAGAAGGCGCCGTTGGATGTATGGGAGTGGGAGTGTGAGTAAAAGGTGGAATTTTATCCCCACCCATTTTGCTTGATGATCTCCCCCAACCGTTCTCTATCCTCTTTCAGCGTGTCTTGCATTGCCAACTGGTCAATTATACTGTAAGCATTAACAACCGCTTCTTTATACCATGGCATCTCTTGAGTAAGTGTATTTAATTTCACTAACCCTTTTAGTTTATTTATACCATCATCTAGTCCAACTAAATAAAAAGCGTGTTTTGTTCTAAAATATGGACTATAGTAGAATTCCCCCGCTATATTATCCCAGGTTTCGGGAGTGACATCAGGATGAGCTTCTAGATATCCAGCCGCATATATTGGAGAATGCATAAGTCCTTTGAAGCCTAAAAAATCATTAAAATTAATTGACTTTGTTTCTTGTCCTAAATTATTCTCACTTATAATAGCATTATATATCTTATGTGCTTCATCGTGTCTATTAGATGTATGATATAAATCGGCTATGGCTATTCGTCCTCTTTTATGGGATTTATCAATATTAAGACATTCTTCTAGACTTTTTTCCGCTTCAGGATCCATACCTGCATGAAACTGTGCCCTCCCTAATGCGTACAAGTAATTTGCATTGGTCAATTGTTCACCATGTCCATGCTCCTTAGCTATATCTAACGCCTTGTGACAATATCTATCATTAGTAAATCTCTCTATCACTTGCCAAAGCTCTAATCTATTACTATACATATGGTCTAGAATCGTATAGATTAGTGTCCGTCTATCCCAAATAGATTGAATTCCTTGCCATTGTTTAAATTGCTCTGGAAACGCAGAATGAGGTAGCATCTCTGATCCATCTTCCGCGTTAAGGGTAAAGTCGATATCTTTCATTTCTGGAGTAGAAAAATAATAAGGAAAAGTATCTTCTATTTCCTTTTTGAACTTGGTAGCCGATTCTGAAGAGATTGTATTTGTTTCTTTTACTTCTTGGGTCTCAGGCTCATTAGATTCCTGTGACAATGGTTCCTTCTCAGCACTACTTACGTTGCTATCCTTCTTATTGGGATTCCTTTCGTCATTGATTGTCTTCTTTTTTTCTTTATCAGATTTTCCAAATAAATTTTTAAAAAAGCTCATGGTATTTTAGTTTTTGTGGTTTGATGATGCCTTTTTTCAACCATCTTATTCTTTAGAATCAACCTTAGTGTGCCATTACTATTTTTTCAAATATTGAGTTACCATTATTGGTTAATCTAACAATAAAAAGTCCAGATTGGCTTTCTAATTCATGCATAGGAAATAAGAATGAATTTTTTCCTTCGGTGGTAGTTAAGTTCTCTTTGAACATAACTTCCCCTTCAAGGTTGAGAATGGAAAAATCTACAACAGATTTAGCGTTCTGCTCAAATGATATTATCGTTTGATTATTTACCGGATTAGGATAAATTAATAGGTTTGAAATATGACTCATGTACTTAAAAGAACCACTTTTAATCGATTTTAATCGATGTCTTTTATTATTCACGTAGACTTCAGATAGAATTTCCTCTTCTAAGAGATTTTCATGGAATTTTTCATCAAAATGTAAAGTGAATAAGTTCGATGAGACGATCCCATTATCCTCCGCATTTGTCCAGCTTATTATCAACATTCCATCATCTGTGACATTGTAATTATCTTCGTTAAAATCATCTAGCTTAGATTCAACACCTATTAGTTTTGAATCTTTAATATTGATTTGATATTGGTAGCCATTGATAGATTCTGGTTGGCTCAAGTCAAAATTTATTGTAGTTTTGGATTCTTCCTCTATTATTCCTTCTGTGACGAGAATAGGTTCTTCTAATTCGAATAAGGCTGCGTCTGTGTTGCTTTGGTACTGCCCGTAATTAGTAACATCTCCAATTTTAACTGGAATGAAATCTGCATCAAAAGTATGGGCATTCAAATTAGGAATATTAATGTCCTCAGATATACCCCATGGACTTATATTCGGTACATATACTTCCTCTTTATCTAAGAATTTATAACTGGTATTTGATGGTAATTCTGCATATATTCCTAATATCAATTTCCGTAGTTGGAGTAAATCATTTGGAGATAACTTACCATCATTATCTATATCTGCTGCTATATATTGAAGTGGATTTTCAAAAAGTTCAAGTTCGAGAATATGACGTTGAATTTTCACTAAATCCAAAGTACTAACTCCTTTGAGGAGGTCATCATTCTTATATGCCTTTATGTTAACATGGCTATTCATGGGATTCTCCATAACGGCATAGTTTCCATTTTCATCCGTCATTATATGTTTTACTTCATTGTCAACTGATAAGGTTATCAATACATCATCTAGGATTGAATTAGAATATGGACTGATAGAGCCAGCGATAACATTCATACTTCCATTTTCTTCTGAACAGGCACCAAACACATGTAAATCCTCTAGATCCCATGCCGTCACAGGAGAGTTCACACCTATTGGGCAATATGAAAGCAATTGGATTTCCAGCGTTGTAGATTCTGTAAAAATGAAATCATCGTTATCTATAAAAGAAAATGCCTCTTTCTTCCAGGTTAACGCTGTAGGATTGTTTTCACTGTGATAGATCTCCACACCACCCTTTAGAATTCTCACTCCAAATTTGGTAGGGTAGTTATTTTCTCCATCATCTCCATTTATCCAATCAAATGTTTCTGGTGCTTGTTGAAAAAACTCAATGCCCGTTATTACAATTTCGCTGTTTGGATTCGGATTTATTTCAATGTCTATTCTGACCATCTTTGTAGAATTCTTATCAAAATCACAATTTGAATCAGATGAAATACACATTGAATAGCTATCATTTAAACCGTCTGTACAAGAATGCTTATTTACAAAAGGATCTTCTCTATAAATATTAGAAGAAGTGACGCTCCCACAATTCGGCTCATTGCCATAATAAGGAGTAAATTCCGAATAATCAGCATTGCCCATGGTTTGAATTGAGGCAGAGCAATCATCAAAGTCAAAAGTGATCCACGATTCATCCTCACGAATATTTATGATCAATATGCTATCACATCCATTTGAAGCAACAAGATCTTGCATATATTGACCTTGTCCATCATATTCTATTCCATTTATAAGCAGTATTTCACCTGAGTGAATAATGTATGTCTCTTCACCCATTCCATTTTCCAAAACTTCCAACTCAATGTTGAGTATGGTATCGCAGTCACTAATTGAAATTAAAGTTTGTTGATAGCTACCAGCAGTAGTATAAACTTCATTGTTTATTAATATTTCTTCTCCCTCACAAATGGTATAGTCCTCCATTAAAACAACTTGCTCTGATGCTTCATCCACAATAATCGAAACTGTGTCTGGGCAAACTCCTGAATAACCGATTAAAGTATATTCTCCTGGCAAAGAAATAAGCAAATTGTCACCAACCAAACCTTCATTTGATGGGCCTGACCACAAAATGGAATCTAATGCAAAATTACTTGTGACCATTATTTCGACTTGATCATCCCCACAGCCTAAATGGTCTGCATTAAGTTGTATTTCTAGATCTTCATCATCTGAACAATCTGCAAATAGAATAAGTAAAGATGCTCCAGTCTTATTACATTCTGATATTGCAGAGATAAAAAGATTGACTTGACCATTCATGATATCGTTAGCTCCAAGTACATAGACGGTGTTCTCATTATTCGCTTCTGTAAATAGACCGTCTCCTTCTGTCGTCCATTCTACCTCAGCAAAAGTTGAAAGAACTGCCTCTAGATCCACAGAGTCAATAGAAGTATTCACTATGATGGTGTCAGGAATTGTGATTTTAGGTGATGCGGTGATCTCTGTACTTGTTGTATTTGAGGTTAGGATCTTGAATCCTCCATTTACTACATCAGGTACATTTCCTATAGTTGCTGTATTATTTAGTGTACCATCATTGCTCCAGTAGTTCAAACTGGCATCCATATAAAATGTAGCTACAGTATTGGCTTGTACTTCATCTATTGTGAATATCGCTGACTCACCTATCACATTAGGATTACCGATAGATAAACCATTTTCTCCATAAGGCACATATGCCCAAGTACATGGATCAGGCAAAATATCCTGAAATGTGAGCCCTTGTAATGGTATATTCATTTCATTGGTAATCGTAAATGTGAACTCGACAAATCCGTCGTCACATGATTCGTCCACATTTACAGATTTAGTAAATGATATATTAGTGGAAGGGCAATCTATGCTTCCATCAATTGTAACATCTTCATCCGATGTTGTGCTGCCATCAAAGTCAAAATAAGTCTGGTTAGTTGGGCCGCCAAGAATAACATCTTGATCTCCATAGTACCCATTTTCCGCTCCCGCTGCATCATATGTTAGAAATAATGAAAAGCAACAATCTGCAGGCAGATCAAATGTGCCTCCATTATCTATGGCACAACCAGTATCATTGAAAACGACTCCTGTAAGTACAAAATCTGAAGGTGGCACGTCCTCAACCGTTACCCCAAAGGCATCTACTTCACTAATATTACAAACATTAATCGTGTAATTAACTAGAGTGTCACAAGCTGGAATTGGCAATGCTGAATACTTTAATGCCTGAATCGTTGCGTTTTGGTCCAAGCAGACTCTTTCACTGTCTATATTATTGGAATAGGCTATTTCTTCAATGGCTGTTATCGGAAAGTTAACTGGTGGTCCCTGTGTTCCATCATCATTAAGTACTGCAAAGATATTACTCGGTCCATCCATCGGAAGTGTAATGGTATAGGTCTCTTTGGAGTCGACAGGAATTGCACAAGGAATCTGCCATGTTAATATTTGTGTAGCTCCCGATTGGTTGGGATTGTTATGATAGAATGTCACATAGGTGCCAGCTGGTATAGATAGTTCTCTATGGGCACTTATATCTACTGTAACTTCTACATAATCAGGATATGGACAATTACCTATTGGATTAATTTCTGTGATATCAATGGCACCATCTCGATTAAAGTAGGCTGTAGCCGAACTGCCTGGATCTATTGGGCATAGATAATTATTTACTATCGTTTGAGCTAGATTAGCATCTAGTTGACTGTAAGCAGATGCTCCCGGAGCCAATGCATCTACCGAAGCAATCTGCCTTAGAATATCTCGTGTGTTGATATCAGAAAAGGCATTGTCAAAAGCAATACTAATTATATGATACCCATTTGCTTTGTACTCATCTGCCAGTGCAATTAAAGATGAGGATATTTGTCCACTAGATCCATCAGTTGAAATAATCAGTACTTTTTCTGCATCAGGTCTTGCATTTGTTTTTAAATAGTTCTCACCAAAACTCATAGCTTCGTGAGGTGATGTGCCGCCGAAAAAAGATCTTGTAGCATTGGTATACGATGTCAAAGTTGTAAGATCTCCAGTAAAAGGAATTTTTATTTGTTGTTCGTCAGAAGATGACCACTCGATCATTGCTGATCTGCTTTCATTTACTCCTAACCCAATATTAACTGCGCTAAGGAATTCAACAAAAAACTGCTTTGATTCCATATATTCTGTAGCGTCCACAGATCCAGAAACATCATTTAAAATAACTATGTCCAATGGTTCTTCACAAGGTATTACCTGTACTTCTTCATCTAATAATGAGACCGTGACTACTTTACTTGCTTCTGCATTATCTTCTATTGTGATTATGTATTCTCCATAGCCTAAGTTAGGAATGGTGTAGAAGTTTTCTACTATTTCAGAGACCGTTCCTGACGAGACTCCAGACCATGAATAACTATATGGCCCAGTTCCGCCAACTGAAATCACACTGATGCTACCATTGTTTTGACTATTTGAGCTATTTGTAGTTGTCAACTCTATGATTTCAAATATAAAGCCATCCTCTTGTGATAGAACTATATCATTTTTGATAACAGTGTCAGGTGTGGTATTAGTTACCGTTAGGTTGTAAGTTCCTGAGCCTAACATGTCTATAATGAAATCATCTGACTCACTTATTCCGTTTCCAGTAAGGCCATCTTCTTGTCTCAACCATTCGTAATTAAACGGTATTGTAGTATAACCTTCGATGTACACTTGGATTGATCCATTTTGCACATTGACACAAGGAGAAATTAATGAAAATGTTAGACTTAACTCACAACTAGAAACTAAAATTTCTTGTTCTGAATTACATCCAAAAGGATTATCTTCTATAGTTATATTTCCGCCTATGGATGTTGCTTTATTTTCTAGTAAATCTTGAATGCCGCAACAATCAAATAAATTAAGGTTATTACTTAGAATGATATATCCTCCAACGGATGTAATATTGGACAAGCCGTTTACATTTTTCAAATTATCATTACCCCTTACTATTAGATATGTTGGAATTGTAGCTAAGCTACTCAAACCATCCAAATTTATTAAATTGTCATTATTTGTAAGATCTAGATGTTCTCCAATCGTAGTTAGATTACTCAAGCCATCTATATTTATTAAATTTCCATTGGCACTTATATATAGATATGTTTCAATTATAGATAAACTATTCAAACCATCTATATTTATTAACTCTTTATTAAACAATATAATTAGATGTTCTCCAATCGTAGTTAGATTACTCAAGCCATCTATATTCATTAAATTTGTATTTACACTAATATCTAAATATTCTCCAATCGTAGTTAGATTACTTAAGCCATCTATATTTATTAAATCCTTATTGTTTTTAATTTGAACATATCCATCAACGCTAGTAATATTTGAAAGATTTGAAGTGTTAGTTATATTGGATAATTGACCATTAGCAAATCCTATTTGCAAATTACCATTTATAGCGGTAATCATAGGATCAAATGCATCCACATCAGCTTGAGTTTCTAATATGACATCTTGCCCAAAAGATGCAAAATGACCGCCTATCAAAACAAGCAAAATAAAAAACGTAAATATCCTCTTTGTATAAGATGCCTTCATTGTAATGGTTGGTTATTAGAAAAGCAATAAAGAAAGGCAAATTATAGGGTTAATAAAAATAATTTATCATTCAATTTACCTTTAGTTTTTTTGGGAGACACCTGATCGGTGTGCAGACCTTTGTGCCAAATCCAACGCCGATATGTTTGACATCTCAAAGATGTCTGTCATATTTTATGTATGAGCAATATAGTAGGAATCCTTACTTGGAACTAGAAAGTGTCAGACACCTCATAGGTGTGCAGACACTTGTGCCAAATCCAAAGCCGACATGTCTGACATCTCAAAGATGTCTGTCATATTTTATGTATGAGCAATATAGTAGGAAACCTTACTTGGAACTAGAAAGTGTCAGACACCTCATTGGTGTGCAGATACTTGTGTTAAATCCAACGCCGACATGTCTGTCATCTCAAAGATGTCTGTCATATTTTATGTATGGGCAATATAGTAGGAAACCTTACTTGGAACTAGAAAGTGTCAGACACCTCATAGGTGTGCAGACACTTGTGTTAAAACGAAAAAAGCCAAAACAACAACTCCCGTCATCATTTTGGCTTTCTAAATTATATACATTACTCAACAAAGAGTCGCTTATTCTTACCCTTTAAAGATACTTCCGAATAGTGCTTTTGCACCCATGCTCATGATATCATCCATCGCACTTCCGTCACCATCCTTATCTAAGAACTTTGTGATTAGGCTAGTGTTCGTTGGAGATTGTCTGTTGAAGTTTTGTGTACCTCTAGTTACTAAGTCTGCAAGAGATTTTTGGTCTAGATTGTTTACTTTTTTCTGTCTTCCTAACATTCCCATTACAACAGGAGCTAGGGACATAAGCATCTGTCCAGCTTGAGATTTGTGTAAGCCAGTTGCTTGACCAAGCATCTCAACGATTTGATTTTGATTGCCACCCAAAAGGTGCTTCAATATACCTGACCCATTCAACATACTTGTGTTGTCAGCCTGACGAGTTCCACTTAAGAATCCTGATATATCATCCATGATACTTCCATCATGATCTCTATCCAAAGCACCTGCAAGACCAGAAGCACCTGATGGAGAAGCCACATTCTTAGATATTGCATTCAAAAGTGTTGTGAATCCTCCTTCTACAGCGTTTTGTGCTTTCTCTTTATCTTGAATTCCGAATTGGTTTGCCATTTGCTCAACTAATACATCGTTGATTTGACCTTGGAATAAGTCTCTTAAATCCATTTATATAAAATTTTATTTAGTTTGTAATAGTCAAAATTGGTGTTGACTTTCATTGCACTCCAACATAGAGTTTTAAGGTTAGAGTTTCAAACCTATCAATGTTTTTTGAAAAAACAATCAAGAATTTACAACTGGCCGTTCCAAAAATGATCGCACGGCACTGAAAGACACAGTTTTATCTTCAAAGTACTTATCGGCACTCACTTTTTGTTCTGGTGTGGCATCCATGTGTATGAGTATATTTTGCAAGTGCATTTTCATATGACCTTGCTGTATACCTGTGGTAATTAAAGATCTCAATGCAGCAAAATTCTGAGCCAGGCCAACAGATGTAATAATACACATTAACTCTTCTGCAGATGGATTTCCTAGCATCTGCAATGATATTTTCGCCATAGGATGAAGCTTTGTCAGCCCTCCAACTGTCCCTACCGCTAATGGTAAGTCAATCCAAAACCTGAACTTTCCATCCTTAATTTCGCACGAACTAAGACTTTTATACCTGCCATCTCTTGAAGCATATGCATGACCACAGGATTCTATTGCTCGGAAGTCATTTCCAGTAGCTAAGACAACTGAATCGATCCCATTAAATATCCCTTTATTGTGCGTTGTCGCTCTATAGGGGTCTATGTGTGCTATCTTAACTGCAGTTGCAAATTTCTCTGCAAACTCCTTTGCATCAATCCCACCTGCGAACATTCCCAATTCTTCGATCGTACAAGAAACACTCGCACGTATCATACAATTAGGCGTATAGTTAGATAGGATCGCCATAATGATTTGAACATCCTTATATTCTGCGGCCACCTCATTATGATTAAGAATAAAGGTTTTTAACAGCTCGCCAAATTTCTCTAAAATAGAATTGATAAAATTCGCACCCATGGAATCACAAGTCTCAAATTCTCCTCTTATTTGGTAGTAATGTTCTTCTTCAGACGTAAAATCTATGAGTTGAAGACTTTCTATTCCGCCTCCGCGATTTCGCATGTTTTCAGTAAGATCATCCGTACCTTCTCTAAAGTAGCTGTCTATTTGAGGAAATAGTTTTTTGAGCAATGAACCGTCCCCCGAAAACTTAAAATGTAACTGCCCAATTTTCTTTGTACCAATAACTTCAGTCTTGAACCCTCCTCTCGACAGCCAGAATTTTGCCGCAGCCGCAGCCGCAGCTACCACGCTACTTTCTTCTATCACCATAGGCACGAGATAGTGCTTTCCATTAATCATGAAATTTGGCGCTACACCATATGGCATAGGAAAATTACTTATCGTATTCTCACTAAATCCGTCCAATACATCTTGCATCGCATCATCACAATGCCAGTATTGCTTCAGCGTTTCTGACATCTTAGCGTCACCATCAAAAAAATGTTGTTCTATCCAATCGAGTTTTTCCGACTTTGTCAGTTTCGAGAATCCGTTTATGGTCTTAAATTTATTCATTTTGTAGTTGTAATTCTTTGTACTTTAAGTCTCTTTGTAGTCAAAATTCATCAATTCCACGTTCATCAATTAGATTTTTATGATAATTAGTATTGCATGTTCTTAATATTTTCTGTAAAATCCATAAAGTGCGTGAGCGTTTTTTAGGATTCTCTTACGGATAGGAATTGATGCGCCATTTGTAATCCTTTGATCTGAGATTCGATATGCTGCTGTAGTGTTTCATATTCACCCATAGCATGTTTTAGGAATCCAGATGCCTGTCCGTACACAGCCGCTCCACTTAGTTTTTGGGTGAGATGATATCCATCTAGGTAGTCTACGACACCTCCTGATATGATCGTTTCGTCACAAAGAAAATTATCACCATAAAGATCGCTTAGCCCATTGACCAGTCCAACCATTTCTGATGCAGAATGACCAACTTGAGCTAATCCAGTATATCTTCCTTTTTGCTCTTCAGAAGCTCGGTGTAATTCTAACTTCGCAAAATTAGTCCCACCACCAGCCGCAAAGTCAACTGCCTGAATTGGCAATTCATATAATGCCTTTAGAGATTTTGGACCCATTCCTTGACCTACTTCTTTGACTATTATTTTCAGCGTGTCATCTAAATCTATTGTTCTTTTAATCAGATCAAGAGGAGATTCATGGTAGATATCCCCTTCAGGCTGCAGCCACTCTTGTAGTGGGTTGATATGAATTATCAGCCCATCAGCTTGTAGTTTTCTGACTAATTCTAAGATTAAATTCACCTTTCCAGAGGCAAATAATTCTCCGATCTGCGCTATTCCTAGATTAGCATACAGTGGTTGATCATTCATCAATGGGCGCATATCAAAATCTTGAATCCGTGCATCACTTTCGAGTAGTGATCGACAAGAACCGAGACCCATGCCCATACCATATTCTCCACATGCTTTGGCTAGATTGGTATTGATTGACTTGGCCAATTCTGTACCTCCTGTCATACTCGACACCCAGATCGGAGTCTGGAATTTCTTGCCCAATAATTGAATCGAAATATCAGTATCTTCAGTCGGATGTCCGTTAAGAATAGGCTCGTAATAAAATCTATTGTCTAGCAAATCATGACCTACTTGAGATCGGAATGCTAGATCAATATGATCCTTTTTACGTGATTCGGCAGTTGGATCTTTTTTCAGAACGCTCAATTTTGTTTTTTATTTAAAATCAAGATGATATATCGATAGCTACTGAAAATGAAACTTACTTTCTAATTTTCTTGCAATACGTATCGGCATTACACCTCATCAATTCATTGAAATATTGAATTAAAAATAGTATAACAAACATACTCAATTTATGTTGACCTTCGTTAAGTAGGTCAATCAATTATGAATATCTATTCAAAAGAGAATTATTTTGACCATATTCGTATTTTAGTTTTATCCCCCTTGACACCTACTCAATTATTCAATTGATAAAATCTAACTAGTGCATTGTTTGCTCCGGTGAAAAACTACGTACTTAAATCAAATAAATGAGAAAGTTAATCTTAGTCGCTGTAATCATCTTTTCATCCATTTCTGTTTGGTCACAGATTAGTGACAACCCAAACGAAGCGTATGAGTACTTCAATGAAGCGATCGGATATTATAAAGCCAAGGACTATAGAAAAGCTGTTGTATACTACAGTAAAGCGCTAAAAGTAAACCCAAAATACACTAAGGCTTACTATAATAGAGGCAGCGCAAAGATCAATGTAAAAGATTATGAAGGCGCTATCAGAGATTTTGATAAAACGATCGCATTAGATCCAGAATTTGCAAAAGCACATATGTATAAAGGATATGCTTACATGCAACTGAAGGAATATAAAAAAGCTTCTTCTTCGCTGACTCGATCTATACAATTGGACCCAATGCTCACCAAAGCATATCTGAACAGAGGCACCATTCAACTCAAAGTCGAAAATTATGAATTGGCTATAGAGGACTATACCGCAGCTCTTGATATTAAACCAGAGCAAGCAAGTGCTTACTTTAATAGAGGCATCTGTTATCAAAGAATCGATCAGATCAATGATGCTGTGAATGATTACTCTTTAGCACTAGAATATAAAGCAGGATATCTGCCCGCACATAGAGCAAGGGGTAAAGCTTACCTCAAACTAGCGCAGTATGAAGAAGCGATTTCAGATTTCTCATCTGCCATCAGAAAAGTACCGAACGATCCAGAAATGTATTATTATAGAGGATTCGCTAGGATGAATATCGATGATACTAATGGTGCAAATTCTGATTTCGCAAGTGCGCTAGAAATAGACCCTAGACATAAAGGTGCGCTCAAAAACAAAGCGATATCAAGTTTCAATTTAGGTAAATTCGAAGAAGCCGTAACTGACTACTCTAATATCATTGGTATGGATGAAAACAATCCAGAATCATATGTAAATAGAGGAATCGCCTACTTAAAGGTCGACCAGAATAAAAATGCTGTAGACGACTTCAATAAAGCAATCAAGCTTGAGAAGAATTTTGCAGAAGCATACTTTAACAGAGCTAATGCATTTGCGAAATTGGAAGAGAATCAGAAGGCATGTCTAGATATGAGAAAGAGTGCTGATCTTGGATATCAGCCAGCTTATGGGCATATTAATGGGTTGTGTAATTAATATGAGGAAGTAATTTCAAATCAAGAATTATTAAAACCAAATATGAGTCCACTCCGAAAAGTATCAATTTCTTCAAAATGATTTATTTTGGATGAGATTTGTATTTTTTGAAATTCAGTGATGCCTGAGCATCAGTTAATTGAAATAAATGAAAATATCGCCAAAAGAAACATTTTTAGTGTTGAGGAGTTTTCGGAGTGGACTCAAATATCATTTGTGTTATCTAGGCTAAGCCTATTGTAATACTATTTGGCTTTAGTCAATAATATACTTGCATGACAATATCATCTTGAGCTACAAAAATTTGATCCCCTTCCATTGGTTTTATGACGTGGGTGCCTGTAAATGTACCAAACGAAGGTAAAATTCCTGTATGCTTTCCAAAGTAAAAACATGGTAACCTTAGCGTTTGCTTGCCTTTTCCTTTAAGCCTTACTCCCGGATGAATATGACCACATAGATTATATTTGCCTCCAATGATAACGTCTTGAGGTTCGTGGGTAAGGATAAGGTTATTAATTTCCATTTGGTAGGTCAATTCCATTCCTCGATAAAGAGACTCATCCAGAATATCATGATTCCCTAAAACTAAGTGGAATGTCTTTTTTGGAAATTGCTCCAACATATCTTTAAATGCAGGCCAAGCATTATTATAATCAGAATGGAATAAGTCACCAAGAAACACAACATCTTTTGCATCAATCGCAACTAAGAGTTTTCTCAATTTGTCAATGTCTTTTCTTGCTGCATTAGCGGGAAGTCCGATACCGTTTTTACGGAAGTGCTCAATCTTACCGAAGTGTAGGTCCGAGACAATTAATGTATCATGATCAGGCATATAGATAGCCTTTTCAGAGAGTAATTGCATGGTTTCGTTTGCAATTGTGGTTGTTAAAACTGAATGTGATTTGGTATTCAATTGCTTTGATCTTGTATTGCAAGGATAGAGAAAAAAGGGGAATAAAACACATAATCACATTTAGAATGTTTTATTTGATCAGTAGATCAAAGATGAGAACCATTGATTACATCAGTGCTTGCATGAGTAAATAAATACCAACCATCAAAATAATAGATACCGGAATGATAATTATAACTCCTATGATTCTTCTTTTTATAAGGTTATTTTTTAATCGGCTTCTTTCCTCCATTCTTAATGATACCAAAGCCTCTTTAGGCATTGGTGTGGGCGTGTAATTCTGATCTGTCTTATTGTTCATAATTTTCAGTTGAGCAAAAAGGTTATTTCTGTTCAAGAGCTGAGCATTGCTTTTGATAGTTCTTGCCATTGATAATTGGAATCCTGAAGCTGACATAGTTTATGGTTTTGATGTTATTTACCTAATTTACAGGATCACAACCAAGGTTGTAAGTAATACACGACTAATGAAAGTATATTTCGGATGAAATTAAACAGAGCTATGAATCAAAAAATATATCAAGTAGATGCTTTCGCTTCAAAGCTTTATGAAGGCAACCCAGCAGCGGTTTGTGTCCTAGATCACTGGTTATCTGATGAAACCATGCAAAATATTGCCATGGAAAACAATCTTGCTGAGACTGCCTTTTTAGTGGAGAGCGATCATGATTCTTATTGTCTTCGATGGTTTACCCCAACTATTGAAGTTGACCTTTGTGGACATGCAACTTTGGCATCAGCTCACATATTATTCTCAGAATATGGATATAAAAAAACTCTAATTAAGTTTGAAACTAGAAGCGGTGTATTATCAGTTCAGAATATTAAGAATGAAAAATATTTAATGGATTTTCCAACTGATACTCCAATCCAAATTACAGACTTTGACCACATAACAGAAGCGATGAATGTGAATGCTTCTGCATGTTATAAAGGCAAAGATGACTATTTACTGATCCTAGAAAATGAGCAATCCGTTTTAGATGCCCAACCAGATTTAAGGGCAATGTTAAATATAAAATCGAGAGGTGTGTTATTAACTGCAAAAGGGGACGAAAAAGACTTTGTTTCTAGATGTTTCTTTCCTAATGCTGGAGTAGATGAAGATCCTGTGACGGGCAGTGCTCATACATTGATGGTATCATATTGGGCTCATCGTCTTCTTAAAAACAGATTAAACGCTAGACAAATATCTTATAGACCTGGAGACATAGAATGTATCTACAAAGGGGATCGAATAGCACTTATAGGTAAAGCCAAGACCTATCTGAAAGGGATGATATGTGTTTAGCCATTTGCAGATGTTTTTTCATTGTGATGACATATTATCCAATTTTTACAACACAATGACAAAATCAAAACTCACGAATGGTACTTTTGTCATTCTATGAATATGCTCGACAATTTCAAAATATTGACTATAACTCATCACAATCTGAATGTGGATGAGATCGGGCACTTTGTAATCAAAAACGAAGGAAAAGAGGACCTTTCCGCTAAACTTCATGAGCTAAAGGTAGGTGCAAACCTAGAAGAGATCATCTATCTATCTACATGCAACAGAGTAAGTTTCATATGTTATAGTAACGAAGATTTTGATACTGATTATGTAAAATCATTTTTCAAATTTGTAAATCCAAATCTGGAAGAAGATAAGCTTAAGAAGATCAGCAAATTCGTAGATGTATATCATGGAAGTAGAGGTGTTAATCATTTATTCGAAGTAGCTTCTTCTATGGATTCATTGGTAGTAGGTGAAAGAGAGATATTCCGTCAATTCAGAGAAGCTTATCAGCAAAGTCTAGATTTTGGACTTATAGCAGACAATCTTAGAATGCTAGAAAACGCTACAGTCAAAGCGGCAAAAGAAGTATACGATAAAACAAAAATAGGTGAAAAGCCACTATCTATAGTTTCTCTTGCTGTTCAATCTCTTCTCGCAAAAGAGGTAAATAGAGATGCTAGGTTACTGATTGTAGGAGCTGGTGAGACGAACACTTTGTTTGCTAAATTTTTGAAAAAATACAAATTTACTAACGTTAGTATTTTTAACAGAAGTCTTGATAATGCCGCTCACTTAGTCGAGTTGCTTGATGGCACTGCTTACCACTTAAGTGAACTATCGACATATAGCAAAGGGTTTGATGTTATGATCGTATGTACAGCTGCAACATCAGCAATCATCGACGCACCGATTTATAAAAATCTTGTACAAAAAGAAAATTCTAAAAAAGTAGTAATTGATCTATCAGTACCTAATAATGTTTCTGCAGATGTTGTAGATGGATTTGATATGCATTATATTGATATTGAACAATTAAGATCATTATCTACAGCTAATTTAGAATTCAGAAAAAAAGAAGTCCATGCGGCAAGAATTTTACTAAAAAATCAATTGTTAGCATTCAATAATCAATTCCAACAACGTCAGCTAGAAAAAGCACTCAATACTGTTCCAATTGAAATACGACAAATCAAACAACGTGCAATTGAAAAAGTATACCACAAAAAGATTGCTGAACTAGATTCTAATGCTCAATCTCTCATTTTCGAAATGATGGATTATATGGAGAAGAAGTGCATTAGTGTCCCTATGCGGGTAGCGAAGAAGTTAGTGGAATAATTTACCTAAAATTCTATTCTTATTTCTTCTTTTGTACTTAGATCCAGATTTTCAACCATTATAACGTATCGAAGAAAAACTTAATATGTATACGCTTATTCGATACACTTAATATTTTAAGCTATCTTTGAAGTTATGCAAGATTTACATGAAAAACTAGACGCGCTGGATAGCAATGTAAAAACACTTCTCAGAAAGCTGAATGAGGCCTTGCAAGATAATCAACTATTAAAAAACGAAAACAATAAACTCAAACTAGAAATCAATAAGATTGAAGTAGAAAGAGGAAGTGAAGAGACACGAGAGTATAATAGTAAGTCCCCTTCTGGAGTATCAGAAGAAAAATACCATAAAATCAAAGATGATATCAAGTCCTATATAAAAGAGATGGATGACTGTATCGAATTGATAGAACAAGAAAAAGACTGCATCAAATAAGATGCAGATTCACAATTGATAATTATTTTATAAATCACGCTTGGTGTAAAATGACAGAACAGGAAAAAAGTACAACCCGAATAACCGTAGTAATAGCCGGTAGATCGTATCCTGTTAAAGCAACCGAAGCCGAAGCAAGGCTCTTACCCAGCATAGAGAAGAAAATAAATGATCAAATAATGAAAATCCAGATGTCCTACAAAGATTTAGACATGCAGGATTACTTATCAATGGTACTACTTACTAATATCATGTCTTCTAATAACGCTGAAGAACAAGAAAAAGAGGCTGTTTCAGAAAAGTTAGATCAACTCAACTCACTAATAGAATCTGTAATTTAGATACCTATTTTTCTCCTTATTTCATTCTTAATGTTTTTTTTTGGACAATGTCCTTTGAGTATTTTATCATAGATGAATTCTGAAAACTAATGGATTCATCCATAAAACACAAATTAAAATGGGTATAGGGAATATAGGAATCGGATTAATAATCGGATTAGTCATAGGTGCTATCATAGGATTCTTAATAGTAAATGGACTTATTAAAAAATCACACCAAGGAAAAATAGATGAAGCCAACAAAAAGGCTGATTTGACTTTGAAAGAAGCTGATCTGACTGCAAAAAGAAAATTAGATGAAGCAGAAAATAAGGCTGAGAAAATAGTTTCTAGAGCAGAAGCAAAAAACGAATCTATCAAACAAAAGAAGATTCAAGAAGCAAAAGAGAAGTTCAATAAGTTCAAGTCTGAATTCGAAACTTACAAATCTGAGCACAAAGTAGAGTTAAAAGAACTCGAAATGAACCTCAAGGCTACTGAGAAAGAAGTAAACGCAAAGCAAAAAGATTTTCAAGCTAAAGTTGAAGAAATCGAAAGCAAGGAATCTGAAATCAATACAATTCGTCAGAACTTAGATAAGCAATTATCAATTGTAGCTAAGAAGAAGCAAGAGCTAGACAATGCTAATGAAATTCATATCAAACAACTAGAAACAGTTGCAAAGTTATCTGAATCGGAGGCTAAAGAGCAATTATTAGAGGCTGTAAGAGCAAAGTCCGCAACGGAAGCAATGGCTATTGAAAAAGAAGCTGTAGCTATTGCTAAAGCCAATGCAAATAAAGAAGCGAAAAAGATTGTTATCCAGTCTATACAGAGAATGTGTGCTGAGTATACAATTGAAAATACGGTTTCAGTATTTAATCTTGAAAGTGATGACATCAAAGGTCAGATCATCGGTAGAGAAGGAAGAAACATACGTGCCCTTGAAGCTGCAACAGGTGCAGAAATAGTAGTAGATGATACCCCAGAAGCGATCATCATATCTAGTTTTGATCCGATCAGAAGAGAGGTGTGTAGACTCTCACTTAAGAGATTGGTCGCGGATGGTAGAATCCACCCTGCAAAAATCGAAGAAACAGTTGAAAAGACTAGAAAACAACTAGATGAACAGATCGTAGAAATAGGGGAAAGAACTGTAATTGATCTTGATATCCACGGTTTGCATCCTTATTTAGTGAAGATGGTAGGCCGTATGAGATTTAGATCATCATATGGACAAAACCTATTGAAACACAGTATCGAAACTGCAAATCTTTGTGCTGCTTTAGCGTCTGAATTAGGATTGACTCCTAAGCAAGTTAAAATGGCAAAACGTGCTGGATTACTTCATGATATTGGTAAAGTAGCAGAAGAGGATTCTGAATTGTCACACGCACTGCTCGGAATGGAAATCTGTAAGAAACATAATGAACATGCTGTAGTACAAAATGCAGTAGGTGCTCACCACGACGAAATGGAAATGAATAACATCATCTCTCCTATCGTACAAGCTGGTGATGCAATATCAGGAGCAAGACCAGGTGCAAGAAGAGAGATCTTAGAGAGTTACATCAAGCGTATTGGGGAGTTAGAAGATATAGCGATGGGACACGAAGGTGTGCAGAAGGCATATGCAATGCAAGCGGGTAGAGAATTGAGAGTAATCGTGGAATCTGATAAAGTATCTGATTCTTATGCTGATGATCTAGCATTTATGATTTCTCAAAAAATCCAAGACGAGATGCAATATCCTGGTCAAGTAAAAGTAACTGTGATAAGGGAGAAGAGAGCTACGGCTTTTGCTAGATAACGGCAGAAGAAGAAGTTTGGAATATAAAAAGGCGATCAATTAATTTTGATCGCCTTTTTTGTGTGATGTATTGCTAATTTGAATGTCTTGGTCTACGATAAATATAGTACTTCCACCCTCACTCCCTCCAAAGTGCGATTTTGTTAATTGCTTCGGGCAGTGGCCATTTCGAAATAGTAAATTGTACAAATAATCAGCCAGAGAGCCCTGTCACGCCATATCCCTCTTTGGAGAGCACGCAGGGGGTTGGGATCTTAGGCAATGCACATAATTTCCACCAAGAAAACTATACTAATCCCCAAATATCTTCTCTTGCTGATCTATACTCTCATCATGTACAGCTTTGATAAATCTGGTAATAAACCCATCACTCAGGTCATGAGATTTTGCTTTTTCCTTATACTTATTAAGGATTTTTTGCCATTGAGCAGACTGTAGGATCGTGATATTATTCTCTTTTTTGTAAGTTCCGATATCCCTTGCTACTGCCATTCTAGAAGATAAAATACTAATCAATTCATCATCGATAAGGTTGATTTGTTTTCTTAATTTTTCCAATTCTGTCCTTTGTGGATTATTTGTTGGATCATATTCTCTTAGGACTAGGTCTTTCATCATTTGTCCATATACCTCCGGTGTTATTTGCTGTTTTGCATCAGACCAAGCCTTATCAGGATCGATATGTGATTCTATCATAAGACCATCCATATTAAGATCCATCGCTTTTTGAGATACTTTCTGAAGGATATCTCTCCTACCACAAATGTGTGATGGATCATTGATCATGGGTACATCAGGCATTTCTTGCTTGAAATCGATCGCATACTGCCATTGAGGTCTATTTCTGTAGAATTTTTCTCCAGAGAATGAAAAGCCTCTATGAATAGCTGCAATCTTGTTTAACCCTGCCTTTTGCAATCTTTCTACAGCTCCAAGCCAAAGGCCAAGATCTGGATTTATTGGATTTTTGACCATTATTGGAATGTCTACTCCTTTGAGAGCATCCGCTATTTCTTGCACTGCAAATGGATTCACAGTAGTACGAGCCCCAA
Source organism: Halioglobus sp. (assembly GCA_047628935.1). Taxonomy (GTDB): domain Bacteria; phylum Bacteroidota; class Bacteroidia; order Chitinophagales; family Saprospiraceae; genus CAJXUU01. Next base: position 23,636 of record JBLHWH010000028.1, on the reverse strand, counting down.
TCCATAATACGTCGATTCCGAATTCTAAGCATAATTCTACGTGGCTAGCTTTAGCAACCTCAGTTGTAACTGGCAGTCCAGTTTCTTCTTTGACTCTTTTCATCCATGGCAACCCAATTGCACCAACACCTTCGAATGCGTTTGGTCGCGTTCTTGGTTTCCATATTCCACCACGAATCATATCTACTTTACCAGTGGCTTGTAATCGTTTGGCAGTGGATAATAATTGATCTTCAGACTCTACTGAGCATGGTCCAGCAATCAAAAGTGGTCTGTTTTCTTTAGGCAAAAATGTATTTCTCATAATTCTCTGTTTTCTAATTATTGTAACTTAATCTCTTTTATTTATGTGTATTCCAGTTTCAAATTTCTTGCAAAACCAGATAAAATTTGTCATTTTAAAACTAAGTATAAATATCTATCCTTGCACCTGAAAGCTACACCCTGTCTTCATTTGTGTACTTATATGCTTATTTTAAGATGACGGAAGTATTTCACAAGTCCTAATTTATGAAATACTCTTTTCTATTGATTCAATACTCGTTTTATATCATTTGCATCGGACATCAATTTGATCATGGTTTCATGGTCATCTGACTCTATTGCTGCTTTAAACTTTGAAAGCGTTTTCATGTATCCGTCCAGCGCTTCACCAATATATTTTCTATTCTTTCCAAAAATGGCTGCCCAAGTATTCGGATTACTTTTAGCCAATCTCGAAGTAGACTTAAATCCTGTACTCGCCAAATTAAATATCTGTTTTTCATCTTTCTCAATATCAAGCACCGTAAGTCCCAATGAAAACGAAGTAACGTGTGACAAATGAGACACATATGCTAGATGTCGATCATGCTCCTCAGGTGACATAAAATTAGAAGTCATACCTATACTCTCAAATATTTGAAGCGCAATGTTCAATGCCGCTTCACTTGACTTTTCCTTTTCACAAATGATGTTTTTGGCATTGTTAAACAAGCCTTTAAATGCCGCTTCTGGTCCAGAAAACTCTGTTCCCGCCAATGGATGCGCCGCTACATATTGTGACCTATTGGGATGTTTAGCAATAGCACTACATATATCACTCTTAGTAGACCCAACATCAATCACTATCGCATCTTCCCTAACTACATTTAAAACCTGCGGAAGTAACGATTCGATAACATCTACGGGCGTTGCCAATATGATTACATCCAAATCCAATGCTACCTCACCAATGCTAGAAATCCTATGCACCAATCCAAGATCAAGTGCAGCTATACAATGTTCTGCATTATTATCAACACCGGTGACATCTATATTGATCTGTGCTTTGAGGTCCTTTGCTATCGATCCACCTATCAGCCCTAATCCTACTACTCCTATTCTCATTCCTACTGATTTTTATTAATTATGAAAGTCTCCTTGCTGTCCAACATCTGCGACTCAAAATTCTTTGAGTGTTGGTGATTTTCATTACTAACGGTGAGTTGTGCCTCACAAATATTTATTCTAATTCTATCCAATGCCAATCTCAGTGTATCTTCGTCACTACAAAGTGAAATTCTTACATATCCTTCACCATTAGATCCAAAAATATGCCCTGGACTGATAAACACCTTCGCATCATATAAGATTTGGTCGCAAAATTCGGCTGAGGTTAACCTTGAGTTTTTGATCTTTGCCCAAACGAACATCCCTACTTTATCAGATTCATAGTCCGCACCAATTCCTTCCATTATTTCTTGAGCAATCTTCTTGCGTTTAGCATACACTTTATTAAGTGAATCCATCCAATCCTGTCCCATTGATAATGCTTTTGCAGCAGCTAACTGAAGTGGTTTATACATTCCACTATCCATATTTGATTTGAATTTCATGACAGTATTAATCATATTTTGATGACCCACCAATGCACCTACTCTCCATCCTGCCATATTGTAGCATTTACTAAGACTGACTAGTTCTACACACCAATCTTGCGCGCCCTTTATTTGCAATATGCTAATTGGATTATCATTGAGTATGAATGCATACGGGTTATCATGACATATAATAATTTCATGTTTCTTAGCGAAAGCTACCAGCTTACTATAAAAAGCTAAGTCTGCACTCGCACCCGTAGGCATATGAGGATAGTTGATCCACATTAGCTTGACTTTAGAGAGATCTTTTGACTCTAGATCTGCAAGATCAGGGAGCCAACTATTCTGCGCTTTCAGGTCATAGAAGACTGTATTGGCACCAGCTAAAGCTGCAGTCATACTATATGCAGGGTATCCAGGATTTGGCACCAGCACTTCATCTCCATCATTGAGAAGACTCATGTGTATGTGCATGATTCCTTCTTTCGATCCCATGAGTGGTAATACCTCTAAGTCAGGATTAATCAATACATCAAAGTGTCTTTTGTACCATTCTGAAAAAGCAGACCTTAATACTGGCTGACCTTTATAAGATTGATATTTATTTGCATCAATCTCGTCGGCATTAGTCTTAAGCATGTCTATCACCTCTTTTGGTGGCAACAAATCAGGACTTCCTATTCCAAGGTTTATTATTTGCACATCATTTTTTACATTGAGCGCAGCAATTTCAGCCAACTTCTTTGCGAAGTAATATGTTGATACAGTTTCTAATCGTTTTGATTGTTTTATTTTCATGAATTGGTTTAACTTTTATCTACGATTCTAATAATATTTTTATTATGAAAATTGAATTCTGATGTACCACCTAATTCAATTTCTTCACCGGCTATTATTCCATTTGGAGAGTCGATTTTTGCACCTCCTGTATATTTAATATCAACTAGGATCGTATTTTCAGACGCATCCCATGACATTACTATTTGAGAACGAGATGAAAAATATTCTAAACCAGCAATTGCCATATTTTCAAATTCATCCAATCCATTAGTATTATGAGTAATATCTCCATTTGAATAATTTTCAAATACCACTTTAGCATCCAAATTCTCAACCATTCCAGCAATATCAAAATTATTGTATGCCGAAATATATGATTCAACCATATGTTTGTGTACATTTTTCATAATGATATACTAATTCAACATTTTTTTGATGTCGTCTTTCTTATAAATTCCCAGTTCTGTATATTCTTGTGTAAAGACCATCAAGTCTTCTTTTAAGTTTTTATATTGATTCATTGTGTCAAACTCTATATCCAGATGGAAGAAATACTCTCTTATCTGCCCCAGAACTGGAAATGATTGGAGTTTACTCATATTCAAATCATGATCATGAATTACTTGCAGCACTTTGAGCAATTGGCCTTTCACATCAGGAATCCTTATATATATTGATGCTTTATCAGCCTGATCATTTTTATTTTTATTTTTTCTTTCTAGTATAAAAAATCGAGTGTAATTTGATTTACTTGTTTCGATCTCGCTGCCCAACACATCCAACCCATATAATTCTGCAGCTTTTATACTTGAGACACTTGCTATATCTGCGCTTTTATTTTCCATTATTCTAAGCGCGCTCAGTGCCGTATCTTCTGTTTCTACAAGCTTTATTTCAGGATAATTTCTCAAGAACTTAAGACATTGATTCAATGCCATCGGATGAGAATGAACTTCTCTTATGTCTTCAATTTTTGACCCTGGGTAGGCTAGTAGATTATGTTTTATCCTAAGATATCTTTCACCTACTATCCAAAAGCCATATTCTCTCAGTATTCTATAATTCTGGAGAATAGTCCCAGCTATAGAATTTTCTATCGCCATTACTGCAGCATCCACCTCTCCTCCACTTAACATCTTAGCTAATAGATCAAATGAATCCGCGGGTATACTTTCAGCTAGGTCATCAAAATATTGGTGGCAGACCTCATCGTGAAAGCTACCTGGATACCCTTGTATTGCTATTTTTTTTCTTCTCCAAGTCTCCTTGCGTTCCATGTCCTGTGATTCAAAGTTCACGGAATTTGGCTGACTTTCATTTAATATTGACTTGCTTACCATAGCGTTACTGTTACTGGGGTGTGGTCCATGAACATTTTTTCTTTCCATTCTTCTATCTAAAAACAAAAGCCCAATTCAATTTTTTGATTGGGCTTATTTTATCTTCAACTAAGAATACATATTAATTAAGCCCTATCCTTAAAATAGAAGTAACTCCAGTATGTAAAATATGTATTAGCCATTTTGATATCTGTTTATTAAAGCATGTATGATTTTCATAAACAAAAAAGGACTTGAATTTCTTCAGGTCCTTTCTATTATTTATTTAATTTATAACAATATAGTACCTGTTCCTATTCACTAAAATAGAACCAGAAGTAATAGTTGTTAAATGTGAAATCTCTTTTTATCATGGTGTAAACATATAGGTTTTATTTAAATAATGCTACTATTTCAAAATTTATTTTAATCCTAAGTCCATAATATTGAGACAGTTGCATAGGCAACAATAATTGTTTGTTTATATTTACATCGAAAATAATAATTTCAAAAGAAATGAGCATATATCTATCTAGGTCTGACGAATCCAAAGAATTTTTCACTAATGAAAGGTGTCACATTCTAGAAATGTTGGATAATCACAATTCCGAAAAACCATTTTCTATAGCCCGAGCAAGAGTAGAGCCCGGAGTAACAACTGCTTGGCACAGGTTATCTGATATCATTGAGTATTACTATATTTTAAGTGGAAAAGGGTTTATGGAAATCGGGGAAGAAGAAGGATTTGATGTTAGTAGAAATGATATCGTTACAATACCTGCAAATTCTGCTCAACGAATCCAAAATACGGGAGAAGAGGATCTCATTTTCTTAGTGATTTGTAATCCACCATTTACTGATGCCAATTACGAAGATTTAGAAAATGTGTGATATTATATTTACAACGGAAAGGCTGAGAGTTCGTCAGCTCACTTTAGAAGATTTTGATGCTTTCTATATAATAAAGAGCAGTCCTAGAGTTATGCAATTCATAAATCCGGCACTTAATTATGAGGAAGCTAAAGCTGAATTAGATAAGTTTATAGGTTATTATTCTGATCCAGATAAATTCTACAACATTTGGGCAGTTACAAGTTCTGAAACCAGCGAATTTGTAGGTATATGTGGTGTTTATCAAAATCAACAATCGGACTATGAAATAGCCTATCGGTTGACAGAATCTGCTTGGGGATATGGGTACGGAAGTGAAATTGCCGCTTCGTTGATCCATCATTATTTGCAAGAATTCAAAATACCGCAACTGGTCGCATATGTATATACTGAGAATATTCCACCCTTTAAAATACTAGAAAAGCATATGACGTTTGTTGAGGAATCAGTGCACGAGGCTACAGGTAAAATAGGTCGAAAGTATACGATTTCTAGAATTGAGTAATTTTACAATTGCGCATCCACCTCTAAAAAATCTTCTTCATCTACGTTTTTATACATCGACAAAACCTTGCCTTTTGCAGCTACTCTTACATCTTCATCTATATAGCAAGCAATAGTCACCAAACCAAAGCTCAGTACGCCAATATCATCGGTAAAACCGAGCAATGGTGTCAAGTCTGGGATAGCATCGACGGGTGAAAGCAAATAAGCTAATGCACCAAGAATAATATTCTTTGCCCATCTAGGGGTTTCCGATCTATCGTATGCATAGAATAGCAACAAAGCTGTATAAGTGATTTTAACACCAACAGTATTCATCTTGGCTTTCAAAAAATGGATTAGTTTTTTGATCGGATCGGTTTTATATCTATTCTTATTGCATTTCATAATATATGCTATTATTACCTTTTCAAACTGTAAGATACAAAGAAAGGTTTCACATAAATTTACAAATCGACAAACAGATTCCTTTACTCGGTTAACAAAATTCTATATTATCTTGTGAAATTTATGTCAAAATCTGAATTCATTCTTAGGTTATTATCGTTTAATCAATGAAATATCCTAAACTTACTTTTTCTAGCTTTGGCTAGCCTTCTTAAATAGTAGAAAATAAAACATGGCAATACGGTCTATAGATAACTATACATATAAAGACAAAAATGTATTGGAATATCATCCTCATTTTTCCTTGAATAGAATAAGTGTAGACACACACTGTTCAGCGATAGAGGACCAAGTGAGTGATTATTACAAAATCTACTGGGTAGAGGACGGGAGCGGCACTTATGACATTGACTTCACTACGTTTGAAATCGTGGGGTCTGGTGTATTTTGTATCTCCCCTGGCCAAATATTCTCCGTTAGAAATGAAAAAGTAAAATTAGCTTATGAGATTTCATTTGACAAAGAATTTTATTGTGTAGAAACCCACGGCAAAGAAATAGCATGCAACGGCCTGATTTTCAATAATGTTCATAGAGCTACAGGTGTTTCGATTTCTCAATCAAATGGGCCAATTTTCTCTGCTATAATTGATAACCTAATCAGAGAATTCAGGAACCCTGGTAATGCGCATAGGGAAATGCTAGAGACATACCTTAGAATGTTTATGATACAAACCCTGAGACATATTGACGAAGAAGAGCTAACGAAAGGAGCAGAAACGCATCAAAAAAATCAAACGATCATAGACTTTATTGCTTTGGTTGACAAACAATTTCGTACCGTACATTCGGTAAGCGAATATGCCGCTCAGTTATTCATATCACCAAAATCACTAACCAAAAAACTCAATGCTCTAGGCTATCCTACGCCAACAAAGGTGATAAGAGAACGCCTTATGATAGAAGCTAAAAGAGCTCTAAAATATACTACTACAAATGTTAAGGAAATTGCTTACGATCTAGGGTTCGAAGATCCCGCTTACTTTTCCCGACTGTTTGCCAGAGAGGAAGAAATGACGCCATTAGAATATAGGAAGGGGCGTTAGAGAATTTGAAACTTCTTTTTTTTCAAAGCTTTATCTCAGTAAATAAAATACAAAAAGAATTCAAAATCTTAATTCACAATTCAAGGATTCAAACATCCTAAAACTACTCTAATACCAAATAATTACCCCAAACCCATCCTTCTTTGTCAGCATATCTGACTTTGCACCATTTACCAGTCTCTCCTTCAAGGACTAATACTTCCTCATCGAAATATAGAATTTTCACAGCACTACTATCAGGAATTTTAATTACAACCTCTGAAGATAAGTTGGGTTGAGATCGAAGATTGAGTTCATTGGCTGTAGTATTGACTATAGCAGTTCGATATGGGCTCTTATTTTGAAGTTCTTCTATCTTATTAGATAAGCTATCTATCAAAAGAGATTTCTGATCGATAATAGATCGTAATTCAGCTTTGTTTGGGTTTGACGTTTCTTTGCCTAAGACCCATGCGTATAAATCAGCTAGAAGGGCTGTAGGACTTTTATCATTAAAACTTGCAAGTAATGACCAAGAGACCACAATAAAAAGTAACAATGGTAAGATGTACTTACCATTGTTACTTTCTTTTTTTCTTTTTTTCTTTTTATACCCCATATTCCTGACCCAGACATAGGCCGCCTGATTATGGGTGCAAATGTACTATACTTTTGCCAATTCTCCCTTTAGATAATCAATAACATCTACCTCTATACTATCTACTCCGTGCATCTCTGACATATACCAACTAACCCAATCCCCTAGGTTAACTAAATAAAGCATTTTTTCTGGTAGTGATTGTCCTTTAGAGTATACTTCAGTAACTGATGCAGAAAGTTTTGAGATGATCTCTTTATTAATATCAATTCGAGTTGCATTCCTCTTGTGATCATCCTTATTTCTTATGTACAATACTGCCACATCTTGTCGATTATCTTTCCATCCTACAAGTTCGTTGTGATTCATTTCGGGGATCACATTGTGCCAGCAAAGTAACTTTGCATTTTCATTGATCTGCTGTCTCAGCCTCATTGCCACACTCTCCATTCTATCGGTCGTATATATGATTGCTGTTTTGCCATATAATTTCTTAGCTATTGTAAGTGCTTCTTTTTTTATATCGTCTTGGTCGTATTTGATTACATCGATAGCAGTCCTGATCTGACTTGATACTGCTGATGAGATGAATCCTAACTTCTGCAACACAAAAACCTGCTGAACCAATGAGAATCCTAGACATGCCCTAGGTGATGGCCAATCTCCTGGCACTTGGATATAATCATAACCCGCTTCTTTTGCTCTAGCGATAACCTTTCCACCAGAAGCTATACAGATTACTTTTGCTCCAGTTTTTTCTATTTGATCGAAAGCACTCAATGTCTCTTCTGTATTTCCAGAATAAGAAGATATAATAGCCAATGTATTTTCGTCTACGTATGCAGGTATTCCATACCCTTTACCTACTATATATGGCACTTTACATTCATCAGCTACCATCTCCGCTACAAAATCGCCACCGATTCCAGATCCACCAAGACCTGCAACATATATTTTATTGATCGTTTTTTCTGGTGCCGTAAGAGTAGCCGCTTCGCCTATCTCCAAAGATTCTACCAACTGAGCTGGAAACCTTTCTATCAACTTATCCATCATACTATTCTATATTTACGTTTATTTAAATATTAAGCAACCGCTTAATAGATTTTATCGGTTGTTCTTAATGGCTGTAAAAATATGTAATCTTTTTATAATATAACTAGCTTATTGTTAAGTATACACTAAGAAAATGTCAAATCATCTCGAATTAGGTAAAAAAGGAGAAAAAATTGCTAAAAAATTCTTAATAAAAAAAGGATATGAGATTCTTGAAGCAAACTGGAGGTATCGTAGATCGGAGATTGACATGATTACCAAAAAAGATGAAGTCCTGATTTTTGTCGAAGTAAAAACTAGGTCAGATGATTATTTTGGTAGGCCAGAATCATTTGTCACAGATCGTAAACGTGCACTTATGATTGATGCTGCCAATGCTTACATGGAAGAGATCGGTCATGATTGGGAGATTCGATTTGATGTGATTGCTATTATTTATCACAATCCTGCGCATCAGACGATTGATCATTTCAAGGATGCGTTTTTTCCTGGCCTAAAATGATAACTAACTAGACATTAAGGTAAATGTCAGCGAAACAATTTATATGACTCATTTTTATTTGATAATGCATTTAGTTTATTTAGCATAAGTTGAACTATATCTTCTCGTAAAGGGTGTCCTTTAGAAAGACAATTTCTATTATTAGAATCTATAATAATTAATGAAGCAAAAAAAGAAACATCAGTTTCTGCTCCATCTGTTATTACACTAAAGGCTCTGTCATCTTCAAATAATTTCACATTAACCCAAGCCATTTGTTTTATATTCGATTGAAATTTTCCTTCACTCTTTTCTTCCCAAGAACCATAATTTTCATACATCAGTCTTGTAGCATCCAAAGCGGATTCAATCTCATACAATCGCAATTCGTCCACTATAATAGTATCTTGATCCGAAACAACCCTGGATTCTATAATTGCATAAGGACTTCTTTCCTCATTGATTGCATTTTGCTTCACTGACTTGCAAGATAAAAGTACTAGCACGAGTACAATTGTTAGCGCGTTTATCGTCTTCATAAATTTATTCCACTTATTATTTTTAAACTCTATTTGTTCAACTATTCTTGTAACAGTCCAAGTAAACACTATCTATCTAATAATCCACACCAAGTGCATCCAAAGCATCAAGACCCAAAGCTCCATCAGGCAAACCGTTATCCTTTTAAAATTTGACCAACGCCGCTTTTGTTTTAACTCCTACTATGCTAATAACTTCAACATCATATCCAGCATTATATAACACAAGCTGAATACTCTCGTATAGCCTTGGACTGACATCAGCGGCACATAGTATTTCTTTCCATTCTGTAAAACCACCTGCTTTCACCATCACACTGCGGTAAAGCGAGATGACTTCAAACTCTTTAATTTTAAAGGTATCAGTGACTACGTATAAATCAATTACTTCTTCAGGCACCTCAACAAGACACCAAACCAAGCAATCATCATGGTTCTTAGAAAGACAATTTCTATCACTTTTTTTTTCTCCCATGCTGTTGTCGAATCTTTAATAACTATCGTTTCATATTCAACCCCAATAGTTTCAGTAGGATTATATCCTGAAAATTCAAAAACTTTTATTGCTTCTTCTTCATATAGATCTTGCGTCAAACATCTAGCATAACATAAACCAGGCTCATTAAGTATTCTAGAGTCTTCTATCCTAGTGTGTCTTTGTCCAGGATAATCCTTCTCATACTCATGCTCCTTTAACTATGTACATAACGATACCTAAAATGAGAAAACAACAAAAAAATAAAAGCCCTCATGAATTGGATGAATTGATCTATGCAAATGTAGAATTTTTAATAACCTAAAGCTATCCGAACGTTAAAATTTTACTGAAACATCAATAAACCAAAAATACACCTATTGCAACTAATTACAATAAGTGTGTTTTTTATTCAGATATTAAAGATTGTCTTCAGATTAGCATTTCAAACTTCAACAAGAAGCCTACAATCCAAAGAGCTAATATTTTAATCCAGCCAAACTTCACCACCATGATCATTCACAATTTCAAGGTGGCCAATATATGTGATTTCAAAAAGGTGACCATTCAAACCACTACTCATTGAGCACCATACAAAACCAGCTTGTTCAGAATAAATGCATAAATTCCCATCTTTTTGAAATTTAAGAAAATAATCTAATTTAGGGTCACCAGCTTTAGTTGTATTTGACCAAATTTCGTTTGTCTTAAAATAAGAATTCTTCCATCATCACATAAAGCTCGATCAAGAATTTCTTCTACTAACCTTCCATCATCCATCACTCTAGTTTGATATTTAATGTTAGTCGAAACCAAACTATGTCCTTCACCGACTTGGTTATCTTTTGTCATGCTGCCAATGCACTTATCAGCACAAGCAACCTTTTGCTATTTCATATTGCACTGCTTAGAGTTTCGAATCCTCTTCGCATTTTTATCTGAGTGATTTTCTACTAATACTTCAAAGGTATTTAAGGTTAACTCTTTCCCACCCCAGCTAATATTACAAAATGTATTTACCACCAACTTTAAAAACTTTACCAGGGTGTGTTCCTCCTTCGTAATGAGCTCTTCCTACAAAAATAAGTCCGCCTCTCTCTTTATCCGATTGAATGGCATGATCAGGTAGAGCCACATCCGTTTTGAGACAATCCAATTCAACAACTCCTTTGTTTAATAAATCTCGTAATCCTTGAGAATTAATTCTTTTCCACCCCATCCAATATTACAAGCATCTACAACGACTTTTCCTGAATGCATAGCTCCTCGATGGTCGGCACGGCATACAGCTAAACTTCTTTTGTCTCGACACCCCCGATGACAGCATTAGATGGCAATTCACCTTTATATGCAACCCATTCGATTTGAGCGGTCATACTCTCAGAAGAAGGCATTACAATTACTGCATTAAAAACAATTGTAAAAATTTCATAACTAATCTATTTGATTTTTAAGTTTTAAGAATATAATTATACTACTAAATATTAATGATCTCCAATTCTGTCCATCATTGTTTAATACACCTAACTTAAGGAAATATAATCGCCGAGTAAAAATATGATTCGTTTATTCTGATTGGTAGGTTTGGTGTTTTGAATGAAAGAGATTTTGAATGAAGGGTTATTGATTATCAATAATTTAGCAAATTAAAAGAATATATTTTTATTTAGTATTGTCGGATTAATATATTCAATTTGCCAATTAATACAAATAACAACAACTAGATAAAAGCACTCATAGAAATAACGAATTGATTTATACTCTTGGAAGTGATTTAATAATCAATTAATCTTTCCTTACAGATGCTTCCGAATGTTAAATTTTACCGAAACATCAATAAATCAACATTTTACCCATTGCAATTAATTATAATACGTATATTTACATTCTGGTACTAAAGATTGGTCTCGATGGTATCTCAAATTTAAAAAAAGAAAACTACAATCCAATGGCTAAGATTTTAATCGTAGATGATGATAAAGGTATCCGTAACACACTACGAGAGATACTTCAATTTGAAAAATATACTGTAGACGAAGCTACAGACGGGCTAGATGGCCTAGTAAAGATCAAGCAAAATAAGTACGACGTCATCATCATGGACATCAAAATGCCTAAGATGGACGGCATGGAGGCTATCGAAAGAGTTCAGATATTAAGCCCTGAGACACCTGTTGTGATGATCTCTGGACACGGAAATATTGATACTGCTGTAGAAGCTGTAAAGAAAGGAGCATTTGACTTTATCTCTAAGCCACCAGATCTTAATAGGCTATTGATCACGCTCAGAAATGCGATGGATAAGTCTGAGCTGATAGATGAGAAGAATACGCTACAGAAAAAAGTATCTAAGAAAGGCAAGAAAGTTCAAGAAATCATAGGCGACAGTAAAGCAATCACCGCGATCAAAGATACAATCGAACGTGTAGGACCTACGGATGCTAGAGTACTTGTTACTGGACCAAACGGATCGGGTAAAGAACTAGTAGCAAGATGGTTGCATGAGAACAGCCCAAGAAAAGATAACAGCATCATCGAAGTAAACTGTGCTGCCATTCCTTCAGAATTGATAGAAAGTGAACTATTTGGTCATGAAAAAGGATCTTTTACATCCGCTCATAAGCTAAGAATCGGAAAATTTGAACTGGCGAATAACGGCACACTGTTTCTTGATGAGATAGGGGATATGAGCCTGTCTGCGCAAGCAAAAGTACTTCGTGCACTACAAGAAAGTAGAATCACTAGAGTAGGTGGAGACAAAGAAATTCAAGTCAATGTAAGAATAGTAGCAGCTACAAACAAAGACCTAGAGGCAGAAATTCGAAAAGGAAAGTTTAGAGAAGATTTATATCATAGACTAGCTGTAATTCCTATCCGAGTACCAGGATTGAATGATAGAAGAGATGATATTCCTTCTCTTATCGAGCACTTCATCGAAGGTATCTGTAATGAATATGGTGCACCAGTAAAGAAAATAGAACCTGCAGCAATCAAGGATCTCCAAAAAGTAAATTGGACGGGTAACATCCGAGAATTGAGAAACGTAGTCGAAAGACTTATCATCTTAAGTGGTAAAACGATCACAAAATCAGATGTAAGTGCTAATGTATTCTCTGCGGATACAAAAAGACACAACTACAGCGAGCTCTTTGACAAATTCGATAATCTAGAAAGCCTCAAAGCTTACATGACTGTAGAATGGGAAAAACACATGGGAATCTTAGTATAAAAGCTACGAATTCTCTTAAAATAGAATGTTTATTGAAAGCATCTGGTATTTATGTATCAGATGCTTTTTTTATTGGAATAAAAGCATGGAACTTAGTTCTGTATTTAAAAATATATACTTAGTCAAAAAGAAAAGGCAAAGCAAATCAATGCCTCGCCTATTCCTAACACCTTAACTATTTGGGTGTATGTATATCTGATTTTTCTAAATGCCTATTTCATTTTATAGTTACCATTTCCAACTTTGAATCCATTGTTATAGATCTCTACGTCGTACATTCCTTTTGGCAATCTATCATTTATTCTCCATTGGATACATCCTTCAGTATCTTCATTGTTGTATTCTATTACACCAGTACTAGTATATCTTACTTGTGTGTTATCAAGTTTATTCGTCAATACTCCAGAGCCCATATCTTCTCTAGCTACTGTTTCCCCTAATGGATCGATCAATCTGATTTGAAATTCTTTAGGTCCAGAAGGAGTAACCATGTTCGTCTCAGTTGTAAAACATACTTCGATTAGATTGATGTTTTTTGCTCTAGATTTCTTCTTCCTTTTACCATTATCTTTTAATTGGTAGCCTTGTACTTTCATGAAGTTAATCTTGATCGCATTTGCCATATCAACTTTTGTGTCTAGTGCTTCATTAGTCTTAGCCAATCTCTCTTTTTCTGCAGCTAATACCACTCTTTCAGCCTCTATCTCGTTTTTAGCTGTTTGCTCATTGAGATATTGCGTATTAAGAGAAGAGTTTTGTTGCATAAGTTGAGAATTGCTTGCCATAAGCGTAGCGTTCTCATCTCTTAATTGTGCCAATTCAGCAACATACTGAGCCGCTTGAGAATTCATATTCGCAATTTCTTCTTTTGCTTTATTAAGTTCTCTTTTAGTCCAAATCAGATTATTTATTTTATCCTTTTGAGACTTAAGTTCTACTTTCTGGCTTTCGATGAGACTGTTGAGTTCATTATTATCACTTCTCATGTCTTCGAGGCCTTCTAGTGCTGCAGTGTAATCTTGTTCTAGCTCTGCTTGTACTTTTTCTAACTCTACTAATTCAGTCTCTTGACGAATGTTCTGAGTTTTCAATTGAGAATTAGAAAACCATTGGTAACCATTCAATCCAATGAGGGCAATGATAGCTATGATAGCCATTGCTGATAAGTTATTCTTTGATTTCGATGTCATATATATGTTCAGTTTTATATTATAAAAAGAAGCGCTTTGTATCCAATAATAAGGGTTACAGTGCAAATTCGCTATGATAACGGTACAAATATTGCTAAATATTTCCTTGTATTCACTATTCTGGTGTAAATTGGTTGTATACACTTATTACATCAATTGGTAGAAAACCCTGATAAAGATGATAATCCAAAAGAAAATTCTCAAAAATACATTGTTTATTGATATTGAAACGGTGTCTGCCACCGCTCATTTCGAAGAGCTTCCTGAAGAAATGCAGGCTTTATGGATGAAGAAATCTCAAAAATTTAAACTCGATAAAGATCGAGAAATGACTCCAAACCTTGCTGCAGGTTTCTATAGAGAGAAAGCGGGTATATTTGCAGAGTTTTCCAAGGTCGCTTGTATTACCGTTGGTTATCTGTCGAATGAAAAAGGAGAAGAAACTGCATTAAGGCTAAAATCATTTGCCGGAGAAGAAAAGGCACTTCTTGAAGAATTCAATGACTTACTCAACAATCATTACGCCCGGCCTGATGAGCACTACCTATGTGGTCATAATATTAAAGAATTTGATGTTCCATTCCTTTGTAGACGATGTGTCGTCAATAGAATAGAACTTCCTCAATTACTCAATATCTCTGGCAAAAAACCTTGGCAAGTAGCTCATTTATTAGATACTATGGAATTATGGCGATTCGGAGACTTTAAAAATTATACTTCTCTAGCATTATTGGCAGGTACTCTTGGCATTCCTTCCCCGAAAGATGATATCGATGGCAGTATGGTTGGTCACGTGTACTGGGAAGAGGATGACATCGATCGTATCATTACTTATTGTGAAAAGGATGTGGTTACGGTTGCACAAGTGGTTATGAAATTTGCAGGTATGGATTTGATTGGGGAGGATAGGATTGAGGTGGTATAACTCAATCTAACAAATCACAAATCAATAACACTGGATTAATCTCAATAGCCTCTACAAGGACATACATAGTACTCAGTGTAGGGTTGAGTAATCCTCTTTCTATTCTAGTGCACTAAGAACTAAATATCCCTCCCCATATACTAGTTCTTTTTTGTGTATATATCGTTGAAGAACCACTCCTTTAGCTGCGGCTAAAGTCCTGAACCTTCGCCTCATCTATACAAAAAACTCCTGCCTCTATGAGGTAGTTTACTTAATACTTAGTGCACTAGATATTTGACTAATCGAAACATCAGCCTTATTTGCCAGTTGTTCTTGAGACAAAGGAATGCCTTTACGAAGCTTCCTGTAATCCCTTTGCAGTCTAACTTCAGATATTCAAAGTTCATGTAATAAAGAATCCGATCATTACGAATAAAGGAATGGTAAACAAATAACGTAACACTTTTGGAGGTCTCTTTTTCCCTCCGACTTCGTTAAAAATACTCACCATAGCTACGGCTATGCCTACGATTTTTGCCTTGTCGAAGAAAAAATTAGCCGCCCCAAATATGATATCTTATTTAATTATCATTCCAAAGCATGTCACATGAACATTCTTTTCGCAGTCGTTTTCCAAAAGCAATACAGAGATCAACATTCTTTACATTAATCATAATGCAAAGAACTCTGGCAACAAATTTGTTTATATATGCTCATATTTTAAGATAACACTATGTATAAACAGATTATTACAATATTTATATTTTTATTGGTTAGCGTTTATGTAATTGGACAGAAGGATACGTCTGTAAATAGATCAGTCGAAGAAGAATGCTTCGAAATAGGAATAAAAAACAAAGATTATATCATTAGAATAGGTTCTGTTGACTATGAAGATGGTGATAATGTATTCATTTGTAAAAATACTCCCTACATTATTCAAGTTAGAAATAATAATGTAGCTAAGGACTCTGTAACTGCCGAATCATGGGACTGGACAAATTGTGGTTGCATCGATGGTAATCCTCAGAGCTTTCAGGCAAGCTTAATGCTTTCGTCTAAGAGTTCAATGATAGTGAGCTTTATTGTAGGTACAAAAAAGAAAAAAATGAAACTTGATTTTAAAATTATAAATGGGATCGAAGTGAATATCGATCAGACACACAACATATCGAACTTTGGATTCGATGAACATCCTGAGTCTGATTATCCGTTCTATAATAAAAACGTAAAGAGTAAGTTGTTAATGAAAAATGAACAAGACAATATACTTTTGAAATCTTATCATAAGAATTACTTCAAAACTGTGGATATTGAACAAAATCCAACTGAGCTCAGTTATTTATCTTTTCATAATAAATATTTGGAGTTTCTTGAAAGTGGAACACTACAAAAAGATTCAACACTATTGAGCATCTGCAGTGATTCAATACTTGACTTAGCTGTTTATCCCAAGATAGAGCTAGGTGTTCATCTTTTAAGGCTTGCAGAATCTGATGATGACTATGCCAACTACTGTGTTAATTTTATTGCAGACAGCATCCCCTATCAAAGTGGAGATGTTAAACCACACCTCATGGCTGATTGTATAACTCCTATAGACTCGGTATATTTCCCACAGCGTTTCGAATGCATAAATCCTGGTTTGGATGGTAGTTTGGATTTATTTTTAGAAAACATACCACTTTCATCCAGTGTAACTGGATATTGGTATCATAGACAAGACTATGATATGACAGGTGATTACGATAAAATAGTTTATGATCCTTTTGATAAATCTTCATTAGTTATTTATGCAAGCTTAGATACAATGGGAAGATATAGATGTAATACCAAGCCAGTAACGCTTCCCTCTTCTTGGAATACTGATAGGGATAATGATGGCGTGTTGGATTCTAAGATCACATCAACCGTACCTACGAATCTTAATGTTGTTGACATACAAAATAACTTAAATACAATTTATAATAAAGCTGGTATACATATGACGGTGACTGATAAGGGGTATGATACATTAAATTATAATTCAACTTCATTTGTAGCCAATACTCCAGCTGAAACACCATATATCCACATACTAAAGTATGGAGGTAATGAACAGATTATGCCAAAGGCTGATACAGTTACCCTATGGTTTATTGATGAATTAAAAACAGGGAATTTACATACCGAAACTGGAGACTCTGCAGGAAGAGGGACAGTAGATAATTCCGAAAAAGGTCGAAATTCATGTGTAATAAGTTCTTATTATCATTTACATTCTACCGAATTCAAAGAACGAACCATCTCACATGAAATCGGTCATGGTGTATTCAGTCTATGGCATCCAGATGACAATGGAGGGAAAAATGATGGATTATTAAACCATGTAGACTGCGATCAGTATAACCTTATGAATAGTGGTAACATTTATTATTACAATCCCATATTACCCTGTTTACCTAACGGTACAGTGAAGAAAATTAAAGAATATAGATTGAGAAAATATCAATGGAAATATATAAGAGATGGAAAATAAATATAGTTTTTTTATAGTGTTTTGTTCTTTTTGGTTTGTTCATTGTTCGTCAATGAAAACAGGAAAACAAGAAGTTTTAATCATCCCAGAAACAATAAAGACTGAATTTGATTCGAGTTTTAAAAATAATCCGGATTCAGTTCATGTATTCAATTGTAATGGTAAAAATTATACACTAAAAGCAAATAAAATTTCAAGAGCATATTTTCCTTATGATCTTAGAGATTGTTTGTTAGTAAAGGGATTCAATGGAGACGAGAATGCGAATAAACAACTCGCAACAATAATAAGAAATACCATATATAACGATTTATTGATTTTTGGAGGAAGTGATGCTGAATTTAGAGGACCTATTGTATTTGAAGCATTTTTGAATAAATCACAAGATTATACACCACTGAATTTAGCTGATGACGGTGAGGATAGTATATATGCACATGGTACAGTATCTGATGTCTATATGGGGTACTATTGCAAAATGATAAAATCTATTGATGGCTGGGAGCCATATGGCTACATAGGTAAAAAGGTTAAATTCCAAGAATTAGACAATTATCTGTACGGAGATGATGGTCTGTTCAACCCAGAATATGGTATTGAGGTAGGAACAAAAGCATATAATGCCATGCTAGAAGCCTATCAACAAGGTAAAATAGTTTTTAAAGCTTACGGCGAAGAAGAAAAAGACTAAAGCATAAAAGAAGTTAAGATCATCTAAAACCCGATATAAAATGAAAAATATAACCATTTACATGCTATTTCTATGTGCAAGCTTTACAAGTTTTGCACAGAATGCTCCTATTTGGACTTCTTCTGATGCATGTATAGATACATATACTGGAAGTATAACAATAGAATTTGATCATGATATGAATATCTATCCATTACCATATGATGCCTCTTATTATAATAGTACTACAGGAGATTATGAAGAAATCATAATTACTTCTTCACCGTTTACTATAAGCAATATATCTGCAGGAGAATATGAATTGGAGGTATTTATTACAGATATAGTTATAATGGAGTTTTGTGCGGAGGTGTACGGCTACGATATAGCTACTGAAATAACCTTAGATAAAAAAGATGCCAATTGTTTTACAGAGAATGGCAGAATATTCATCTATACTTCGGAGCTTTTATTACTAACTGGGGAAGATATCGAAGCATTTGTTTATGATTCAGAATATAACTTAGTTGCAGAAAAAAGTATTTATACTCCCACAGTCTTTATTTTAAACATGGCTGCTGGTGATTATAATGTACATATCCAAATGGAAAATGGGTGTGATAATTGGTTAACTATTACAATAGAAAAAATTCCACTCAAAATTCCTTTTGATGTAGTCTCCGTAGAAAAAGCTTGTCTGAATGATGGGAGTATTGATATTTATGTAGATCCAGCCAATGGACCATATAATTATGAGTGGGTAAAAAAGGATTCTGAAAATGTGTATTATACACAAGACCTGATTAACATTTCTAGTGGGACTTATTGTTTACATTTTTTTAAAACATCTGCACAAAAGTCATGCGAATATACAGATACTTGTATAGTAGTCCCCACTACCTTAGATTTTGAAGCACTTATTGATAATATATGCATTGAAGGAGATGAAAATGGACAAATAACTATAGATACAAAATTTAGCTATTCATATGAATGGAATACTGATCCGGTGCAAACTACCGCGATTATATCTGATCTATCCCCTGGAAAATATTGCGTAACAATATCTAGTAATATTGATGATTGTGTTCATTCAGAATGTTTTGATGTCAATGTACTCGAAATGATAGAGATACAAAACCTCATGAGGTTGGCCACGCAAAGTTTCAACTTTTTCATCCAGATGGATCTGGTGGAAGTGAAAAAGGATATAAAAACGATGGTCTCAAAGTTCCCGTTTCAAATGATTATTACAATTTTATGAACAGTGGATGTATCCAAAATGTAATAAATACAAAAATTTCTAATTTTAAAATAAGAAGATACCAATGGGACTATATAAGAAATGGAAAGTAATAACTGCACTATTCATTTGTGCAAGTATATTTGGATTTTCATCATGTTACTCTAAAATATTGATTCTTATTATCATATAGATAATGAATCAGACGAATTCATCATAGATTTAAAGAATATTGAAAATGTGATTGCTATCGGCTTAACGGTTAAAGGTCATGTATATGAACGGAATATTGGTAACTTCACATTTTTTCAACTTGATCGTAATGAGTCAAAGTCAATTAACTCACTATTTGAAATTAAAAATATGATACCTTTCTCTGACCAGAGAAGTAATAAATCAATATCAGAAAAACAAACTTTTGATGTAGTCCCTAATCCAGCAACCAATACAATAAGAATAGTAAAAAACATAAATACTAAGAAAAGTGAAATTGATATAAAATCGATATCAGGTCAAACGGTACTTTCAACGAAAGACACAAAAGGTAATATTGATGTTTCAGCTCTTAAAAGCGGAATTTATATTATCACACTTACTACAGAAAATGATACTTACAGTAAAAAACTAATAATAACAAAATGAAACGCCGATAATTGAACTTAAGAGACCAGAGGAAATAATTAAGATCATAGGTTAGTTTTTATTCCAATTCAAACCAGAATTGATGTTTGTGCCCTTAAATTTTTATTTTTTAAGATGCCGAGAAAAAGCTACAGACACCCAAAGAGAAGATAGAATCGTGGCTTTTATAACATTTCACAAAAATGTGGGAAAACACTATTAAACATAGATCGTTGATTTTTTATAAAAAAATAAAATTTAAAACATATGAAAAACATACTAACAATAATACTAACCGTTATCCTTTTCACATCATGTGGCAGCGAAGAAGAATATCCGATCACATATACATTCGACAAAGCAAATGAAATATCATCTGTTGTATTAACAGCTGACAATACAGGAGAGGTAATTGAAATAGATAAGTTACATAGTTTAGAGAACTTAGGATTAAGTCCTTTCGAATTCTTTACTATGACAGCAGGTTTACAAGTAATTAAATCTATAACTATTGATTCCGAAACAGACCTAACTATAGATTTTGGGATGGACACACCTGTTGGACAGGTAGTCTCTTTCCCTTACACGGATAATGAAGTAAGTCAATTTGGATTAATAATTGAAGAAGATAAAATAAGCCAAAGAGCGTGTTTTGACTTGTCATCAAGTCCTACATACCCTTCATCACTTAATGCTAATAGATGCGATGAAGAAGATGCTGGAATTGCAGGGCTTGAAGTATTTACAGCATTAGACTTTAGTACAAACGATACATTGGCTTATTCTATAATTGAGTATATTTATTTGAAGGAAAACTAATAGTGGCTGAACCTTGGCTAGATAATCATATGTAATCTATATCTCAAGAAATCGACTACCTGTAAACGGTTACAGATATAATGTTGTCAACATTAGCTCGTCTAAATCTGGACGCTATATGATTGTATAATGATTTTTTTATCGAATCATGCTGCGGAAACTATAATGTCACTCCTTCAGAGCTCTATACCAATTCTATAATAATAATAATAATACGATGCGTTGAAACCCATCGCTGTAGGAATGGTAGCCCTTCAGGCTATTCCATTCCAATTATACAATGGCTTCAATAATAGTCAATGGAAATCTACACCTACATATGATCTTATATACTCTATAACCAGCCAAGGATGTAAATCTACTTGTGTAACTGGAGAAAGTAATAATATTAGATTAAAACATTTTGAAAGTTAAACCAAATCAAATAGTTGCACCCCAAAAGGCAATCCCAATTCAATTGGGATGCACTGCATAAAGAATAAAGCCCCACACAATAAAAGCGCCCAATTGAATTAGTAGAACCTCTAAACAGCTATCCCATATGATGTCCAAATAAATTTTTCCTTTTTTACTTTTCACCTACTCACTATCTATTTCAGAAATCATCTTACGAATTTGCTCAATCTCCTCTTCTGTAGGAAGTATATCAAAACCTATATTTTCAAAATAAGCAGTTTCAGTAATAACTGGGCGTTTACCAAAATTAAAGCTCAACATTCCATCTCCATTCCCTTCCCAATTCATGTGACAACTTACACACCCATGAATTTTAAAACCAGAAACATCTGGAGGACCAAAAGGAGGTGATTTCATCCAATACCATTCAGGTTGTCCATCGCTATTTAGGGTTTTGTACATGGCTGTTAGCTCAACCAAATCGCTTGGATGAGGAACACTGCCTGGTGCAGTTCTGTAGTTTTCTTTAAGAACAATGCTACCCACAGGCAATTCAGGACTCTCAGGCAGACTTCTTTTGATTTTATTGTAATAATCTAATGCAATATCATTGGCATATATGCGAATTGTTTTACCATGCGGATTCTCACCTGGAGTAGGTTTATCATAAACATTCCATATTGAATTAGGGAACGTTCCCCAACTCTTATACGGATTTTCTCTCATCACATATTTTATCAACGCACCCTTACTTGCTTCTGGTAATTCAGTTTTTGGATTTTGTGCACGGCCCATTACCCAACTAAAATCAGATAGTCCTTTTGGGTTTGTTGTCCTAGCAAATGCATGGCACCCAACACAACTACTTCCCGTTTGATTGAATGTCTCCATGCTTGTATTTGCAAGATTTTGCAAGAGTGGATTACCTGTACGAGTATCATCTTTTGCCCATTGTATTCCAATCAGCTGATAATATTGCCAAATAGAATTGGTTTTTTGAAGTGATTCTTTTCTTGTTTCATTTACAGTTTCCACCCAATCAGGAATAGGTGTTTGTCTGGTGATCTGAGAGGTCTCTTGATCTGGACAGTCACATTGGCGACTGTTATCTGGACAATAAGATTTAACAGTTGATTTGTTTCTGAAAGATGGAAGTATTGTTCTATCTCCATCAATATTAGTCTCTACATTATCGATTTGCTCAAATGTAACCCATGTAAAACTAGGATTTGAAGGCGTTTTATAAACGATATGCAAACCAACCAATCCAACTAATTTTTCTGAACAGATTTCCATCTGTGCCTTTGTTTTATCCGGTATACAGTCTGATGATAGTATATCTTTTGAGTCGGGAATATAAATAACTACTTTGGCCGTATGGTATCTTGAGACATCATCCACGGCAGGATCTAAAATTCTCCATGCAGCTTTTAACTCCATACTTCCTGTCGGAAAATCGATTTTGCTTCCAGCTTGTTTAATAGCATTGTAATACGTATTTTTAACTAAGTACTCAAACATGGGCTTGTTCATGTACACCTCATAATGCACCAAATTAGAGTTGCGATCAATAAGCACTCCTCCAACCGCTTGATTTGTTTCACTTATAACGGTACTTACTTTTGAGGTTGTCCTTAACACTTTCCCACTTGTATAACCCTCACATGGTGGATTATTTGATGGCGTAGATTCACCCCAAGGTGTTGGTTTCTCGGCATCCGGTAAAAAGATATCAAATGCTTCTTTGTAGTTTTCCCATGAAGTACCCAAATTATCATCGGCGGGCTCGTTAATCGACATAAATACGTCCCATGCGAAATGAGCAGCTTCATTAGAAGTTGAGTTTCGAGGTAAATCTACTGGGAGCGAAGAATTTGTAGAAGTTAATTGGGTGCACCTATAAAAAGTACAAAAGGCTATAAATAAGAGTACCGGAACTAGATATTTTAACTTTTTCAAAGTGATTATTTTGGAGTTAGGGGATAAAAAAGAATAAGATAACCAAAAACAGTCTTATTCCATGTTATTGGGATAAATAGGTGCATTTCCGATGTCGTTTTTTTTTTGCAAAACTGCTTAATCCCTTAA
>JBLHWH010000027.1:0-43512 GCA_047628935.1 Halioglobus sp. | reverse complement strand
GCAATAGTTAGAAAATAAAAATCATTATAAGCATAATCAATGTTGCCAAAATTAATATCTATTGTGGCCCAATCATCTGTACCTACACCAGCATGAACATACATATTGGTCCCAGTATTAAAAGAATGATGAGACAAATACCGAAAGGCTAAATAGTCTGAAATACCATATCTTACTCCTTGAGCTTGAGGAAGCTCATTAGTGTTTTCACCCGGTATCAATACTAAAAGACTTTTATGTAGTGCTTGGTAATATCCGCTTGCGATTGCACCAGCATCCTCAGAAAAAGCATAATAAGGATCATTCCCAGGACCTGGTTTTCTAAAATCTATTGTAACATTATTCCCTTGCCCATCAACCATGAAGCCTGCCTCTCCTTCATCCTCGACTTTCACATTGAAAGTTCCTAAACTAATTGGAAATTCTTGATTCGCAAAGTTGCGGGCTGCCGTCAAATGATACATAGTCATAGCATGTCTTTTTTGAGATGAACCTATGCCCATTGTTATATCAATATCTTGACTAAATTTAATAGGAGGATCTAAGGCGTCAAGTACAGTTATCCCGTCTATACACAAATAACCTAGTCCATCTGTATCCAATGCTGTCAATTTGAGATCATTGAGAATATCAAAGGACATTTCTCCACTACTTATTGGTGGTTCATTATATACTGCACCAGTAGTGAAAGATTCTTTATACACTTTTATTGATGAAATGGATTCTGTGCATTGAGCATTTAGATTGATGTTGTTGAAAAACAACATTGTAAGAATAATAATATTTGAAATTTTCATGATTATGATTTATTTGATAATTAATTTAGCCATCGAAGAATAGATTCCATATTGCAATTGTATGATGTATACACCTTGAGGTAAGATTGGCAATACAACATCAACCTTGGTATTATTTATTGAATAATCTGTTAGTTCTATTATTTCTCCAGAAGATGAAATAAGAATAAGATTATCAATCTTGTTTATTGTTCTTTTAGTATCTATTGTGATTGGTGACGCAATGCTAACAGGATTAGGGTGTACGATTAGATTTCCTACATGTGGAATTAATAATTCATCTAAATTATTCGTTATGTCAAAAATGTCCCCTTCTATTTCAAATAGACTAAAATTTTGTGAATAATAAGGATCTAGACTCGTACCATATAATTCAGATTCATCACCATTATCTTCACTGAAATAGCAAAGATAATGGTCCTTTTCTACTTCAATAATTTCATGAAAATATCCATTTAGAGGCATTGTAATTGGTCTTTTGATTAAGTCACCCACTTTACTGTATGATAGCAATATATATTCTCTTCTACTTTCGCTATAGGTTTCATAAAGGCCATAGTCTGCAGTCTTGAATGAATCTCCTTCTATCATAGCACTTTCTTTATATCCAATAATTGGAATTATCGATTCTCCATCATGTGAGACTCCTGCACCAGTAACAGCAAGGTCATAACCTAAAAATGTCTTTATCCATGCATTTTCCCAATCAGATGGAACATACCCTAATAAACCTATTAGAGGAAAAGGAGTCCCAGGAATAACCTCAGTGTACATTTCTAAAAATGCATCTCCTAAGGTCAGATTTGGCATGTTTATTTGTGCTCCATATAATAATAATGATCCATCATCCTCTATGTGGATCTGATGAAAGCCTTTACAATAACATGCTGATTGTATATAATCAACCAAATCCCCTTCTGGGCTAATCTTAAAAAAAGCATAACCCGAATCTAAATAATGATTACCTGGCATCTGAACCCCATCCCAGTATGTTTTTCCTGATATTCTTTTTGCTATGATCAGGTTGCCATCTTCCACAACTTTAATATCCATTACATTATCATAATCATAATCTGTGCTAAACTGGTGAGACCATTCTTTCAGACCTGTCTTCCAATTGATCTTATGCACATGTTTCACATTCCAATTTGGATCTATTACCTCAGGAAAAAACTCTCCCATAAACTCAAAAGTATCCTCATTGGTATGAGTAACTACATATAAGTAGTCTCCGTCTAAGGTCATTCCATCTGTAAATAATCTATATTTTTTTTCCGTTTTAGTGATAAATCTCAGAGAGTCTCTTAGGTGATCAAATACCCATATATACGAACCTAGAGGAAACAATGTGGTATCATTGTTTTCAGATCCATAGGTATTGCCATTAAACATAAAGTCAATTGAATCATAACAGTATGCCGATAACGAGTCATTTTTCGAAAATCCATCAGGCTCTGTGGAATAACTAACGTATTCATAATTTACAAAACCTTCCCCAAGTTTATAATCAAATAAAACAGACGCACTGTTTGATCCATTTACCTCTGGCAAAATAAAACTATCAATCTCTAGGTCATTCGTTAGATCCCGATTACTATTATCAAGATTACCTACTGTAAGATAAAAGTGGTCTCCGTTTCTTTGTAGACTATTACTTGTCCAATCAAATTCATTGATTTGTGAGACTCGCAGCACTTTGGGTTCTTGGGCATATAAATCACTATTTAATGATAATACAAACACTGCAAGCAGTATTAACTGGAAAATATTTATTTCTGTTATGGCTTTCATTTTTTAGTTTTGATTGATATTTACCTCGATTTGGGTAATATCAACTGTCTTAAATCTCATTATTTGCATTTAGAAAAAATCAATCGCATTTAAACGATCAATTATTTTTTTTACTAGTTCTTCTTTCCGTTCAACTACATCTCTAAAACTATAGTTGAATATAATGCGTTCACTGTCTTTCAATGATATTGTTGATATTACTATCTACATTATTAGCAAACCAATAATACTTCCCATTATTTTCGATTAACTCTTTTTTAAATTTGGGACCATCGTCTACTCTGCCAACTGATGTTTCAAAGGTTATTTCTTGGGATGTACTTAGTTGTATGTATGATATGCATAAGCATAGTATGGTCAATTGTTTTAGGCAATATTTATTATTGGGTTTGGTCATTTACTTTTTATTTTTGTATTTCATGTAATTTGTGCCTGTAAGTTTTTGTTGATACTATAATGTTGCAATCCATTGTATTGATAAAAACTGTATCGTTCTGAATACCGTTTTCATATAACGCACTATAGATTATATAATAACTACCATCTTCACCTTCTTGAAGACAAGTCATACCTCCTCCCTCCATCTAACTCCTGTAGCACAGGATAATTAGGCACCTCATCTTGTGCATCTACTGTCATAGTAGATGCCCCTAGAAAGATCATCATAAAGAATGGTAAGTAGTATTTTTTATTTTTGTATTTCATATTGTTTGTGTCCATCAACTTCTATGTAAACTTACTTTGTATTCTTCCTTTTCTAATATCCAATTCAAGTTCTTTGCAGTTCCGTTTTATAAGATGTAGTATAGATTATATTATAGCTACCTCCATCTTCACTTTGTTGCATACTCTTTGTTGCACCACTATCTACTTCCTGTAGCACAGGATAGCCTGTGGTTTCATCTTGCGCTTGGAGGCTTAGCGTGAAGAAGAGGAAAAGGAAGAGTATGTTTTTTGTTTTCATAGTTATTGTCAATCGTTAGAAACTAAATATTTTTTTATTCCTTGATTATAAATACTATTTCTAAAAAAATGAATTGGTTGTTATAATGCTATTAATTTAATCATATACTAAAGAAATAAACTATCACTTGGGGGCTCTTTAGATGTCAATATATCTATTAAATATTTTTCAATAAGTAATTGATAACCTTTAATCCTCGGAATATATTTCTTCAAATTAGTTGCATGATAATCTGTTACAGAAATAGATATTTTGTTTGCTTTTAAAAAATCCTCTAAAGTCAATACTGTATCTAAATATTGAATTTTCATACCTTCTAATACCATGAGCTTTGAATATGAATACTGGTCAGTACCATAATTGAATATTAAATAGAAAATACCATTTGAAAATATAATTTTACTATTTGAGCAACTATAAATTGTATAATTTCCTTTTTCAAACAAATCATTATATATATCTAACAATAAGACTGTTTGTTTTTTCCAAAGGTTTATTAATTTAATATTTAAACTTACCATAAATTTAATTTTTTGAATAAATTCCTGTGTTTTGATTGTATGAATAATCATAAAAATCAGCGAGCCCGTCAGGTTTATTTATTTCTAATAACTCCTTACCATATAATCCACTACCTCCAAATTCAACAGGATCAGAAAAAAGTCTTATATCATCCCCTCTCTCAAAAGCTTTTTTAAGAAAAGGTAAATTATAATCTATCCAAAATATGTTTTTCCCACTATCTACTCCAGCTAAAATTATGATATCTAAAGCTGATTCATCGACATTAGGAAGAATATCATTTTTTATTAAAGATTCAACAATACCATAATCTTGATCAGTAATACTTGAAACATTTGCATTTGGATAAGAATTCAAAATTGCGGATTTTATTTCATTATTTATTATAAGGTTGTAATCTTCAGCTGGTAAATCTAAAAATGTTAAACTATTAGCAGGTGGCACTTCGGAAGTAACTCTTCCAATCACTCCATCAGGGAGGCCGTTTGGTGGTGGATCCTCTAAAAATAGTTTTGTACCAAAAGAAGTACTATAATTGTCCGGATCTTCTACCCATTTGCCCAATCCTATTGTATTTTTATTAGGATTTAGCTTTTGGTCTCCTTTCCATCCTGGATATAAAAAAATCAAAATCCCATCCTCATCAATTTTAGCAAACTCTTTACCCAAATATGAGAAATTAGTATTTGAACCTATCTTTAGACTTTGCACTTCTATGCCTATCCACAACTCCATTTTCATAAGAAGCACCAAATCATTACTATTGGGATAGCTTGAAAGAAGTTTCCAACTTTCCATTCTAACCGAATTCGACATCTGATCACTACCCCCAATAAGATAGTTTATCAGATCACTATCCGTATCATTATCCAAATTATCCAATAATTTTTGAATCTCTGTCTCCGACATACCTTCAAGAATATTATCTATTCTATGACTTGGGTCTATATCTACACCATTTACGTTGATCTGTTTGTCTCGATATCGATGTATTAAATTTCTAATGTTTTTTGCTTCATCAGACAAGATATCCAAGCCCTCAATCGAAGGAAAAAGAGGTCTAATTATAAGATTAAGTGCTTCCTCAATCGTAGGTCCTGTAAGTTTTTTCTTAAGGGTCTTTTCCATCTGTGCTACAATGGCTAACATCTTGGGTTCTACTATAACTTGTCCTGAGGCATCTATTGCTTCCGCAGCGTATCTAGCGTTAGCAATTAATTGTATTTGTTCTTCATAATTAAATGTGGCTAAAGTAGAAAAGGGAACATTTTCAAAAGTATTCTTTGTAACAAATGTCTCTATACCATCTGCCAATCCATCTACTAAGTCAAACCCGCCAATAAAAGCTGTAAACCCAATAATATTAGAAGAATATGCTTGCCCAGCTTCTTCTCCGAAAACTGCTTGACATTTTGCTGTAAACCCTTCTTGGTCTAGACCAATTGCAAGAGAAGCCACATCATTAGCAATAAAAAATCCATGTTTAAGAAATTGCAAGCCTCTTGCAGTTCCCACAGCTCCAATAGATATAGGAAGCGTAATCACACCTATTGTATTAGTTACATCATTAACAATATGATCCCAAGCCTTTTGTCTTATTCTAGTAGCTGTAACAAAAGCACATTCTTTGTTTACCGTATTTTTACAAACATTACCATATTGATCAGCGCATCCCTCAAAATAGCCAGGTTCTTTGACATGGACAGAATAAATAATATCAAAGAAATACCTAACACTAATATTTGCTAGTCTCCTAATCCTTTCATGCAGCAAATCAGATGATGATGATGATGATGTTGTTGTTGTTGTTGTTGTTGTTGATACAGAAAAGAAAGACTGCACAGAAGTAGAATATAATTCATCCTTCTCTATTGTATTGGACGATGAAGTTTGTTTTCCTGATGGAAGCGGTTTCATTGACAAAACCATTACAGATGAATTCTGCCCTTGCGAGGCTGTATGTATTTGGGAAGGTGAACTCAGGGTATTGGTCGAAACTGTAGATACAAATGGGGATAAAGACTTATTCACTTTTGGATCGAGTAGCTATGATTCAAAACCAGAAATATTACCTCACGCTAAGATAGATGCATTCACATTTGAGTATGAAACGGGTGGGTTGCCTGATTGTGAAAATGACTATGATGCATCAAAAGTTACACTAAGAATGAAGGTGATAGAAGAATAATTATTATTTAAGAAATAACATTGTAACATTAAATACTTTTTATTGATAACGGTGTTTACTCTAATAGGGAATGACCTAAAATGCTGTAATAGCATATTTTAGGTCATTCTTTTTATGTATTAAATCTACTCTCCAACTAAGACATTAGTAGATTAACTAATTAAATAGTTGCAAAACTAATTTATTAGTTATAACTTTGTCTTTTCAGTAGCGCAGTGGTATGCAACGAATTGAAATTTTTAGACTCTTTATAATACATTGTTAAGAAGTAGAACTATGCAAAAATTAGCAAAACGAGAAGAAGAAATCATGCAGATCTTATGGAAACTTGAAAAAGGATTCATCAAAGAGATCATAGAAGAAATGCCTGAACCTAAACCTCACTATAATACTGTATCTACAATCGTAAGAATCTTAAGCGATAAAGGTTATATCGGTCACAAATCATTTGGCAATACCCATCAATACTTTCCACTTTTAGAAAAAGAAAACTATCAGAAAGATGCAATAACTGATGTACTCAAAAAGTACTTCGATAATTCGTACATCAAGATGGTAGCTCACTTCGCACAAGAGGAAAAGATAAGTCAGAACGAATTGGAAGACATTCTAAAACTTATCAAAAAAGAGGAGAAATGATCAACTACATACTACACGTTTCGCTTCTTCTTGGACTAGGATTCATCCTTTACCAAGTGCTATTGAGGAAAGAGACATTTTACGCATTGAATAGAGTGATCTTATTTTCGTACTTGGTATTGGCATTTTTATTACCTAGTATTCACATACCAAGTGAATGGTCACTCAGAAGTGAGGCAGCATCCTTTGCTACTTTAACAGAAACTCCACCTACAAAAATAAAAAAGAACCAACAAAATATTTCACTAGAGAAAGTCAACACAGACGATGGAGCTTCAATAACTGAAAGGGACAAAAACAATAATATTAAATCTGTCACTATACCAGAAAAAGGAAAAATAACAGCCTCCTTACTGACCGACGTAGCATCTGAAATAGAAGAAGTCACGACGAATTCTGTTATAAAAACAACATCTTCATTTGTAAAATGGACAGTTGCTATAAAATGGATTTATCTGGTAGGACTTGGAATATTTTTGATCAACTTCTTAGTACAGTTAGGAATATTAATGTATTACAGAATCAAGTACCCTACCCTGAAAGATGGTAAGATGACTATCGTAGAAATGTCTGGAGATAAAGCTCCGTTTTCATTTCTCAATATGATCTACATCAACCCTACAAAGTACGATTACGACACTTATGAGCAGATCCTTGCCCATGAGAAAATACACATCACCAAATGGCATTCTGCAGATATCTTTCTGTCAGA
Organism: Halioglobus sp.; assembly: GCA_047628935.1. Lineage (GTDB taxonomy): Bacteria > Bacteroidota > Bacteroidia > Chitinophagales > Saprospiraceae > CAJXUU01. Next base: position 35,899 of record JBLHWH010000027.1, on the reverse strand, counting down.
ATTTGCCTTGATCTTCCAATGGTTCAATCCTTTTGCGTGGTACTACCGAAAAGCTGTAGAACACAATTTAGAATACCTTACAGATCAAGAAATGCTAGCCTCTGGTGCGAATGCAGAAGTATACCAAATGAATTTATTGAAAGTTTCAGTCCCAGAATTACCACTTGCGCTGTCGACGAACTATAATCAATCATTCTTAAAAAAACGTATACAAATGATGAATGCAAAAAAATCTTCAGCACAAAGTACTTGGAAGTACTTATTCATATTGCCAATATTGGTATTTAGCGTAGCACTGATGAACCCAACGCACGCTGTTACTCAAAACCATAATGATCAAAATAATGAACACCCATCTGAAATAGAATCGAATAGCTCAGAAATAAAATCCATATCGCAATTGACATTTACACCAGAAGCGGATAAAACTTCAACTTCTATCAACACACAATTAGAACTCATTAATCCAATGATAGGCTCTAATAAGGATATTGAGAATCCCTCTAGTATAGTTTCGATTACTCTTGGCAATGATATTAAAGTAATGGATTCCGAAATAGGATTTGATCTGATGCATGATCTATCTGATTTAGGGCTAGATACTAAAGAAGGTATTTCTGTTAAAGGGGTAGATGATAAACTAATCATGATGACAAGCTCAGGCAAGTCATATACTTTAGATTATGCAAAAGATCGAACTATAATAAAGGATTCAAATGTTGATATAGAAACAAAAGGCATATGGGAAGCTGAAATCAATGGCAACCAAGTTTGTTTCTTTATCAAAAAAGGAGGTATTGGTAAAAACTACTTTTGGTCGAGTACAGAATGTATGAAGACATCAGAATTCACTCCACAGATCAAACCTGGAACAGAAGGGGAATTCAAACTAATAAGAGAAGCAGGTACCATGATACTCAAAGGAGAATTCGAAGGCAGCGAAGGAACTGGTAGGTATAGTTTTGAACCTGATGCATCATATATCAGCTACATCAAAAGCCAAGGATACGATGTAAAAGAAAAAAAGATTATTCACTTCTTCTTGTCTGATATTAATAAAGACTATTTCAACTTCTTGAAGACCGAGGGATATACGAATCTTGATGACGAAGAGTTGATCGCAATGGCAATACACAGTGTAGATAAAGAATACATACAAGATGTCAATGGGGAGTTCCGTAAAGTGAATTACAAGAAACCATCTGCTGAAGAATTGGTTTCTATGAAAATCCATGATGTAGATATGGAATACATCAAATCATTTGGTAAAGAACTATATGAAGATCTTAGTGTCGATCAGATCATATCAGCGGCTATCCATGATGTAGATCCGTCATACATATCAAAATTCAAAGATCTAGGGTATGATGATTTATCATTTGATAACCTAATATCAGCGGCTATACATGACGTGGATATAGACTACATCAAAGAACTAAGAAGTGCCGGTTATAATGATCTATCTTTTGATAATTTGATTTCTGCAAGCATTCATAATGTGGATCCAAAGTATATCAAAAAATTTAAAGATGCAGGATTCAAAAACTTGACTTTTGATCAAATGATCTCTGCATCGATTCACCATGTTGACCCTGATTATATCAAAGCATTCGAGGCAGCTGGATTCGAAAACATTGATTTTGATAATCTGGTTTCGGCATCTATTCATAACGTAGATATTGAGTTTATAAAATCATTCGAAGGAGCTGGATTCGACGATCTTGACTTTGATGACATGATCTCAGCATCTATTCATAATGTGGATGTAGATTATCTAAAAAAAGCTAAATCTTATGGTTTCGATTTAACGTTTGACCAGTTGATTAGTGCTGGCATCCACAATGTCGACTTAAAGTACATAGAGACGTTTAGCAAGGCCGGTATGAAAGGTCTAACATTTGATAATATGATCACAGCTACCATTCATAACATTGATCCTGATATGATCACCGAGTTTCAAAGTATGGGATTCGATGATATGTCGTTTGATGATCTGACTACTGCAGCAATACATAATGTCAGTCCTCAATATATCAAAGAAATCAAAGATGCTGGTTTTTCAAATATCACTTTTGACGATATCGTATCATTCAAAATTCACAATATAGACCTAGATGACATCAAAGGATTAAAAGACCTAGGATTCAATCTTGATGCAGATGATATAATCTCTGCTGGCATCCACAACGTAACACCTAAATTCATAAAAAAGATGAAAGAAAAGGGTTACAAGGACTTAACATTCGACGAGTATATCAAGTTAAAATTACATAAATTTTAAAATTATCTGAAAATAATTTAATTATAAAATGGCTACGCTTCTTGAATGAAGTGTGGCTTTTTTTATTTCATTCGACGCTTTAACTTCGTGATCACGTTTAGTATGGAATCCATCTAATGTAGACCTAGTATCAGTGGAACAACGCAACTAAAGTCACGAATACATAAACCTTTCCGCTTCATTATATATCATTCTAATTCTACAACAGAATAATTTAGTAGGAATTTTGCTTAGCTTGCCTTTGTATTTAAACCTCTGTTGTCGAAAAGGAAACAGTTTGACTCATTTTTCAACTGTCTCTTCTCATTGATCAATCCACCAAAAACAGTGCATTACCAAACAACATCAACCCATTATCCCAAAATCCCCTAAACAATGGATTATCTACCATATATATAATCGACCCACTGCCTTTTTCCTCCACAGCAAACGACACTGTACCCTCGAACTTCAGCTTCAAGCCTGCTCCTATGAATCCATAATGTTTGTAATCTTTAGGTACACTTACAACATTCCATGCACCTTGCAATAGACTATACCTCTGTCTCGAAGTCTTCAAACTATGATAAGATTCTCCAAGTCCGAACGATAGTGGATGAGATGTATCTATATTATTATTTATAATTGCGCCCGGCACACTATTACTTATTCCATGTCTTTCTTGATCGTGGAAAGAATCATTTCTAGCTTCAAGTTTTTTAGCTTCTCTATGTTTTTTGGCTTCGTCTTTTTCATCATCGGTAGCATATTTAGCAAGTGCATAACCTTCCTTCTCTACGAAATTTCCAAGAGCTCCAGATATCGCTATAACCTTTCCTCCATCATTGATAAATGAAGTAATATCTTTCATCTCGTCTTCTGAGAAACTGTAGTATCCATCTGGTAAGATCAATGTATTAAAATCGTCATAATCTACCCTTCCTATATCTTGCTTATCTACGATTGATAGCGGATAGCCGATCACTTCATCGAAGTAGTGCCATATCTGTCCTACTGCATTCGCACCTGTCCCTTTTCCTGATATAAGGAGCGCCTTAGGTTGGCTCAATCTAGCGAAAGCACTACTACCTATATCTCCTCCATTTGTAGAAAAACCTGACTTCAAACACATAACATTATCATTTGTACCAAGTGCTTTTTCTAGCGTCTTTGCAAAATTCTTGATGTGATAGTTATCACCTCTCACAACAACTATAGATCCTTTAGAAACTACTCCTTCAGTAAATTGAACATCCTTTTTCGCCATGCGAACATTAAATCCATTTTTATAAAGATGGGCTAAGCTTTGAGCACTATTAACACTTTCCCATGGAATAGTAATAGCATATTTATCATCTGCATTAAGGATACATATTTCTATATCTTCAAACGTATGTTCAAGCTCATCAATAGTAGTATAATTTTTCATTCCATATGCTTCTACTCCATAAGCGTGAGGTAAAGACCAAGCCGTAATATCATAAGTCACACTATCACTCAATATCGGTTCTGGCTCCATAAATACCTGAAGTAGAGTACCATTTGGTTGATTTGCATTGATAATGACATCTCCTTTTTCTAGTTTAAAGCTGATACTTTTATTTTCCAAATATGAATATCCATTCGCAGATATTCCTTGTCCGCTTTCATAATACTTTATATTATTTTTTGTGAGGAGACCACATAGTCTCCTTGTTTTTTCAGATGCTTTTATCACATAGGATTTGTAAGTCCCTTTCGGAGAATTCACTGCATCAGAGAAGTACTTCACGAAATTCTCATTCAATCGCGTAGCCTGTTTTGAAGCTTCTTCTAATGTAGAAAGTGCAGTTTGACTATGATGGTCGATTCTATCTTGTATAGTAAGAGTATCACCATTAGAGAGAGAGATTGCTCTTCCTGACATACCATGACCTGCTTGCTCGTGAGTCATACCTATCGCTCCATTAAATAAAGGCCATGTATCACCGTAAGAAGGATAAAAAAGATCAAATATCTCTCGTGTAAAATACAACCATCCTTCTTTATCAAAGTATTTCGCATGATTCTTTCCTATATCGACTTGCATGTCTCTCTGAAAATCTGTTATATGCTTATGATAAGGTTCTGCAGCTGGTGCAAAGTAGTATCCATCATCATATCCCATCTCATGAAAATCAACATGAATGTGGGGCATCCACTTCGCATATTGTGCTACTCTTTGCTGACTTTCCACCTGTGTTTGCCATGCCCAATCTCTATTCAGGTCAAATAGATAGTGATTAACTCTTCCACCCGGCCAAGGTTCCATGTGTTCTCTATCCGTATGCCCTGGATGAGCAGTCTTACCACCGATACCTCTTACCCATTGCGTATATCTATTGTATCCATCAGGATTTATACTCGGATCAAAAAGTACTACTGAATTCTCCAGCCATTTACTAGTCTCCGCATTATCAGGATTGGCCATTTTGTAGATCACATTCATAGAACTTTCGCTCGCTCCTGCTTCATTCCCATGCACTCCGAATGACAGCCATACAACTGCAAAATCTTTGTCTACCGTTTCTGCGGTCCCATTCCCAAGACCAATTTTATTCAAGTGGCGATTTTGGATTCTCCCTATATTTTGTTGATTCTCTTTCGTTGTAATCGTAGCCAACAATAGTGGTCGGTCCTCATTCGTCTGTCCGTACTCGATCAATGTCACTCGATCAGAATTAGCAGCTACATGTCTTACATAATCGGCCACTAAGTAATGTGGGGTGAAGTGCTTTCCATATTCTGTACGAAGAAACTCTTGTGGAGACTTAAGGCCTTGTGCATTTATCGATACCGAAAAGCAAATCAATGCGGCAAATAAGGATAGTATTCTTTTCATATTGGTGGTGTTAGATCTTTAGGAGTGCAAAATAGGAAAGATTATTTAATGGGCGTGAGTACCTCAGCTGAGATTCCCAAGTCCTTAGGATAGGTTAGCTCCGTTAATAGGCACTAATTTTCGAGTCGGGTTATGTTACAGCTACAACCATATCTTCAAAATTCGCGATTCCCAATCTTTCCCGATCGCTATCGGAAAACTTGGGGATCCCTTTTGACCTCGTGCAGCCTGGAACCCTAAGTCCTTATGATTGGGATTGGGGTTGGGGTTGGGAAGCTCAATTCTCCCCCTAACAATTAATCATATGCGCCGCTACACTAGGAAACCGCTCAAACACCTCCTTCTGAAACCCCTCATCAATCGGCAACTTTGAAATTGCCTCTGCCATACACTCTAACCAAGCATGTGCTGCGTTTTGATCTATTTTATGCGGCATATGACGCATTCTCATCCTAGGGTGACCGTAGGTCTCGGCGTACCTTGGAGGACCACCTAGAAACTGAGATAAAAACATAAACTGCTTGCTCTTCACTATTTCAATATCAGTTTGGAATAAATGAGCGATCCTAGCATCTGACAATACTTCATCGTAAAATTTATCAACTAAAAGCTGGAGATTTTCGTCGCCTAATCGGTCGTAGATAGCGGTCAAGATATTAGATTTTAAAGATGGTGAATTATAGGAAATCTACGTCGGGAGCATAGTTGTAGTTCATTAGAAGACGCAGTGCTTTATCAACTGGAAAATCTTCGTAAACGACTCTGTAGAGCATATTTGTAATTGGTAGTTGTAATGCTTCTTTTTTGGCGAGGAGGTGGATGATTTTTAAAGTATTTACTCCTTCGACTACTTCACCGATAGATTTTATGATTTGGTCAGCTGTGCCGCCTTCTGATGCAAGTTTCTTGCCGAAAGAGTAGTTTCTAGAGTTTTCACTGGTAGCCGTGGCGATAAGGTCTCCGATTCCTGCAGTCCCTAAGAAAGATTTACTATCCGCTCCCATACTCTGACCAAACTGGATCATCTCTCGCAATCCTCTTGTGATCAAGGCCGCTTGCATATTTTTTCCCAATTCTAAACCTCCGAGAATACCTGATCCTATGGCGATTATATTTTTGAATGCCCCTGCGAGCTCTGCACCTTTGAGGTCATAACTACCGAATACGGAGAACTTACTACTACTCAATATCCGCTGACCAATCCGGATTACTTCTTTGAACTCTGAGGCTATCACTGTAGCTGCTGGCTGACCTGCTAATATCTCTTTGGCAAGATTGGGACCTGACATACATCCGATTCTGATCACGGTAGTCTCGTCCATGATGACTTCTGACATACTGAAGACTTCCTTCCTATTGAATGATCCATTGGCCATTCTTTTGTCAGAGATGGTACTTACATCAAGACCCTTGGTACAGTGGATCATTATATGCTCAGGTCCGACATATGGAGCGATAGCCTTCATCACTGTTCTGAAACTAGAAGACGGGATGGCTGGCATAATTACTTCACATCTTTCAGATATATAAGCTAGATCGTTGACAGCAGTGATTTTACCATGTGTATCGATGCCCATAAAATGCTGCCTTTCATTGATGGCTTCCATGACAGAGTCTCGTCGAGTAAACATCAATACATTGACGTTTTCCATCAGCAACTTTGCTATGGTAACTCCAAAACTTCCTGACCCTATGACTCCTACAGTTTTTTGCATTTCAATGGCTAAATTAGTAATTTAACTTTGAGTAAAGAAATAAATTTGGATTGGGGTGTGATGTTGTAGGGTAAGAAAGTATTTATTCTGATTGCAGCACTTAATATTCTAATTTTCATTAAAAACTATATCCTCCTTCATGCTTAATGCCCATTTCACATCTTTTCTTAAATCATAGCCATCACAATTTTCAGAAATCTCAACTCTTCTAGTACTACTATTGGTAATAATTACACTATTAAATGTTCTAATTACTTGGCCATCAATATCTTTAGTATGAGTTAGACTAAACCTTAAGAATTTTGTGCTATCCAACTGAGATTCTAAAGTATAAGATAAATACGATGGATCAAAATTATACATTAAACAAACAGCATCTCTTTCACTACTTGGGTTTGTAAGAAATTCATCGAGAATACCTTTCTTTCTAGTTTGTATAATTTTATACCGAGTAATATTATCTATGGATTTATAATTCACATATTCATCTCTATAAGGTTCTATTATTTCATCTATCCTATTTTCTTCAATTCCCAAAATACAAATCTCATTACGAAAATATGTGGGACACCATTTTAACTCATCAACTACTTTATCATTACATGAAATAACTGAGAAGATAATTATGCTTAAAAAAGCTATTGTTATTTTTTTCCTATCATTCATATTTCATATATTACTGTAAAATTCTATCCCACAACTATGTTCATCGATGGTTGTGTCATCCATGCCATACGATTTCCATGCCCATACTAGTCTGACCCATTTCACAAATGCATCTCCAAAATTTTAATATCTAAAAGTCCTTTGATTCCCTTGTAATCCTTAGCACTACTATAAATATAGTCCTCCAATTTGTCCACAACCTCAGCTTTTAAAGGATTTTGATGAAAAAAATTAATCCTTCTTCCTATCCAAAAATCACGTATCAGGCCGACAGGATAATTATCTCGTTTCCATACTTGATATAAAGCATTATTCTAGTTATATTTTGCAAAATATTTTAACAATCTTAGCATCCATTTTTGTCTACTTTCTTTTGGGTTAGTCAGTAGTTCATTTATTATGGCTTTTGCTGTGAATGCTTTAAAATCTCTAATAATGCCTGATAATTCAAATCCTTCTTTTGCAGATACAATTAAGTGCAGATGATTACTCATGATTACGTAGGCGTGTACATTTAGTCCCTTGTTTTCGATGCAAAATTTGAAACTCTCTATTAGGATGTCTTTGTATAGTTTTCTAGTGAAGATATCTAACCAGCCTACGATAGTGGGTGTTATTAAGTGGATATTGTTCTGATTTGTAATTTTGTGGCCGTGCATTTAGCAAAAAAAAAAGGTTTATTTATTATATTGGTCAATAATGGATGATCGTAGGGAATCGATGGCGGAACCATCGACTAACGCTTAGTATTATTTATTCTTGGATGATTATAGGGAATCGATGGTGGGATCATCGACTATTGCTTAGCATTGTTTGTTCTGGGGTGCTCTCGTAGGGAATCGATGGCAGAACCATCGACTAGCGCTTAGTATTATTTGTGCTTGGATGATTATAGGGAATCGATGGTGGGATCAACGACTAGCTTAAAAAAAAATTCTTAATACGGATCCACATCAATCTTCACTCCAACAGACTTATATCCATCCGAAGTTCTCAACATAGCTTTCTGATGTAGCACATGAGATTTTGCAACATTGATTGCTTTGGCTTTCTTTTCTACTTTTACGGTAATATTTTGTCGGTAGTATCCTTTTGTCCTTGGGATGCTTGGTTCTGCAGGGCCGATGACTCTATTGCCTAATATTTTTTTAAGCTCCATAGCCATATATCTGGCAGCATCCGCCACTACGAGAGGCTTCTTGTGCTTGAGCTGGATATTGATCATTCTAAAGTATGGAGGATAGACAAATCGCTTCCGCTCCTCCGACTCTCTGCGGAATAGTCGTTGATAATTACTACTCACTATCTCATGGATCACGGGATGATCAGGATGATAGGTTTGTATGATTACTTTTCCTTGTTTTTTTCTACGGCCAGCACGACCTGCTACTTGGGTGAGGAGTTGATAACCTCTCTCTCCCGCTCGGAAGTCAGAAAACATTAATGTAGAATCTGCATTAATCACACCGACTACTGCAATATTATCAAAATCTAAACCTTTGGTTATCATTTGAGTACCGACTAGGATGTCTATCTCTCTGCTCCCAAAATCTTCGAGGATCCTCTCGTAGGAGTTTTTCTTTCGTACCGTATCATAATCCATCCGCTTCACCTTGGCTTCGGGAAAGATCTTCATAATCTCGTCTTCGATCTTTTCTGTCCCGAACCCTACTTCTTCCAATCCGTCGCTACCACAGTCGGGGCATGCATGAGGATTTTTGTTTCGGTATCCGCAGATGTGGCATCGTAACTCATCAAAGTATTTATGGTAGGTAAGTGTGATATCACAGTTGGCACATTCTCCTTTCCAGCCGCAAGTATTGCATGTAAGCTGAGGAGAATATCCACGTCTATTTTGAAAGAGTAGGATCTGTTCTTTGTTAACTAATGCGGTTCGCACAGTTTCGATCAGCTGATGGGTGAAGAATCCATTGATTAAACCTTTCTTTTTTGCCACACCTATGTCTACCACCTCGATTTCTGGCATCGAAACACCACCGTGGCGCTGCATCATTTCTACCAATCCGTATTTACCTTCTTCGGCATTGAGATAGCTTTCCATACTTGGCGTGGCAGAACCTAGGATTACGTTGGCTCCTAGCTTCTGAGCAAGGAAGACCGCTGCATCCCGAGCATTGTATCTAGGATTGGGGTCTGATTGTTTATAGGATGGATCATGCTCTTCGTCTACGATGATAAGTCCGAGATTAGGAAATGGTAAAAAGAGACTTGACCGAGCACCAAGGATAATCTTCTTGCCTATGAGAGCATCTTTCCAAAGCTCTACTCGCTCATGGTTGTTCATTCTACTGTGGAATATGCCCACATCTTCACCAAATATATGTTTCAGTCTTGATACGATCTGAGTGGTCAGTGCGATTTCTGGCAGGAGATATAGCACTTGTTTTCCTGCTTCTATAGTATCCTGTATCAAATCCATGAAGACTCTAGTTTTTCCAGAACCTGTTACTCCATGCAAGAGTGCTATTTTATTTTCGGCGAAGTAACCGTTTATTTGTTCTAGGGCACGTACTTGCTCTTCTGATAGTTTTGGGAGTTCTCCGTCTGCAGCTTCGTAAATCAGTCGACTTACTTCTTTATCATATAGTTCTATGATGCCTTTTTTCTCTAGCGCTTTCAGCACGCTGATAGCTACTCCACTCATCTCATAGACGGACGATCTAGGTACTTCCGTAGCTCCCCTCGATAGACTGACAAAAGCCAACATTGCCTTCGTCTGATGGTCCGATTTTTTGATCATTTCGAATGCTTCTGACAAGCGTGCTCTGTCCTCTTCATAATAATCTGCCAATGCCATGAACCCTACTTTCTTAGGCTTGTACTTGGCTATTAGTTCTTCTTTTAGCTTGACGACTTTTTTGTCTAGAAGTGACCTTATGAGAGGATAGACCGTTTTCTTTTCGAGGATATCTTTCACTTCTTCGATGGTTAGGACATTTCTGATTGTCAATGCCTCTGCTACTAGATATTCAGAATCGGTAAGATCTGTCATATCATCATTAAAATCATCATGGATAAGTAACTTTGTCTCGCTACTCAGTCGCAGTCCACCTGGCAGCGCTACATGCATCACTTCACCGATCGTACAGCCATAGTAATTAGCCATCCAAGTCCAAAATTCATATTGATAATAATGGATAATTGGTTCGTCATCTATAACAGACACTACACTTCTTGTTTTATATGTGAGTGATAGATTCTGTTCTACTTTTACGATCAGTGCGGAGTATAGTTTGTTTTTTAGCGGCACTTCTATCCGTTTTCCAAATTCTACTTCAGAGACCAATTCATCAGGAACTGCATAGGTATACGTCTTTGGTATTGCGAGTGGCAATATGGCTGTGACGTAAGTAGTGTTTTTTTGTTGTTCCATTGATGTATTAATCAGAGTACAAAGAAAGGATAAAGAATTGGGATTAAACTATGGCTTTTGTAGAAAATATGTGTCCACAACTAGCTATTTTCAAATGTTAGATAATTCATAGTCTACCATATCAACATGATATATTTTTAATAAATAAAATAAAAATAATTTACGTTTATCAACGTTTACCAACTATTCAAAATAAAAACAATACTTTAGTTTTAATGTTTTTAAAGAACCCGAACAACTAAAGATTATAAAAATTTAATAATACATTAAACACCAAATTGTATGCAAAGAGTAATATTAAGACCAGACAATCCGGATACACGAGATATAAAAATGATAGCTGAAAAAATGAACAAAGGCGCAGTTGTTATATTTCCAACTGATACTGTCTATGCAATGGGATGTATCATGACGAATAAAGGTAGCATCGATAGAATCATTAAAATATCTGGCAAAAAGGAGAAACAAGCAAAGCTGTCTCTCATCTGCAAGGATATCAAAACAGTGGCAGACTTCACACTTCCCTATTCTAATCACATATTTAAGTCGATGAAGCGTTACCTCCCAGGACCATACACCTTCATCCTTAATGCGAATAACTTTGTCACTAAATACTTCAAAAACAATAAAAAAGAAATAGGCATTCGAATTCCAGATAATAAGATTGTATTAGAACTAATGGAGTACCTAGATGCTCCTATCATCAGTACATCTCTTAATAATGATACTGTAACAGATTACTTCATCGATCCAGAAAAAATAGAAGACACTTTCGAGTACCAAGTTGATTATCTGATTGATGGTGGATTGGGTGAAGCTGTTGGATCTACGATTTTGGATTGTACATCGGGAGATATTGAAGTAATGAGAATGGGTAAAGGAGAAGTGGATTAGGTTGATTTTGGAATCAGGGTCCCTGAAACTGAACTGACCAACCCAATAGGCTTGGAAATCTCGATGCATCAAGTAGGGATTTCCAAGCTTGCAAAGGTCGGCAAGCTTGGATTAAAAGACTATATGACTTGCGCCATCTCAAAACAATCAAATATAAAAAGAGCTACTTTTTCCTATGAATAGCTCTTTTTATTTTCAGCTTGGACTAACCAATCTATAGAGATAATATTTTCACCTCTACCCTTTGGTTTTTCTTTCTTGCAGAAGTAGATTTTGATTCTGTCAACGGTTCTCTTTTACCGTAACCCTTATACTCTACTCTAGCTGTGTCTATTCCTCTGTATATTACATACTCTGCTACACTTTTTGCTCTTTCTTTAGATAATTTATCACAATATACATGAGGTGGGATAGTGTTGGTGTGTCCACCGATCTCGATTTTGACAGTTGGGTATTTCACTAAGAAATCATACACTTCGTCAAGAATTTCAAAATTCTCCGATCTTAAATTTGTACTATCGGCATCGAAGATCAGTTCGTTGATTCTGAGTGCTTGTCCTATGTTTACTTTTGTGATATCAAGCTCAGGAATATACTTTTCTTTTTTTACCTCTACTTGGAGCTGTTCTTTACAGCTTCTTTCGTCAGCTACAGTAACGGTATATTTTCCTGGTGAAGCTTTCAATAACTTTGCTCCTTTCGATCCGTTCGACCAAGTATAAGTTAGGTTTCCAGATCCTCCCGCAGCAATAATTTCAGCTGTACCATCTTTTTTATTGAAGCCGGTCACTCTTGATACTTCACCCAACTCTATCGTTATCGCTTTTGGATTAGAAAGTGTGACTTCTGAGACATAGAGAGATCCATATCTATCTGTTACTGTTACTGCATATGATCCAGGTTCAACTCTATGCGGTGTAGAACCTTTCATTCCTGGAGCACTCCATTTATAGTTATACGGTTTTGCACCTCCTGCAACTGATACTTTAAGCTTTGCATCTTTACCATCATTACATGAAACATTTTTTGTTACCAAAATAGCTGCTGAAAGTTGTTCTTGTGCAATATCATCGAATGTTATCATGAACAATCCAGCACTTTCTGTTCCTATCCAAATATTATTGTTCTTATCACAAGCTAAGCTGATACATTTTTGACTTAACAGCTTCATGTCTTCACCATACTTTTCTATCTCTTCATTGTATGGGTTGTATCTGATGAGCGTTTCTGAGGCCATGTAGAGTCTTCCTTTAGAATCGATTACGAAGTCATTGATCACACCTTTATATAGCTCTTCATTTAGACCAACATCATATTTTCTATTAAAGGGATCGATCAAAAACATATCTCCTTGAGCGACCATCCATTGTCCTTCTTTATTACTTCTTGATTTGAGGACATTGTACTTTTTATCTTCTAGCCCCCAGTCGTCCCCGTCTATTTTGAGATACCCCTTTTCTGTTCCTACCCAGATGACCTTATTATCATCCAACATTACAAAATTGATGACATTTGATTTCAACTTACTGTTTTGTGAAGTATAATTTTTCCAATTACCACTACTAAGAGTATATGCATATAGTCCTTTATTTGTCGCTAAATAGAGTCTTCCATTATTATATGCTATATCTACAATCTTAACTTCAGCATCATCGATTGATACTTTTCTTCCTTCCCCAACTATATATAAATGATTATTACCTGCTGCATAGAGCTTGTTGTCTTTTCCAGCTATTGCACACGTCAAATAAGTGCTATCCAAAAATTGCTCTGGATCATCTTTCGGGTTACTGATGACTAGCAGCATCTTTGATGTCGCTACAATCACCCGATTGTTTCTATCTACTTCAATATCATTGATTGCTAGATCATTTTGACCAAGACTAAAATGGCCAAGACTTAAATGTTTAATTGCAGCTTTTTTAGCTTTAGTGCTATCTGCCTCAGATTGTGCCTCCGCCCCCAGAAAACACATCGAGATAAATAAGCATGAGAGTAAAGTTCTCAAAGTTAATTTTTTTAATTCCATAAAATAACGACTCATTATGTCAGCTTTGTATATACTAACCGTAAATTTCTTTCCCGAAGTTGCAAGATACTTATTAAAGTATGCATAAAGTTAAAAACAAAGCGTTAGATGTCCATTTTATTATCAATGCCTTTAATTTGGTTAGATTTTCACAAATTGTCGGCCTAATGACTATAATTATGAAGCATTATGATGCAGAATAAGTTAAAACGCATTAAATTTGTTGCAACAAGTAAAATGCACTATTATAATCTTATAAAAAAAAATAGAAATGAAAAATTTAATCTTTGTTCTTTTCACATTAGTATCATTCTCATTAACAGCGGCGAATGACAATCCTACGCCTATTACAAAATCAGTTAATGTCGAAACTTCAGTAATAAACTGGACCGGCAAAAAAGTAACTGGACAACATAGTGGAGATATCAAAATCAAAGAAGGTTCTCTTTCTTTTGAAGGTGGAAAATTGATAGGTGGATCATTCGTCATAGATATGAATTCTATGAAGTGTACTGATTTACAAGGAAAATCAGCAAAAAAGCTAGAGGGCCATTTAATGTCAGATGACTTCTTTGGTATTCCTAATCATCCTACCGCTACTTTAGAAATCACTAAAGTAAAAGAAAGCAAGAAATCAGGTAATTATGAAGTAACAGCGAATATCACGATCAAAGGAATTACAAAGACAATAATATTTGAAACAACAGTAGGAGCAAATAACGCTACCGCAAATGTGATAATAAACAGAACAGATTTTGATATCAAATATGGTTCAGGTTCATTCTTTGATAACTTAGGCGATAAAACAATCTATGACGATTTTGAATTGGCTTTAGATTTGAAATTTTAATAGAAATAGAATTTTAAGATTTTTGAAAGCATCTGCACTTTGTGTGGGTGCTTTTTTTGTTTGGGAAACACAAGAAATTTAACTTTTTTCTTGATTTAAATATCGAAGTGTGTTAAAAGAAAGAACCGAGTCCCCATTGAACTGTGTTTGATAAAATTAGAACATAGTTTGTCCAAAAATAAAACCAAAATCTATGGTCTCCTTTTTCATCTTTGAAAAGCGCTATAATTCATAATGCCGCTCCTTCAGAGCTCAAATTGTATTGCACATTTCTATAGCAATGGGTAAACCCCATTGCTATAGAAATGTCGCTTATTCAGGGCCAATACTAATTCTGTTTGAGTATTTCACTTTAGGTTTATGAGCAAGTAGATTTTGGACAAGGAAGACAAACCGATATGCGTAACACATAGCAATAGTGAATGCGAAGTAATCTACTCACCCTATAGCATTTACAAAATACTCTCCATAGCTATGGAGGGTATCTCTTACGCAGTAAAAAATATCAGTTGGGATAAATATATGTGAAATATTCGGACAGAAATAGTATATAATATGACCATTATTTCATTAGCCTAAGCTAATAGTACAGTTGATTGAGGCGTAAATTAGAGCATCGCTAATATTATTAATGTGATAAACACTATATATCCTCTTTGCTAACAGCTCCGTGAAAATCAAAAGAGGCCATCTCAATATGAGACAGCCTCTACAATCTTTTTATAGCTTTTTTTCAAATTACTCTTCTAGTATCTGCACGTTTTGTTTTATTGTTACCAATCCTCCTACATCATTATGCAAGTTTGAAACTGTTGCCGCGGCTGGAAAATAATATGCCCCTCCATCAATAATCAAAGAAACATTGTTGTACATAAGTGCTCCTTGCAACATTGCTTGTCCTCCAGACATTCTACAATTTATAAGTGATACATCTCCAGTATTGTATAAGCATCCTCCTTTTCCATCTTCCAGAGGACCGTCAGCATTGCCATCTGAGATGGTAAGCATGTCGATTAATATATCAGGAGCAGAAGATTTAACTACATGATACGAATTGTCCGACGCAGCAGCCTTGATTCCAATATTTCCAGAAAGGATGGTTTCATCATTTCCTGTTCTCTGACTTGCTGATGTCATACCATTTTGAAAGCCACCGAGGATTGCTATAGCCTCATTGATCACAAAACTCTCTGACCTAACTCCTGTAGATGGGTAATATGTACCACCCGCCATCCATATGGTATCAGTATCATTGGCGATAGCAAGTGCATCTTGAAGGTCAGCAAAAGCAGTCTCCCAGCTCAGACCATTATTAATACCGGCTACATTCATACTGTCCACATATATTTTACCACCGAATTCGTATAAGTCATCTTCTACCAACAGTATTTCTGGATTAGTCAAAACTCCTCTTACTGTATTTGCTTCAAACGATATATTAGTATTTGAGATAGGTATATATCCCTGTGCTTCGTCTGCATTCCATATCACAAAGTCTAGTTGGCCATCTTCATCATTGACATTTCCATATACTTTGATTCTTGAAAAATAAAAATTGCCCTGTTCTTCTATATTTGCATAGCCTCTTATCAGCCCATCTTTATAGACTTGAATCACATCATTTACATCAATACTTGGAGCAAGTGGTGTTAGGAAACTCCAGTTTGTTACTAGTTCCATAGAGTCTGTATATGTCTCGTTCATAGTAGGCGTTGGTACTGGTTGGAGTACATTAAGTTTGATTAGAATACTTGGAGTTCTAGTTCCAGGTGGCATCCCATTTAGATGTAATGTCGTAGTATATGACCCCACTCCTATGCTACCATCGAAGGTGAGCTCTACTGGGACTGTTGCATCTCCATATATATAAAATAGTGCTGAAGGGTTATAAGAGTACCAAGACTCTGTACCTGATAAAGACAATCCATTTATGGTGGTAGATGTAGTATTAAATAGAAATGTGTTTACTGTCTTTACCTCATTTGCGAATAATGTTACCTCTACAAGTTGCTCTTCCCAATCTACTAATTGAGTGATCACTTCAAAGTCCCATATCACGTCTTGAGCCTTATTACCAATGATATTTGTAATGCCAGTGTAAGAGGCTCTCAATATACGTCCATCATGTAAGCTCATATCTCCATTTGGTATTATGGTCAACTTATTATTTTGACATTCATGGGTAAATGCTACAGGCATCATCGTTTCTAGATCTACCAAAGTAAGATAGGCAAGAATGTCCTCATTATCCAAAACATTATAAATACCACAGTCGATATCAGTCGAATAAGTAGTGGATATTTCATCGCCATCTCCCACTGTCCATCTCCCATCTGCCGGTTCAGGGTAACCAGTGATTAGTAGGCCCGATCTTGCCAGCGTTATCTCTGATTCATTTGAATATTGTCTTCCGTTAACCCCACAAAAAGCGAACGCCCTCACTTTATATTGGCCATCAGGATAGAGATTGTATTGACCAGTGATATCCCACTCGAAAAAATATAGCGGATCTTGTCCATCAGCAAGAGTTGCTACATGGTCAGCAAGCGTTTGTCTCTCTATCCTTCCACCTGGCACATTTTGCCAATCTGTACCTGTCCCTAGTCTTTTGTATTGGAGCTGTACATACTCTAACAATACATTATCAGCTTGAAAATCTCTAAGCTCATAGGGTATCACTTCACTATCATTTGCTATGAACGGATTTATCCTATTGATCACTAATCCTTCGAATGGCTTAGTAATAGATACTGGGCTACAGGGAGACTTAAAGTATACATCAAGTGTTATAAATTTCGATTCACCGCCACATTCTGGTTTTATACCTATCCGTAGTCCTTCAAATACATAAAATGGTGTGCCATTAGGTCTTTCTATTGTCAAGAACTGTGTGATAGAACTACCCTCTGGAATGCTAAATACAGGCGAGGAAATATTTAAATTGCTACCTCCAATCTTGACAATGGCTCCGAACGGATTGCTTTCTAAATCTAAAAACACTTTTGCATCTCTTGTCAGTCCCGTTGGTCCAAGATTTCCCATCTGTACTTCAAAAATAGCAGCTTCATCAGCTTCTACACCATGAACAGGGAAAGGGGTAGCGGTACCTCCTACACCATCCTCAATTACCAAAATAGTCGGATCATCAATAAGAAGTGGTGAGTTGTCTTGATTTATAGTAAGTGCTTCTTCCGGTGGGCAGCTACTTAGACCTCCCAATCTAATAAAGTATGGAGTCTGATCCTGAATCGGTGCTTGTAGCGCTAGGAATGTCACTTGATCTTCTGGATCATCATCAAATATATGATAACTGATCGTAGACTCATTAGACTGAGATTGCGATTTATTCACCGAAATTTCAGCTTTTGTAGTCATACTGACTCCAATTTTAGCTTCAACTCCTAAAATTTTTGTTACTATAACGAATCCAAGGTTAGTTTCAGCTTCGACCATAGCTCCAGCTTGAAGATTCATATAAAAATATCTTGAGAAAGCCTTGAATGTGGAACTTGACTGTTGAGCAGTTACTGTTCTATCAAAATTTACATTACCAGATAAATCAAAAACTTCGGCGGACTTGACTGCATTACCTAGCGAGTTGTGAAACTGATTGGTAAGACTAAGGTTATTAGATGTAATATCATGTTGAGTTACATCTAAATCCCCATTGTCAATAAAGTCTTTCGGAAGTCCTTTTATAGAATCCGTAAATGCGATTGAATTATTATACGCACTGATTAAAGCTGGAGTCCAAATAATTTCATCATTCATTGTGAAATTATCATTTGCATCGTATTCTCCAATCTGATTGCAAAAACCATTTCTCCAACCTTCATATAGTGTTTTATTATTACCATATAGGTCATCTCTGTAGCTTAAATCTTGACAAAGAACGTAGTGAGGTACGGTCTCCACATCATGATAGTGAAGCATCTCTTCCCATGTCTTAATTAAAGAGGTGAATCTCCCTAATGCATCAACTTTAGAATAAGGATTTCCATCTGAATCGACAACAGTCTTTAGGTCTAGTTCTACCAGTAGTGAATCTCGTCTATACCCATCAATCAATCCTTCGATAAATGAAACAGTATAGCCATAGGTGGAATTGAACCCTCCTACCCCAAAACTTAATATTTGGGAAACACTAGCCTCACAGTCATTTATAAATTTCAGCTCTTGAGACAATCCATATTGATTGCTAATACCTGCGCCTACTATTACATCAGCTCCTCGTCCAATAGCATCTTCAGAGTCACTGGTAGAATATGCCTGTGTTGTAGTAATACTAAAGTCTAAGGCTGACCCATTACTGGTGCTGCCTCCAACGCCTACATCGAGGTTGGAAAATCCTCCAAATGTAAAAATAGTAAACTCGCTTTCTAAATAAAAACCTAAACTTCCTGAGGCTTCACCACTAAAATCTAATGATTTAGTAATGGTAGACCCAGACTCTATAGTAGAGTAACTTCCATCACCAGGAGGATCTCTTAATACCAATAATGGCATCTGTAGATCGCCTGCCTCATCAGTCAGTGCGTCAGTGACAATGCCAGTTCCTGGAAGTAAACGCTGCCCCTCCACTATGATTGGTATGATCTTACTTCCTAATAAGCTTCCATTATCAGAAAAATATTGCAGACTAATTGCGAGCGTGTGTGGTGCAACAAGGTTTGGCAGACCCGCTGTGAAATTGTAAGTTTCGAATCCTCCTCCCACTATGTTTATAGTTTCAATAACTTTTGTCGCCCCACTATTACGTACTATGATGTATCCCTCTGTAACATTACAACTCTCTCCAGGTCGATGGTTTTCGGATAGTATAAAATCCAAACTATATTCCATTCCTCGTTCTAGAATTGCTGGGTTTTGCGTACTACCACATAAGTATTTGTCGAATGAAGTAGTATATGCAAAATTTACAGCTCTATGATAAATAAATTTTACAGGATCAATTGTAGGAAGAGTATCACTATCACTATCTGCTGCTGTATGTATACTCAGCAAATCTAAGGTTACGGGTCGCAGACTTAAGAAATCTATTCCTGCATTTTCGTAATTGTCGACACCAGATCCTACTATGCCTTCCACGGCAAGTAAATATTTTTTTGGTGTGAGATTCAAATTTACTACTCCATCATTATCTGTTTGTGCATTATACTCATAGCAATAATCATCACTACTGACTCTAATCAGCACCGGTTGATCTGCTAATGGAAAACCACATGTATTCTCAACACTTAAAGTAACAGGATAGGTTAGTGTGTCTACAAAATCACCTAACGTGGTAACCACTGGAAAGTCAATTAAATTAGTTAAAAATTTCTCAACTGGAGAAAAGTCATATTGTATCACTGTTGAGTCTCCTTGTTCGCCACTCTGACTTTGAAGATTTTCTACTTTTATTTTTATTTCAGTTAAGTTTGATATATTTGGATTGACAATCATAGAATAAAAGCCATCCTCATTTGTAGATGTCGTGTCAGCGAGCGTTTCAATACCATTTATTGTTTGATAATAATCAACTTGCAATCCGCTCAGTCCACATTCAGAATCTTGAGCTTTTACACGCCCTTCAACAACAAATGCTGTATTGTCAAAAATTACAATAAAATTTTCTTCCGGTGAATCAGGAGTAAGTAAAAATTCGTCTTCCCCAGCTATATCTAGGTCATGCTCTAAGTAGCTAGCAGTCATTGTATATGTGGTGCCGCTGCCTACATATAAATCGTTGAGTACAAATGAACCATCTGAAAGAGAAGTCGTCTGTTTGGTAAATCCACTTTGATCTGTGGAACTTATTCCTGTGACTACAATACTAACACCTGGCACACCAGAAGTAGTGCCAGACACAAAGACATCTCCTGACAGTTTTCCCTTTCTCTTAGAATAGCCCACATCTGTTGACTTTGGACTAAAATGGTCAAACATACCCCCCATTGTGGATGGAGCATTGATCACTGCTTCTACTTCATATATATATTCTTTACCAGCTGTAGCTAATGATACTCCTGGTTCAAGATTTGCGTCTTGGTCAAAAAACTGTGTCATTGTAGCACTAATATTCCCTATTAATTCTGCATCTCTATAAATATTGTAGGAATCAATATAATCAACGGGACAATCTTCACATCCACCAAGATCCCACTCTATTTTTGTATCATTCAATGTGCCGTCTGAAGCAGAAAGATTTTCAATTTCCACATTAAATAAATCAAAAGAGTATGCTCTAGGATTTGAAGAGGAAGGAGAACCGACTACCACATGATTGTCAGAGATATCAAATGAATATCCATAATTATCTGGATATATATCAGGATTGCCACTATCATAAAAATCAGCTCTGAATTTTTCATTTGAAGGATCTGGTGAATGTACAATGTCAAATGAATTGGTATTTTCCTTATATAAATACAATTTAGAAGGCAAACTATTTTGACTACTAAGGTATGGTTCTAATACTCCAAGATAATCTCCTTTCCATTCTATATTCCAACCAAAATGTGCAACACTTACTGGATTATGCGGAGTAAGCGTTTGATATTTTTCCCACACATTATTTGAAGATTCTTCATATAAAGTAACTTTCCCTGCATTGACATTACTTACCTGCCCAAGAACACTCGTAACTGCAATATTACCATTGTGAGTTTCTACATCCCAGCCAAAAAATTCAGAATCATCTTGATTCTGAACACTCTCTTGATCTGTAAATAACGCTTGATAGTTTGTTGAAGTACCACCTATGGTAAGATGAGCTACAGCCCCATAAATTCCATTGGGTCCAACCAGTGGTTTGTACTGATTTAATGCATAGCCTAATACAATATCATTACCTTCAATATCAATTGATGATGGCCCAATAATCATAGTATAATAGGGAGGTACTCCAAATTCTAATTCAGGAAGATTATCCGGAAGCGATACAGGTAATGGTGTATAAGTACAAGAGTTTTCATATGTACAATTCCCGGGTCTAGCAAATACCAAAATGTGTTTTTGAAGCGATGTATCTTGTTGTGGTAAGGACCATGGTACGCTAGAGTAACCTAAAACTATTTTGTCATTGTCAACGGCTACTGTGCTTCCAAGCATTACATCAGAACCATAATTAGTTCCCAAAATTTGTTGATCATATTCCCACGTATCTCCATTAAGTCGTAAGAAATATGCAGCTCCTATCTTTTTAGGATTACTTCCCCCATTAGTAGTTTCTGGTGCTCCAATGACCATAATTTTGCCATCAATGTCAATTGCCGACCCAAATCTAGTGACAGCACTACCATAATCAATAAACAAGTGTTGCTTATAGATCCATAACTCATTTTCAAACTTATATATATTAACTGTGTTATCACTTGGATTTCCTACGGCCATCCATTCGTTATCTATAGCAACTGATCCGCCAAATTCAGAAGGATTGCCACTGTTTGGAGGAGAGCCATATAGTACCTGTGGGCCAGATTCGTTAGCACTTTTAGGATACCCTAGCGATATGCAAGGTGAATTAGTAAAAGGGTCCACAAATAGCATATAGTTCCCATTAACTATTCTCCCTGTAATAACTTGATAGTTGAATGAATCTATTGTTTCTCCTTCCCCAAAAACATCCATATAGGACCTCTTTCCTTTATCTACTGTGAATTCACTATCATAGATATTTTCCGGCATTTTATATTTATATATTGTAAAACTATCAATATTGGCTTCCAATGGTGCTTGCCACGTTAATTTTACAGCATTATCATACGTGCCTTGTGATGCACTACAAGAATTTAATGGAGGATATGGATAGGAATCTAAATAGGATACTTGAAGTCCAGATTCATACACTATATCATCTCTTTCTGAGTATGCAATAACGACGTATAGTATATCTCCATTAAAAGATGGAGCAGATGTTTTATCTATAAATTCAAAAGTAGTTTCATCTAGGATGTTGTTATTGACATTTATGATGATTGTGTCTTGGGTGACATCTCCACCAGCTCTAATTAGTTTAAAATAATCGACCCCAGTCGTCCGATATTTCCAATTGACTGTTACGTCTCCTATGTCTGGTCTTGAAATTGCTGTAAGTTCATAAACGTTTTCTAAAGCAGGAAATACTGTTTCTAGTTCTACTTTTTCTGATTCACTGGTTACTCCATTTTGAGACGAAATTGCCGATACTGCATAGACAACATTACTAGAAGGAATTCCATTAAAGTCTTTATAAACAAAACTGTCAGCAGGGATAGTTGCTATGAGTTGATCATCCCTAAATACATTAAATCCATTGTTCCCATATGCTTCATAGTCCCATGATAATTCTACGTGATTAAGATAATAGGTAGGAAAAATGCTAGAATCTCCACCAATTACATTCTCTATGAATGGAATGTCCATCACGAAATTTTTGACAGGTGCCACTTTAGGATACGTAACGGTTACACTTTCTACTTCAGAGAAATATACTTGACCTTCGTTTTCCTTGAAAGCTACTAAGGTATAAGTGTATTGTTCACCCGAGGTACCCGTACTGTCAATAAAAGTAAAGGGGTTTCCTGTCATTACTGCTTTAATGAAAACACCATTTCTATTGATAGCATAACCGTCTGAATGGTCATAAAGATGTGACCATTGTACCTGTATAGCGTTCTCATCTAAAAGTGGCGTAGCGCTCAAATTAATGACAGGTGCAATTGGAGGGTAAATAATTTCTTTCGTGTAAAAGTCAGAAAATACTTTCCCTAAATTGGTAATTTGATATGTTCTGAATATGTAGCGATATGTAATTCCCGGTACGGCTGCGGTATCTATGAATAGATTTTCATCAACTTTTGGAATATCTGCTAAGACATTTAGGCCTCTTGATACTTCTACACCATCGTAGTTGGTATTAGTCGGTTGCCAAGAAATATTTCCTGAGAGCTCATATATGTCAATATCGACATCAGCATATTCGATTTCAGCTAAGGAGGTGTAAGGAAATATTTCTGGAATGTCTAGTTCTATATTTACTTCATAGTGTTTTTCTGCGGAAATTGTTACAGGACTTGAATTTGACTCAAAAAGGGAATATTCTGCAAATATTGATAAGTTATCACCCACGAGTTCGTTAGCAACAGAGATACTAAAATATCCAGAACTATCAGTTTTGGTAGAATTAGTGCCTATCCCGTCTTTAAACATATAAATAGATACATCTTCTATTCCAAGTTTGGTATCAGGATCTGTGACCTGGCCGTATATAAGTTTATGGCCTACTACATCCCCTACTGCTCCTACATATTTAGAAAGCTGACCAGAATTAACAGCTCTAATTCTATAATCAATCATATGATTTGAAGGATCGGCGTCATGGTCATAATATGTTCTTGCTCCTACAGGAAGGGTGGCTATTACTGTATTATTCTTGACCACCTCAAATGACGATTCTATGAAGTCGAGATATTCCCAACAAAGCTTGACATGGTTGGGTAGATTTCTACTTGCTGTAAGGTTTTGAGGAGGATATACAGTACCAGAGGTTTGCCCCATGTTTACACTGATAGTAGAAGAAACAGTTGAAAGTATGTCTTCTAGATTTATGGTTTTGTACCTAAACAGTTCATAATCATGGTCAGTGCCACTTTTAGGAAAGTGCTTATAATTTGTAACATGAAGAGGCAACTTGGCAAGAAGGACACCGTTATAAAACAACTGATATCCGTCCGCATTAATAGGATTTAAATTATTAATCCATAAAAGATTTATAAGCCCTTCTGCAGGGACTTGTGTTGCCGCAAGAGTCGGTGGTGCATATAATGACGGGTGGTTTACAGTATTAGAGGAAATTCTTGCTGATTCAATCATGCCATTCTCTGTAGCTCTATACAGAGACACTTCGTAGACTACATTTGTCATTCCGGCTGCAAATACATCAAAATAAGATTTACTTAAGGACTTATCTTGTTTTCTTAAAAGTATTCCATTTCTATAGATACAATAACCTGTGAAATTAAAGTTTGTATTTATCGGTGAGGCTAAAGTCCATTCGATGGATAAATAGGGGGAAGCGCCTGCAGTTGCCACAACGCTATTAGGTGAAGCCATAGCCCCCAAAGCTATAACGGTTGGCATAGAAGCTGTGGGCACCTCAGTCTCATAAGTAGTGTTGTCAATGTTTCTTACCGCTGTTATGGTGTAAAATAAGTTAGAATCAAATGGCGCTTCCGTATCGGTATAATCAAATGTAACATTTGATACTTCTGCAATGAGGTCTTTGTTTCTGTATATTCTAAATCCATCGATATTCTGAGAGGTGTGCGCCCACTGCATAACTACATTTCCTATCAATACTCCATTTACAGTTTCTTGTGATAATGTAAAATTGCCATTTGGGATTTTCGATACTTTAGGGTATATAATTGAATCTTTTTTGATAATAGAACTAACCGCTCCTCCAACTATATCATATATTCTGATTTGGTATTTGGTGTCTTCATTTGGTGTTCCATCAAGGTCTTTGAAAGAACCTGTAGTATTAGGACTTGGATTCACATCGGTAGTTGCATATATAATATCACCATTTCGGCTTACATCTAGATATATAGAATCAGAGTCAGTGGTATACTCCCAAGAAACAAGAGCAAAATCCTTATCAATGGAATCAACAACACTAGCAGTAAGAGCATGTTGAGTAGTGCCTTGTGGATATGTGAAGTCATCTAATATTAGCGCATTAACATAGTTTGGATTATTGGCTAGAATCCCAACATTTTGATTAGGAAAATAAGAGAAATTGTGTTCTGGAAGTGTATCTTGATGTGAAGCTTGAAGCGTGAAACTATCTAATAATCCGTATGATAATCCTGCAAATGAGAAATCACCCGTAGTATTGGTCGTAGTAGAAATTGAGTCATTAGTGCTATGTCTTATTGCATGAACTGTGACATCCTTCACTGGAAATTGTCCTTCCTCTGTTAGTACGCGACCAGTAATGGATCCATTGGGCATAACATAGCCTAAACTATTATATGCAGCTCTGATCGTATCTTCTTTTACCAATCTGATTTGATAATTTATAGCGTCACCAAAATATGGAAATGCATCTATATGGTCTGTTTGGCTAGTCGCTTTAACAGCATGTAAGTTATTGTTTCTATACAGCCTATATTCATCAATTAAAGTGGACAAGGAGTCTTGCCAACCAAGGGCTACTCTATTGGTGTCCGTTTTACTGGCTAAAAAACCTATATCTGGCGTACTTCCGGTTCCTAGTGTATAATCCCAAGTCTGATTATTGAAACTAGAATTCATTTCTATAGAATAGGTATAATCTTCGCCACTTACAATGCTAGAGCTACTAAAAAAATTATAAGTGTCCGTAAATGAAATGAGCGAATCTTTTGCTACTCCTTCTAGGAAAGTTGCTATAAGATTACCATTTCTAAATAGTTTATAACTTGTAGCAAGATCACTATTGTTTAGCCAAGAGATAGTAATCCTATCCAGTAAATCTGTACTCACAGATAAGTTTGTAGGATCTTTTGCCAGACTTGTACTTCCCGTGTCTTGTAAGCTACCACAGTCGTTGCTCAGCTGCCCAAATGGCCCAACATAGACCATCATTTCATAAATATTATTTTGATCTGAACCTACATAGTCTCTATAGGTACCAATGATGCCAGTATTATTTGTATAAAAATACGCCAATTCTTCATCCTCGTATGTCTGAAAGAAAATTTCATCTCCATCTCTAAGTAATCTAATAGTTACCTCATCATAAGGATTACCATTGCTGTCAAATAGACATGGAGTTACAGGGATGGACCAGTCTACATCTATAAAATAATCCGATACCGAATCTTTGGCTTCAATTTGAAGTGCAGAAACTGTTGCTATCTCCGAATAGAGTTCGAAGCCGACACCTCCTGTGTAGTTGTTTGTCTGATAAATACGAAAACTATAATCTCCACCATCAGCGTAAGTAGCATTATCGATAGTGAGTATCGGGAGTAATGTAACTGTTAGTGGATTCCCATCTTTTTGCCACTCTATTTTATTATTACCACAACTGTCTAGATTAGCGACAGTAGCGGTCAATACTAATTGTTCCCCTATGATAAGGTCTTGATCTTGAGGTTGATCAATAATCGCTGGCAAGAAAACTGCGGCATCATCTATCCAGTTAGAAGAAGTTCCAGTCAGATCAAAGTTATGTAGTGTACCATTTTGATTGGGATCAATGGCAGAAGGAAGAAGAAGAGAATCAGTGGAGTTATCAGCATTTGGCACTCCATCACTAAATCGATATTCTCTATCAATATCTGTTCCTTCACTAAATGTACATCCAATCATAATAGAGGGAAGAAAAAGACTAGAGATATCAATATTCCAAAACCTTACGATATCTATGGAACCTTTAAAATACATATCATCTGATACATTATCCTTTCCTATTGACATCTCGTTAGTCCCAGTATAATTAGTATTTAGGTCACTAGCAACAAGAATTCCATCTTTGTAAATTCTTCTGTTAATAAATTGTCCTCCGACAGGTACATTGTAGGTTAAAGTCCAATGATGCCACAAACCGTCGTCTTCTGCATATACTTCTAATTCAGACTGGAAACTGCCTAAATATCCAAAAGTAAATGTATCTACGGCTACCCAACCAATGTTTAGTTGTGTATTTTGATCGGCACCATATGATACTACATAACCTACAGTTCCAATATCTTTCTTAACTAGCAACTCAATAGTGTAAGGACTATTAGTTAATTGAGTAGCGTTATCAAATGATATAAAATCATCTACTCCATCAAAGTTGAGTGAGCCATTTACTTGTGAACAAATAGTTGATGTAATAAAAATTGAAAAGATAAAAGTGTAGAAAGTTTTCATATGGAAAGTTTTTAAAGTGGTGTTTTGTTATTGTTTAGCATTTACCTTGGCATCATGCTTTTAAGGTATTGGACAAGATTCTTTTTCTCTCTGCGTGAGACTGGTATTTCTTGGTCATTTTCGAGAGTGATTATATTGGTGAGAAATTCAAATTTTTGGATATACTGACATTGGATAAGGTAGCTTTGATGTACTCTTATGAAAGACGTTCTAGAAAGTTTTTCGACATACTTTTTGAGCGTCAAGGTTGTGACGTAATGGCTTCCATCTTTCAATTTTATATAAGTATAATTGCTATCTGACTTGAGGTATAGGATTTGATCTATTGAGACTAATTCTATACAATCTTTAGTCGTGATTGCTAATTTATCAGTTAATACATGCTGTCTTTTGGACAATAAATTGATAGGAATAATTTGCCCGATACTTTTTTGACTGTGTTGCTTCATTTCTTAGGTCCTTGGAGTTTTGATTGTTATTTCGTATCAAATTACAACAACTTTCAACTGAATTTAGAGCCACTGTCCGAGTGGTATTTATTAATACCCCGAATGGTATAGATAGGAGTCTGAATGGTTTTTTGAATGTCTATTTTTTATTGGACAGCATATTCCTTTGGAACAGTGAGATTTCACTTTAAAATTTGAAGAAGATAGACAGTGCAACTATTCTTGGAAACAGTGAATTATGAATTCAAATGGTATAATCTGCCCAATGTGTGCTTTTTACATAAAATATTTTAAGGCAGTAGTGTGGAATGAGATAAAGCACAGAAATGTAACTTTTTTATTGAACCATTCCTAAGTCACAATTCCTATGCGCCCATTCGACTTAAAGCGGTCTCAATGCCTCTTTTTAAGTCTTTTATTTTAAAAGGTATATTGATATGAGCGTAAGGTTGTATTTCAAGGACTTCTTTGAAGTGGTCTTCGCTAGAATTTGCAGATAAGAAAACTATAGGAATGTGGATTTTTTTTGAAATGTACCGAGCGACGTTCAAACTATTTGCCTTTCCATTGTTTTCAATATTCATCAAGACAATATCTGGTCGATTTTCCTCTATTAATTTCAAAACACCCTTAAATTGGTTAATGATTCCAATTACATTATATCCCATTTTTGTAAATTGTAGAGATACATCTGCTGCAATTATCATTTGATTTCCAAGAATCAGAATCTTAGGTGTGGTATATTTAAACATAGTGTTTTCCTTTTAGGTAATTGTACTTTCCAAGAGTGTAAAGAATATTTAATGATCAAAACAGAGCGTGCCTGGGTTGTTAATATCAAAACAAGATGTGCATTATATTTAATGAAATTATAGAAAAAGTCCCAATGGTAGTATATTCTTCCCGAGCGGTATAATAATGGAGGGTAGTAAAAAAAGTGTCTTGAAATTCTAAATTATTTTTAGCCGTTTTGTCACTTCTTCTTTCAGTCTTCGTGAGACAGGAACTCGGATTGACTGAATAGTAAGGAATTCATGATATTCACTAATTGCATCAATCTTTTGGAGATTTACTACGAAAGAACGATGCACACGATAAAAGGCATTTGATGGTAATTGGGCCTCCACATTCCGGAGCGGAACAGATAATATGTAGGTTTGGTTTTCCGTATGTATCTTGCAATAATTCCTATCGGCTTCTGCATATAAAATATCCGCAAGTAATACTTTGACCATTTGATCATTATGTCTAATGAACAGTCGATCTTCCATTGTTGAGACATGGTCAGTAGGTTCCGATATGGGCTCTGACTCCTGTTCTACTGCGATGCGCTGGAACGCCAGTTTAAGGGTGCGCTCTAAGTTAGACTTCTGAAAAGGTTTCGAAATAAAAGCATATGGCCTTGCAGCGCTTGCTTGCTGAAATGTCGCATCATCAAAATTTGAAGTTAGGAAAATTACCGGAACCTGAAATTTTTCCAAAATGATCTGGGCAGCTTCAATCCCATTCATTTTTCCACTCAACACAATATCCATCAGTACGATATCTGGTTGATTAATTTCAATCATTTTGAGCGCATCTTCTCCACGTGTACTTATCCCAACGACTTCATATCCGAGTTTGGTGAGTTGCATAGAGATATCAGCAGCGATGATCATATTATCCTCTACCATCAGAATCTTTGGAATATGGTTTTTTGTCATATTGGGTTTAATTAAGCCACCGATTTATTTTGCGGAGAAAACTGAATCATGGTTGAGGTTCCTGTCTCGTTTGATTTATCTAATTTACCTCCTAATTGAGTAGTCAGTAATTGTATAAGTAAAGTACCAAACCCCTTTTCTTTTTTAACAACTGATTCGTTATTAGTGGATTGGCCATTATCTGCAATTGTCAATTTCAGCAAACCATTTTCTTCCTGTTCCAAGGTAATTAATATTTGACCTTTTTGTTTATTGGGAAAGGCATGTTTTAATGAATTGGTAATCAATTCATTTGTAATGAGGCCAACAGGAACAGCAGTATCTACATCCAATTCGACATCTTTCATCTCCACTTTTAAGGAAATATTTTCGGCCTTTTCTCCAAAACTATCGATGATCGCTTTTCCAATGGTTTCAAAATAATCGCGCATCTCAATTGCTGCAAGGTTTTCTCCTTGATATAGTTTTTGATGGATAAGTGCCATGGAAGTAACTCGGTTTTTACTTTCTTGTACTGCATCAAAAGCGCTCTTGTCACTAATGCTTTCTGATTGTAAGCTAAGTAAGCTGGATATTGTTTGAAGGTTGTTCTTCACTCTATGATGGATCTCTTTCAGCAGAAGTTCGTTTTCTGAATTCTTTGATTCTAACTTGACATTAACTTCTCGCAACTTTTCATTTGCAATTTTTCTCAATTTTGAATTTCGAAAAGATTGAAAAAACAGTAATCCAAGAATCCCAGCGAACCCAAAAATAGACCACTGAATAATTTTTTGTTGCGTCAACTCTTCTTCTTGTGCATATATCGTTGCTTCTTTCTTTTCTGTTTCATACTTTGTTTTTAGCTCCTCCATTTGCATTCCTGTTTCATGTTTTTTCTGTACAACAGAGATCATTTTATGCAGCATTATATAATGATAAGCAGAATCATATTGACTCAATTCAGCATATGCTTGGGATAGTGACTCGGTAACAAAATGAGAACGATTAGTTCTATTTGCTTCATTTTCCACTTTCAGTACCTTTTTGAAAAGTTTAATTGCCTTATTATATTCTTTTTTATTAAAAAATAGAATTGCTTCACCCCAATTTATGGCATTTAAGTTTTGGGTATCAGGAGTAGAACTTAATATATATATTTCCCTAGCCTTTTTATAATCTTTGGCGGCTAATGCAAATTGACCAAATGCTGAGTGAATACTTCCTCTTATTTCATAATCCTCGGATTTTGTCATCAAATCAGTATTTAAGGAGTCGTTTTCATTAATAGCTATAATTTCATTTGAAACCTTGATTGATTTTTTATAATCATCCAATAGGTAATGACAATCAGAAATGACCCGAAGCGCTTGCTGGAAGCCATTAATATTATCAAATTTCAAAAAGATATCCCTTGCTTTTATTGCAAAAGGAAGAGCTTCGCCAATTCCACCAGAATTAATCATAGTTCTTCCAATTCTAGTATAGGCCCTTCCTATCCCTTCTTCGTCATTTCTTCCTTTAGACAATTCAAGAGCACTATAACAGTGATTCAAAGATTTTTCAAAATTATCTGATACTGCATATATTTCCCCTAATGTAAGATGACACTCTATCTCATGATGGATGTCATTTGAGTTTTCAAAATTCACTAATGCTTGTTCATAGAAAATAATAGCGGTGTCTATGTTACTAACCTTATCATAGAATAAGCCTAACATTTTTTGCATTTTACCTATAAAAAGTTGATCACCAATAGATTTTGAGTAGGCCAATCCCTTTTCTGCCAATTGAAATGGGACGTGACTTATCCATGGATCAATTTCCTTAATCTCACTTATATATAGATCCATCTTAATGCTATCAGGTAAATCACCTTCAAGTAGCATTTCTAATTTGAAAATCTTCTCTGTACTAATAGGTTCTTGCGCACTTAAATTTACTACTAGAACAATCGACAAAAACAAAATAAGACCTTTCATGATATTATTATTATTATTATTAAAATGTCCTCAAAAGACCAACGATAAGCTGTTATTTCTAGATGAGTAGAAAGTATGCCTGACTGATCCGATGGATCGATTGGTATTTACCTCGTTACTGCATGAATAGTTATTGTAAATCCGTAGCCATAGTGACAAAGGACTTTTTTTGTTTTGCGTTTAGTCAAATATAATATTTTTTTAGCAATGCTCTTGTGATTAAAACTAATATGTTTATAGATAATAATTCCAGTTGTATTTGATTCTGCTATTTCGTTAGGTCTCTATTATTTGGCTTCGAGCCCATCAATACTCTGAAAAAATGATCAGTATAATTTTGATTATTTTTATAATACTTTCAGTTGCAGCTTTTTTGTACTTTTCTAATGTGGTTATACTCCCGAATATCTTCCTCTTTCCAAATATAATAGATTAATTCTCAGAATGCAAAATATCGGTATGGGTTGTAAATCAATTAATTATGATAATTAATCAATTAGAGCCCGTTGTTATCAACTAAGTTGTTGTTTTATGGCAGCAAAAAAAATGCCCCACCCTAAATCAATAGAATGAGACAAATTGTTGTGTCTTTATAACTAAATTGCTAATTGACAATAGCATCTATTTTGAAGTTTGTCTTCAATATTTTGCAGAAGCTCTGCGCTTCGCCGGCTGTCTTGAACTGTCCGAGCATAACTTTGAATAATACCTTATCTCCCTTGAAGTCATTCATCACCATGATCGGTTCTATGAAAGTGTTCCTTAGGTATTGTACTTGTTCATGAGCATCTGTATAGTCAGTGTATACACCTGTTTGGACACGAAAATTTCGCTTTCCCTCGGAGGCTTGATATCTTCTGTAGTCATCTTGACTGATTTTCCATGGATCCTCCTCTTCTGCATCTTCGGCCCCATTGATCCGCTTTGGCGATTGATTAAAGTCATGCTTAATGATCACCTTGTTTTCTGGCGAATTATGTATCTCTAGGATTCCTATTAAATCATCCGCAACCATCGTTTGTTCTATTCTCTCTACCATCTTACCGTTAGAGTTTAAGATCAGTATGGTAGGTAGATAGTTGACTTCATATTTATTCTTCATCTGGAACCCTTCTATATTATCTATATTTACTTTGATAGATACGAAGTTTTCATTGAGGGCAGATGTTATCCTTGTATCTGCGAAGGTGGTCTTTTCCATCCATTTGCAAGGCGTACACCAGCTGGCGTAGAAGTCCATAAAGACGAGTTTTCCTTCGGCACTTGCCTTGGCCAAAGCCTCCTCCACTTTCACATCCATAAACTTGATAGCGTTTGTAGTCGATGCACTAGTTGTAGTCAATCCTAAAACCATCAATAAGCTAGCAAAGAGTACTCGCTTCAAATTTGTTTTTATATTTTTCATAACTCACTGTTGTTTGATATATGATAATTATTCTGCTCCCAGTCTGTGGATTATATGATCGAATTATAATTTCCTATCATACATAACTAATTGACAGTCTGTACATCAGTATTTGCAAATTGCATACCAACAGTAGTCAGTTACGTATTATTTATATTTTAAATATGAAATTATTTTGCAACAAGTTTCTATTTTCAGCATGTAAGTTGTTGATATATAGAGAGGTACGGCGTGAGGATTATTTTTAAATATTTTGTGAATTTATTTCACGAATCGAAATTTCGCAGCGCATGTCATTTGTATAAAAATGATATATCTACTTATTCTTGAAGACACTTATCTGAAGAAAGAAGATAAATTTGATCCTGTAAAGCATATTACCCAACTCAAGTTTTCTACCCAAATTAGCTTTCTGAAGGATCGAGATATTGATCTAATTTCATTAGAGTAAGGCATACATCATAAATGTTGCGATTTTATATTTTGCGAACTAATGATCGCATGGAGAAAAATATCCAAATCGACACCTAACTGAGCCAGGACCTCTGTATATATTGTAATGATAAGGTTCCAAATTTTCTTCACCATATGATCTTTAACTATCAGATCTTTTTGATGTAAGAAAATATTGCCAATACTTTCATAATCATCAATCCGCTTTACAGGATCTAGGGATATATAGTTCATAAGACACAATGAAGTAGTAGCTATCTGTGCATCAAAATTTGTAGATTGACATTTACCAGATTCAGATATTGCTTGCATTCTTTGAAAAACACTTCGATTGACCATCTTATCTGGTATATCTCCATTGATTTTATAAATGCATCTTTGCTCTTTGTGTTTACTAAAAGCTTCCAACTCTGCTGTCCATACAGACTAAATATATTTCCATATAGACTCCCTTGTAATTCGCAGTCAGCAGTATGTATTTATAATTGAGCTTTTTACATCTCTTTATTGATTTGCGGTAGATGTCCGGCAGTGTGTTTATTTTGTGAATTTTGCTCCCTATATGCACTGTTCGATTTGTTTTCATCAATCCTATAATGTTGAGCGTTACCTTGCTTGCTGA
Source organism: Halioglobus sp. (assembly GCA_047628935.1). GTDB lineage: Bacteria > Bacteroidota > Bacteroidia > Chitinophagales > Saprospiraceae > CAJXUU01. The sequence continues at coordinate 1,771 of JBLHWH010000027.1, read as the reverse complement.
TCCAATTGCCTAAATATTCTTTATGAATCTCTGATATAAACCAAGAATCAGCAAGTATGTATTCCACTCTTAGTCCATTCTTTATAGCTCGTCGTATCATTTGAGTCACAATAGCAATTTTACTTACAGCACCCTCATCGATCCTTTGCTGACCAGGCCTATCATTTGGCCTGTCATTAGAATGCTGCAATTTCAGCTGATTGGATTTTAATCCTCTATTCTTTTTCTTTTCTGACTCATTACGCAAGGAGAAATCTAATGAAACGAAACGCTTTCCATCCCATAATCCTAATACCAAGAGTTTTAACCCTAGAATGTATTTAGGGGTACACTGTTCAAAAAATTTGCAAATGGATTCTATCTTCTAGCCTCTCTTTTCCAATAATGAATCATCACAGATTAAGCAACTTGGGCTGCTTATGGCCTTATCCAAAGTACTCACTCGGAAACTAGCTTTCACATACTGGTTTACAAACGCAGTTAGATTTTTTCTCCCCGGCACTAATGGTTTATTCAAAAAACGGTAGTATGTATTGTCACCCCCTTTAAGTTGCGAAGCTAGTCCGCTTCGAAACAATCTATGAATGTTGTCAACATTAACAAAAGGGAGAATGAAAATAACCTGAAACATATGACCAGCTGATAGCCCAACTCCCTTCACTGAATTTAACATTCTATTGATACCATTAAGCCTAAATGATTTAAGCACACGAGTAAAACTGGAGAATAACATTTCATTTGAAGTCGAACAAACAGAAATCTCTGATAATTTATGGATACTTTTGAATTGCTGCATAACATATGTTTTTAAAATCACTAGAATTTAATTGTACCTTACTCAAATATAGTTAGTTAGACAGCTACCTGTACGATTTTTTTTTTGCAATATACTATTAACTGATTTTCAGGTTATTAGAAAGTGGGAAACTTGAGTTAATAATATATTCAAGCCTTTTATTTTTTTTCAGATTCGTAGAATCGTCAAATCGCGAAACTGCTTTATGATATTGACTTTATCATATCTCCATTCATGTTTTTTATTTAAATATTTCAATTTCCAATATGCGCCAATTTGAAATGCGCCCTTCCCATACAAATACAATCTTCTATTTAGGATTTAACTTGGTCAGGATTCACAGCGACCCAGCAATCAAAAGAAACCGTTACTTTATGCACTTTGATTTGACCATCAACAATGGATACTTCTGCTATCTGAGCACAAGGTGAACCAGCATCTATCGAAGCGACAAACCCCATGGCTCTGCCTTCCGAAAATTCATCCGTGTAGCCCGCTTTTTCTGTACAAGCTTGGATTTGGATTTTTATTGATCAACGCAACCGTTGCCATCATAAATCCGGGTTGGCAGTATCCACATTGAGAAACTACATGCTCGACCCATGCTTGTTGCACAGGGTGCGGATGATCAACTGTACCCAATCCTTCGATGGTAGTTATATCTTTCCTTCTGCAATTTTGCAGCATAGAGCAAGAGCAAAATGCTTCACCATTTACATGCAATGTAAATGTCCAACAAGCGGCTTTGCCTCAGCCAAATTTCGTCCCATTTAAATCTCGAATAACTCGTAGCAAATGCGTATTTCCATCTTCTATATTGACAGATTGTTATTGTCCATATATATTGAATGATATTTTCATTGTTGTACTTTTTTGGTAACTACTCAGGTAGCAAAAAAGGCTAAGTTTGAATTATTTGGATCATGTAAGAATGCATGTTTAGATTTCTTTTTCTCAAAGTATCACAGACTGATC
>JBLHWH010000026.1:0-43837 GCA_047628935.1 Halioglobus sp. | reverse complement strand
TTTTCTTCATTAATTATTTGGCCTTAGACGTATTAAAATATTTATATATCACAATGGATAATCGTAAAGTGCTGGATTTCTGATGATTGTTGGTTTTTAGAAGGGTGCAAATATATATTAATCCTTGAATTATGTGCATCGTTTTTGACACAGTTGGCAGAAAAGTTGATATGTATACAGTGTTTAGCAAATGCAACGTGGTATCACCCAATACCATGATTACGATAAACCTATCCCTTGAACGTGGGGCGCTGACCACTCAATCGATTTTGTTGGCGTCCCTTTTTTTAGTTTAGGAATCAGAACATGTGGTTCTATTACAAGAGTAAATGCTTATTGTTTTCAAAAGTCGAGTAGGAACTAAATAGAAACTGTTGTTATCATTTTAACATAACAAACTACCTTGGTCTTCGGAATTATTAGACAATAGTCCTTCAACATTGCTAATCAATCTACCAACTGTTGATACCCAGATTGCCTTGATCACAGAAAGTGGCATAAGTATGAATAGAATTAGACCAATCGATAAATAAATTTTATTTGACATGATGTATAAATTGTGGTTTATTAATAACACAAATATCATGTGAGAAGCTAAATTATAGATGTTTACAAGTATAATAGATTGTTAAGAATTTGATGGAACTAGTAATGTTTAGATAACACTGCTATATAATTACAATAAAGCTATCTTTGTATTCCGAAAAATTAGTTAACTGAACATTTTGCTAAAGAAATTTAGAATATACAATACATGAAAGTTTTACAAGATATACAGTCTTCAATAGTAAGTGGTTTAGCCAGTATTTATGATCATTCTGCGAATGAAGAATCGATTTTGATAAGCCAGACGAGGAAGGAATTTCAAGGTGATTACACTGTTGTTGTATTTCCATTTGTTAAAGCACTCAAGAGTAATCCTGTTGAGTTAGGTAACAAACTAGGGGAATATGTAGTTGAAAATCTTTCTTCAGTGGAGAGTTATAATGTAGTCAAGGGATTTTTGAATTTCAGCTTGACACATGACTACTGGAAACGCCATTTAACAGAAGTCAGTAGAATTGAAGACTTTGGAAGACATCCAAGAAATGGAAAAAAAGTACTAGTAGAATTCTCTTCACCTAATACTAATAAACCACTTCACCTTGGACATATCAGAAATATACTTCTCGGATGGTCGTGTAGTCAGATCTTAGATGCTGCGGGATATGATGTTATAAAAACTCAGATCATTAATGATAGAGGCATTTCTGTTTGCAAAAGCATGTTGTCATGGAAGAAGTTCGGAAATGGCGAAACACCAGAATCCACAAATACAAAAGGAGACCATTTTGTGGGTAAATACTACGTTCTTTTTGAGCAGAAATTCAAAGCTGAATATGCTGAATGGCAAAAGTCAGAAAAAGGTCAAGAAGTATTAACCGATCTTAAAAAAGGAGAACAATCAGAGGGGGACTTCTTTGGAAAATACAAGAATACATACTTCAATGATTATTCTATCCTTGGGAATGAAGCTAAGGATATGTTACTCTCATGGGAAGCAAAAGACGAGTCAATCAGAAACCTATGGTTGATAATGAATTCTTGGGTCTATGATGGATTCAATGAAACATACAAAAGCATCGGTGTTGATTTTGATAAGTTGTATTACGAGTCTGATACTTACTTGTTAGGTAAGAAGACCGTTGACGAAGGGCTAGAGAGAGAGGTGTTTTTCCGTCAAGATGATGGATCTGTATGGATCGACCTCGAAGATGTTGGAATGGATAAAAAGATAGTTCTTCGAAGTGATGGAACAGCAGTTTATATGACCCAGGATATCGGAACAGCTATGGTTCGAAATGCTAATTTTGGAGTTGAGAAGATGGTCTATGTTGTTGGTAATGAGCAAGATTATCACTTCAAAGTACTGTTTGAGATATTAAAAAGACTCGGAGAGCCATATGCAGAAGAGTTACATCATCTTTCTTATGGAATGATAGGATTGCCTAGCGGTAAAATGAAGTCAAGAGAAGGAACTGTCGTAGATGCGGATGATATTATGCTAGAAGTGATTGATGAAGCTAGAATGGGATCTCTTGATCGTGGTGAGATATCTGAAATGGACAAAGAGGCACAAGAAGATGTTCTTAGAAAGATCGGACTGGCAGCACTGAAATTCATGATCATAAAGATTCAGCCTAAAAAAGGAATGACTTTCGATCCTAAAGAATCTGTGGATATGCAAGGTCAAACTGGTCCTTATGTCCAATATGCATTTGTGAGAATACAGTCTGTCCTTAGAAAATTTGAAAATAATGATTTTGGTTCTTTCGATAGTTATAAGGAACTCAATGAATTCGAACTTGCGTTGCTCAAAGAAGTTGTAGAATTTCCGAACTTGGTAAAGACAGCAGCTGAAAATTACGATCCTTCTTCGATTGCGAACTATTGTTATAATCTTGGGAAAATGTACCATAGGTTTTTCCATGAGGTAAGAATTTTGACAGCGGAAACAGAAGAAGCAAAAGCATTCAGACTACAATTGAGTAGTGTTGTTGCAAAAGTGCTGGAAAAAGCAATGAATCTTCTCGGAATCGAGATGCCAGAGAAAATGTAGTTTTTATTGACTTAAATTAATGAGTGTCACGACTTACCAAAAAAGTATAGACAATGGATAACACAGATAATAATAAAGAACCTCTCAATTTTATAGAACAAATCATAACTAATGATTTGTCTAGTGGGAAACACGAAGGAGCCGTCGCAACAAGGTTTCCGCCTGAGCCAAATGGTTTTTTACATATAGGACATGCAAAGGCTATTTGTGTGAATTTTGAAATGGCGGAAAAGTTTGGTGGTATTTGTAATCTAAGATTCGATGATACAAATCCTACAACTGAGGATACCAAATACGTAGAGGCAATAAAGGCCGATATCAATTGGTTAGGATACAATTGGAATGGTGAGGTGAAGTTTACTTCTGACTACTTTGATCAGCTATATCTTTTGGCGGAAGACCTTATCAATAAGGGATTGGCCTATGTAGATCCTAGTACTCCTGACGAGATTGCAGAGCAAAAAGGAAAGCCCAATATACCTGGAGCGGGAAATAAATATAGAGACAGAACTCCAGAAGAGAATCTCTCCTTATTTAGAGAAATGAAAGATGGGAAACACCCTGATGGAGCTATGGTTTTGAGAGCTAAAATCGATATGACTTCACCCAATATGCTTATGCGTGATCCATTGATGTATCGTATCAAACATGCGCATCATTATAGAACTGAGGACAAATGGTGTATCTATCCGATGTATGATTATGCGCATGGCCAGAGTGATAGTATTGAGAATATCACGCATTCATTGTGTTCATTAGAATTTATCCACCATAGACCTGTTTACAATTGGTTTATTGATAATTTAGAGATATATCCAAGTGGTCAGACTGAGTTTTCTCGTATGAATGTGGAGTACATGATCACCAGTAAACGAAAAATGCTCAGATTGATTGATCAAGGAGTTGTTTCAGGATGGGATGATCCAAGGATGCCTACTATTAGTGCTTTAAAAAGAAAAGGGTATCCTGCGGCAGCAATAAGAACCTTTATTGATAAAGTGGGTATGACAAAAAGAGAGAATCTTATAGAATTCGATCTTTTAGAATCTTGTGTACGTGATGTTCTTAATGAGAAGGCTAATCGTGCCTTGGTAGTAGAAGATCCAGTTAAACTAATCATCACTAACTACGAGGGAGGTGGCGAGATGTTACCCGCTAACAATAATGATGGTGACGAAACGGCAGGAGTAAGAGAAATACCTTTTGGCAAAGAACTATGGATCGAGAGAAAAGACTTCATGGAGGATGCCCCTAAGAAATTCTATAGATTGAGTCCAGGGAGAGATGTAAGGTTGAAGCACGCATTTATAGTGCATTGTACAGGGTTTAAGAACAATGAAGCTGGTGAACTAGAGGAGGTGTACTGTACCTATTATGAAAACAGTAAGAGTGGTCATGATGTGTCAGGAGTGAAACCAAAAGGTACCTTACATTTTGTGCCAGTTAATGGGGGAGTGCCTTGTGAAGTTCGAAATTTAGGTCATTTATTTACTGATCCTGCACCGGATAGTCACGAAGGAATAGACTTTCTTGATTTTGTAGATCCAGATTCATTGCATGCGAATGCTGCAATTATGGAGCCTTCATTGGTGGGAGCGGAGGTTGGAAAGCAATTCCAATTCTTAAGGAAAGGGTACTATTGTGTAGATCCAGACTCTACAGCGGATAAAATGGTATTTAATAAAACAGCTGGGTTGAAGGGAGCATGGAAGCCTAAGGGGAAATAATAGGTACTATTCAGCTTTAGTATATGCTTCTTGTAACCAAGATTTTAATTCTTGATCTACCTCTTTCGTTTCTGAAAGTCTGACTCTATGTGTGCGCATCGTACTAAATGGTCCAAAACTCTCAAGGCTTTCAGTTATAGGCTTATCGTTGTTCTTTATTCCAAGATCTTTTCTAGTTTTTGTTGCAGGTTTGATTAATGCGAATTGTTTCTTTCTAATAATACTTACACTTGTTTTCTTTGGAACTACTACAACATCAGAACCAAAAGCCGTTACCATTTTTAGGATGCTGTCATATATTGGAAGGAGGGATTCTTTTCCTTTGTATTGATCCGCTACTAGATCTGCAGGGCCTTCATTATCCTTTCTGAACAAACTGACGATGGTATTAGCGAATCCATGAGTCACCTTATCTTCTTTCTTCAAGAATTTAACGGTATCTGCGTGCTTTTTGAATTGTTTTGTATTCAGAATAGCCTTCCACGCATCAAGATATTCACCCGTTTTCTCAGGCATGTTATCTACCATGGTTTGTAGTGCCTTATCCATAACGTGTTTAAAAGATTTTGAAATTTATCTTTTAATGATTCTTTTAATCAGGCTCTCTGAATTTGATGTGATTCTTAAAAAGTATACTCCATTTGGAAATGAAGATGCTTCAATACTTTGATTGTTTTGATTTGAATAACTTTTGAAGACAACCTGTCCTTGTAGATCTATTAATTCCAATGAAGAAATTTCTGCTGTGTTTGATTCAATATTCCAAGTGTCAGAGGTTGGATTTGGATATACATTTACTTTTGTAAAGTTTACCAAATCTACCGAACTGATTAGATCTCCGAATTTAACATCATCAAAATAATAAGTCTTTTCTCCTGCAGCAGAACCTTCTGTTCCAAAATTAAAGAAGATGGAAGCCATGTTATATGTCCATCCCATAGATAGACCAACACTTAATGATTCAGTACCCGTTGCTTGATTGTTGAAGTCAAATACTAATGTTTCCCATTGCTGCGCAGTGGTAGTTTGTGTTTCCGTCTCACAAGTGTGGGTTGGGTCACTAGAGTCTTCTACTTTTAGTCTGATTGGAGTACCAGCTTCAGGAGACCAAATTCTTATATTCATTTTAGAATTTGTCAATTGAAAAGGGATATTCGTTGCGAAACCGGCGGGTGTTCCTATTGTAGTGCCTGCCCATGTAGCCGCTTGATCAGTTTTTATCGCTTGTATAACATGGTTTGTATCATCTTCAGGGTCGATAATAAGAGAAGAGACATTTCCTCCAAAATCGGTCATCATATAATTAGTTGTCATGCTTTCGAAATCTACAGGAAAATCTATCTGTTCTCCTCCAAATGTCTGTTGAATATCATCAAATAGATAAGTAGAATTCACAGAACCATCACCTACATTACCAAAATCAAACATAAAAACAATAGACTTTAGGTCTGGTGGGGTTCCAGTGAAATCCCAAGTCAGTGTTTCCCATTCATTTGTGGTGGTAGTGGTCATATCTCTTTCTGTACTATTACTTGAACTTTCTAGTTTGAATTTAATAACAGTCCCAATAGGTGCTGTACTATAGACTTTCATCGTAATAGAATTTAATGTACTAAAGTCCAAGTTATTAGTTAATTCAATCTTACTGCCTCCCCAGGGTTGTCCTCCATCTCTGATAATTTGAGCTACAGTTGGGCTTGTATTAATACCACTTAGTTGTGGATTGGCTATTACGGATGCTATCCCACCATCAAAATCTATGAAGTTAGAAGTGGTTACGTCAGCTTCAAAATCGATAGGCAGTGACTGGCTAAATGTAAATGTAGAGGTAAGTAGTGCAATAAATAGTAGAAGTGTTTTCATAGGTAGATGTTGTAAATTCTTAATCTTTTAAAATGTAATTAATTAGCGAGTTACAACTTTTATTTTAATTATACACGTCAAAGTTCTTGTAGATTTATTTTTATACTTATTTGTCAGGAATAAAGTGGTCAATAGTTTGTCTAATCCTACTCAAAAGCAAGTAGTGTGGAGATTTTTGTGACTTCTTTAATTTCTTTGTCAAAGATTTAGCCTTGGCAAGTTTTCTTTTTTTTACCTTTATTCATAATATTATGTTTTTTGCAAATATATAAATAGCTGTAAACTTATTTTTTGCAGCTGTTTATAATTTGCTCTAAATCAGATTATTTTAGTTTGACTCTGAATCGCTGTTAATTGTTAATTAACAGTGTTAACGACTTTTAGTGATTTTTTATGATTTTTAAGAACTTTCTAACCACTAGTTCATTCATAACCTATTGGATTTAATCAGTTAATAATAGATACTAAAAAACACAAATGAAACACATCTACTTACTTATTTTACTTTTTTCATCTATTCTATGTTTTGGGCAAGAATGGAAATCTATAGCCTCACTACCAGATAACTTTAATACAGATCATTCTTTTGCATTTGCCATAGATGGGACGGGTTATATAGTAGCTGGTACTAATGCATCAGGAGCTTCAGCTTCCTTTTATTCTTATGATCCAGATGCTGACGAGTGGACAAAAAAAGAAGACTTCCCAGGGACAGCTCGAGGGTTTGCAATCGGAGAAGTATGGAACGGTAAAGCATATTTTGGATTTGGTTTAGGAGGTGGAGTACGGCAAGATGATCTCTGGGAGTATGACCCCGTTACAGATGCATGGACACAACTTGCTAGTTGTGATTGTGAGCCACGTATACATCCAGCTATGGTTGCACTTAATGGTGAAATTTATGTAGGGCTAGGAGGTACGCCAAATGGAAACTCTAATGATTGGTGGGTTTACAATATAGATGATAATGAATGGGAAGAAAGAGAAAGATTTCCAGCTGCACCAAGGCATCATCCTTTCCAATTTACAGACGGTGAATATGTATATGTAGGTTTTGGTCATGGTGATGATTTTATTTCTAATCAATGGTATAGATACAATACTCTAGATGATACATGGATAGAAGTTCAAACTCTTCCATCCGAGGGAAGAGTGGCAGGTACTCAAATGTCTTATAATGGACTAGGACTAATCCTAAGTGGAGATGGTGATAATCATAGTAATATGGAAACTGGAGAATTTTGGTTGTACGAACCAATACCTGATGAGTGGACAGCTCTTCCTCCGCATCCGGGTGAGTCAAGGTGGGCACCAGCTTCATTTATTCTTAATGATGAAATGTATTTGTTGAATGGTGAAAGAAATGGATTTTACTACACTGACAACTATAAGTTTGATCTAAGTGCATTGAATAAGCCAATACTGAGTCTGTCTTCGATCGATACTGCATTAGATTTTGGATTTTCTGATGATCAATGTAATGCTTCGCAATCTCGTAAGTTGATGGTAGGTACTATGATTTTATTTGAAGAAGATGTCAATATGAGCTTGGTTATTGATCAATCCTCTACCGCTGTTGAGGGAGATGATTTTATCTTAGAAATTAAAGAAGCTACATTATTAGCTGGAGACAATATGGTTGAGTTTGATTTAATCATATTGGATGATGCCGTTGTAAATGGGGATAAGACATTACAGTTGAATCTTGTTACTGAGGCCAAAACAGGAGTGGATACTCTTGTGATAAATATTGTTGACAACGATATTGAATTTGGAACAGAATCAACGATAAGAGCAATTAATGTTGGTGAAGGAAATAAGCAATCAATAGCTCCTTTTGCTAGATTTTATGAGAATGCAAGATCACAAATGTTATATAGGGCTGATATGCTAAAAAATGCGGGTGTAGGATCTGGGCTTATAGAGAAAATAGCATATGATGTGGTCAATACTGGCGGTCAAAATTATGTAGACTTTACAATGAGTATAGCACATACTACTATCTCACAATTTAATGGAAACAGTGCTGGAGGCTTAGCGTTTGAAGAAGTTTATTCTGGAACATACACATCTGTGAATGGAATAAATGATATCGTATTTGATACTCCATTTGATTATGATGGAGAAAGTAACCTTATTATTCAGACTTGTTTTGATAATAATGATTATACATATGATGATATCACCGTTTCATCAGAAGTGGGTTATAATAGTACAATTGTAGTAAGAGCGGATAACGTTAATGGATGTCCAAATTTTGGAGATGTCGTAAGTACAAGTGAACTTCCTAATTTGATAATATATAAAGATGGATTTTTCCCACTATACGTTGATGTTAATAATAAATTTCAATCAGAAATAAATGAAAACGAGTCAATCTATTTTGCAACAAACGATAGTGTTTACGCAATAATTGAAAATATAAACGGTTTCGATCCATCTTGCTTTACAAGTGAGTTATCATCGAATACAAATATGATTAATATTTCTGACGATATAGAATGGATAGATAGAGTCTATTGGATTGAAAATGAAGGGGGATCACCAAATGATTATGAAGTAACGATACTGATGCCTAATATTGAAGAAGTAGATTTTTATTCAGAGAATTTCGTAGGGTTATATACAAGTAATGAAATACTGGTAGGTGAAGAACCGCAATGGGTAAATCTAGATGTAATATCTTCAGTTGCAAATGAAGAGTTTGTTACCATTAAATTTAGATTCCAAGGTAATGGGTATTATACTGTAGGAGGCGTAGGTGTAAGCACAAACACAGTTGAACAAGATATTGATATTGCTTATGATCGAGTGACTATCTACGATTCTATGGGTAGGGTAGTTGCTACAAATTCAACTGAAATAAATTCAACAGGATTGCCAGTTGGTGTATATTTTAAGACATATACTAATAATGGTCAGATTGTAAAGTCAGTCAAAGTAATGCCGAAGTAAGAAATTATTTAAAATAGAATTTTAAGCCTGTTGAGTGAAATCAACGGGCTTCTTTGTTTTTTGTGTGGTAGATCTTTTATATTTATTTACTAAATAAATTATAAATTTGCTTCTAATCCCATAATCAATCAACATGAATCACTTGAATTTTTACCAAGAAACGAATAACTTAAATCTCAATAAAATGCTTATTCCTTTAGGAGTTGGTATTGTAGGTTCAATCATTTTAGGTTTTTTGTACGCGTCATTGGTTTATTTTATTCCATTTCCTCATATAACATTTTTTGTAGCGATCGGTTTAGCTATGGCAATTGGTCTAAGTGCTAGATTATTAATTAGGATTTTTAGAATTACAGGAAAGAAAAATCGTATACTTTTGGTATGTATAGTAGTAATATTTACCTACTATTTTCACTGGGTAGCCTATTTGTTATTGTTTTTTAAGGAAGGAGGTATTACTCTTTCTGGTTATTTGGCTCACCTGTCCTGGATATTATTACCTGATTTTTCCTTCTTTAGTTCAATCAATCAATTGGCATCAGATGGTGCGTGGTCTATGTTTGGAATTTTGTTTGCGGGGATAATTTTGGTTATTGTATGGATGCTAGAGTTAGCTATTATATTTGCCTTAGCAATAAGGACAGGTAAAAACTACAGCTTGATACCATTTTCAGCTAAATTCAATTCTTGGTACCCAAAGTTTACACTTTCAGAACAATTTGAACATATAGCATCTGTTAAGTATGTCGAAAAGCAAATCCAAGACGCAAACATTATAGGGTTTATAAGTAATCTTAATCTAGGTCAGGGTTTTGCATATACTAGGATACATATCTATTTCAATAAGAAAGAGCAACATCAATACTTGACATTAGAGAAAGTGAATATTGAAAGAAGGGGAAAAGGGAAAATAAATGTTTCTCCAATTTTACAACATTTAAGAATCTCTACATTGGAGGCTGAAACCATTCTCCAGAATTATATTCACAGCATTGAAAGATTTGATTTGTTTTAAGTATGATACTCATTAAGATAGGTGAGTTTTACATTTTCATTTTAAATAACATGAAAATATAGAGTGCATTTCGAAATGAGCTTTGCTAATAATATATTCAAGCATTTTAATTGGTTTTTTGAAGAATCGCAGAATCGTCAAATCGCAAAACTGCTTTATGATATTGACTTTATCATATCTCCATTCATATTTTTTATTTATATATATCAATTTCCAATATGCGACAATTTGAAATGTGTCCAAAATATAATATGTAATATCCCTTTGATAAAAATAATTATCTTCGCATCGAAATAAAGAAGATAAAACTGTATACGAGCGTAGAGAAAGCTAAAAACGCTCTGAAACATTTCTAACTGTTGACCCGTTATCAATTAGATCCACTCACAATCATATTGTCTAGTCGAAGTTCTTTTGACTATTGGATTTATATAAAAAGATATCAATTCCTCAACAACGTTAATGATCAGTATTTTTCAATTAAGTAATCGTTTAATTAATTAACATTTATGGGAAATCAAATTCCTACAACTACTTCATTCAAATTGCCTGATGGCAAAGAAGTAACAATCGAAACTGGCAAGTTAGCCACTCAAGCACATGGTTCTGTAGTCGTAAAAGTGGAAAACACTATGCTATTTTGTTCTGTAGTGTCTGCTTTTGAAGAAAGAGCGGGTCAATCATTCTTTCCTCTATCAGTGGATTATCAAGAGAAATTCGCAGCTGCGGGTAAGATTCCTGGTAACTTCTTCAGAAGAGAATCTAGATTGTCTGACTACGAGATCTTGACATCAAGATTAGTGGATAGAGCGATCAGACCATTGTTCCCTAAAGGATACATGATGGATACGCAAGTAATCATTAACCTAATCTCAGGTGACGATCGTAACATGCCTGACTCTTATGCAGCATTAGCGGCATCTGCAGCTATCGCAGTATCTAACATTCCATTCGCTGAGCCTCTATCAGAAGTAAGAGTAGCTAAAATAGATGGTGTGTATAAAGTGAATCCAGAAAGAGCTGAAATCAAAGGAGCATCTCTAGAGATTATCGTTGCGGCCACTATGGATAACGTAATGATGGTAGAGGGTGAAGCTGATGAATGTCAAGAATCTGAATTGATCGAAGCGATTAAAGTAGGACATGATGCGATCAAAGTACAAATCCAAGCACAATTGGATCTTGCGAAGATGGTTGGAGATAAAGCGCTTATCAAAAGAGAAATCGCAGTAGCTGAAGAAAATGCTGAAGTAGAAGCATTAGTTGCGGCGAAAGCTAAAGATGCAATCTATGCAGTAGCAAAAGGTGCACATAACAAAGAAGATAGAAAGGACGGATTGAAAGCTGCTAAAACAGCTCTTAATGAAGCTATTCTCGCTGATAAAGGAGAAGAGTGGATGGAAGAATTCGGTGGCTTCATCGGTACATACTTCGAGAAATTGAAGAAGAATGTTATCCGAACAATGGTTCTAGAAGAAGGTGTAAGACTTGATGGTCGTAAGACTGACGAAGTGAGACCTATCTGGGGTGAGGTAGATTACCTTCCGGCAGCACACGGTTCTGCAATCTTCAATAGAGGAGAGACGCAAGCGCTATGTTCACTTACGCTAGGTAGCAAGACTGATACATTGATGATCGATACAGCACTGGATCATTACTTTGACAACTTCATCCTTCACTACAACTTTCCTGCATTTTCTGTAGGTGAGACTAAGCCTATGAGAGGGCCGGGTAGGAGAGAAGTAGGTCACGCAGCATTAGCGAATAGAGCGATAAGAAGAATTCTTCCGGATGAGAATCCATATACAATTAGAATCGTTTCTGATATTCTAGAATCTAACGGTTCGTCTTCCATGGCTACAGTTTGTGGTGGTACGATGGCATTGATGGATGCAGGTATCGAAATCAAAGCACCAGTATCTGGCATAGCAATGGGTATGATTGCAGAAGGAGACAAAATTGCAATACTTACTGATATTCTTGGAGACGAGGATGCATTAGGAGATATGGATTTTAAATTGACAGGTACTGCCAACGGTATTACTGCATGTCAAATGGATATCAAGATCGACGGACTACCGTACGAAACTTTAGAGGCAGCATTATCGCAAGCTAAAGTAGCTAGAGTTCATATCTTAGGAGAGATGGCTAAAGCTATCCCAGCTGTGAGAGAAGATCTTAAGCCGCATGCTCCTAGAATGATCACATTGGTTATCGATAAAACCTTCATCGGTGCAGTAATCGGACCAGGTGGAAAAATTATCCAGGAGTTGCAAGCTAGTACAGGAACAGTAATCAACATCGAAGAGGTAGATGATAAAGGTGTAGTGTCTATATCTAGTAGTGATAAAGCAGCGATCGATGCGGCAAAAGCTGCCATTGATAAGATTACATTCATGCCTTCTGTAGGTGATGTATATGATGCAGTTGTTGATTCAGTTATGCCTTATGGTGTATTCGTGAAATTTAGTGGTAAGTCAGGACTACTTCACGTGTCTGAAGTTTCACACGAACGGATCAATGATGTAAGTACTGTGTTCTCTGAAGGAGATACTGTAAAGGTTAAATTGATAGGAGTAGACGAAAAGACTGGTAAAATGAGATTGAGTGCAAAAGCGCTTATCCCAAAACCATAGTCAATAGTATTCTGTTAAATATGCATAAAAGTTGTCGGGTATCTCGAAGATATCAGATATCTAATTTTTAAGGAGTCTAAATCCCAGTATCTTAATTGATGTTGGGATTTTTTTATACTTAGTCCTTTTGAACTAACATTGGGTTGAGGAATGAAAATCAGTGAGCGATTAAATTTGCATGCTTGCCTGAGCCATGATCCGAATGACTTTGGTCTTTGCGCAAAAAGTAGAAATGGAAGAGGGAAATACGGTTTTGATACAAATGATATAGAGGTTTTAGACGTTTAAACGTTTAATAGCTAACAGTTTAACATCTGAAAATAGTTGATTCCCTCCAAAATTGAATAAAGTCTCATCATCTACAAAAAATAAAACTAATTAGAACTAAGCGCTTTTTTGTTGTTAAGTAATTGATATGCAGCATTTTAAGTTAGGGTGATTTGTTTTGTTTGCTTTTTAGGGAAATAATTTTTCGATTAATAATGCCAATTTGAAACATTTTGTGTTGTATCTTCGTCATATATCCGACGACGGGAAGCAATGTCGCTTAACGAGTCACTTAATATTTTATACATAATACAATGAATAACGGTACTGTTAAATTTTTTAATGAAGCAAAAGGCTTCGGATTTATTACTCCAGAAGATGGTGGAAAAGATGTTTTCGTTCACGTAAATGGTCTTAACGACGATATCAGAGAAGGAGACAAAGTAAGCTACGATGTTGAAGAAGGGAAGAAAGGACCAAACGCAACCAACGTAAATGTTGTATAGTCGTAGGTTTAGATCATAAATCTTAAGAAAGCCCGTCAATAGAAATATTGACGGGCTTTTATGTTTATGAGATATTTAGCACAATCTTTCATTATTGCCCTCTTTTATTTGCCGAGATCTAGATGCTAATTGATTGTAAACCAGCTATTATTCAGTTTAATTAAAAAATAATTGAGCAGTTTGCAACTATTCTTATCACATGAACGTATACATAATGACGACGGGAAGTAATGTTGCTTAACGAGTCACTTAATTTTTATATATAATACAATGGATAACGGTACTGTTAAATTTTTTAATGAAGCAAAAGGCTTCGGATTTATTACACCAGAAGATGGTGGAAAAGATGTTTTCGTTCACGTAAATGGTCTTAATGACGATATCAGAGAAGGAGACAAAGTAAGCTACGATGTAGAGGAAGGAAAAAAAGGACCAAACGCTACCAACGTAAATGTTGTATAGTTTTAGGTTTAGAAAATGAACTTTAAGAAAGCCCGTCAATATAAATATTGATGGGCTTTTTGTTTGAAAGTGATCAAATAAGCCTAATATTATTTGAGATAACAACTAGAATGTATATTGATAATCTTATATTCGAATTTTAACTCTAATAGTTATTTACTCATACGCTCAAAACCATGGAATTAGTTAAGTACTTTAAAATGGGATTTGAAAAGTTTACAGATTTCTCTACGCGCTCATCGAGGGCAGAGTTTTGGTGGTTTTAGTTAGCGAATGTTTTATTATTGGTTTTTATTTCGATCTTTGCAGGTATCTTATTTGTAATGTTTTCAAACGAAAATGGTACTGATGGATTAGGTGTGGTGGCAGGAGTGGCCGTATTATTTGCATTTTATGTGCTTATTGCCTTTATGCCTATGATAGTCATTATGGTTCGGCGAATTCATGATTCTGGTAATTCAGGGTGGATGTTTTTGCTGACTATTATACCTTATGTAGGTTTTATTCCATGGATCATTTTGGAGTTTTGGAGACAGAACAAAGAACTAATAAATGGGCCCCTCCGCCAGACAGCCAAGAAGAAACAAATCTAAGTGGCGCTTTTGTTAATTTCAACGAGAAGGATTTATTTGATCCTCTTATTTGAATTAAATTGAACTATGTACTTAATTCCAATCCCAATAATAAGTAAAAAGAGGTTATTCATTTTGAATTGAATAACCTCTTTTACTATTTTAGCATTTCTAATATTCGGCAAAATTAATCCTATAATAGATTCTTGAACCTAGGTCTCTTGGGCGATATGTCACCTAGCCTTTCCTTTTTTGCAGCCTCATAAGCACTGAAGTTTCCTTCGAAAAACACAATATCCCCTTCGTCTTCATAAGCGAGAATATGTGTAGCCAATCTATCAATAAACCATCGGTCATGACTTATTACTAGGACACACCCTGCGAAATTTTCTATTGCTTCTTCAAGTGATCTTAATGTATTGACATCAATATCATTTGTAGGCTCATCTAGAAGAAGTACATTTCCACCTTCTTTGAGTGTTATAGCAAGGTGTAGTCTATTTCTTTCTCCACCGGATAGTACTTCTACCTTTTTCTGCTGATCACCACCAGCAAAGTTGAATTTTGAAATGTATGCTCTTACATTCATCTCCTTACCGCCTACTTCAATAAAATCCTGACCACCACCAACTACTTCGAAGAGTGATTTGTCTGGTTTGAGATCTTCATGACTTTGATCAACATATGACAGCTTTACCGTGTCACCAATTGTGATTGAACCTGAATCTGGTTTTTCTTCACCCATTATCATCCTGAATAGGGTAGACTTACCGACACCGTTTGGTCCAATGATTCCTACGATTGCATTTTTTGGAATAGAAAGTGATAAATTATCTATCAATACTCGATTATCATATGACTTTGTGACGCCATCAATCTCAATAACTTTATCCCCAAGCCTTGGACCTTTAGGTATCACTAACTCTAATCTCGCTTCTTTTTCTTTTACCTCAGCATTACTCATGGTATCATAGGCATTTAGCCTAGCTTTACCTTTAGATTGTTTAGCCTTCTGAGCACTACGTACCCAATCTAATTCGCGCTTAAGTGCTTTCTGTCTTTTTGATTCTGCTTTTTCTTCATTGGCCAATCTATTTGATTTCTGTTCTAACCAAGAGCTATAATTGCCTTCCCATGGAATACCTTCACCTCTATCAAGTTCGAGAATCCAACCCGCTACATTATCTAAGAAATATCTATCGTGAGTTACAGCAATTACGGTACCTGGAAATGATTTAAGAAATTGTTCCAACCAATGGACACTTTCTGCATCCAAGTGATTGGTAGGCTCATCTAATAATAGTATATCAGGTTTGCTAAGAAGTAATCGACACAAAGCTACACGTCTTCTTTCTCCACCAGACAGTACAGAAACTTTAGCATCATCAGGTGGGAGACGAAGGGAGTCCATTGCTACTTCCAAGGTATGGTCTAGATCCCAGGCATTCATTTGATCCATTTTTTCGAGTAGCTCGCCTTGCTCATTGATGACTTTCATCATTTCATCATCGCTCATGGGTTCGGCCAGTTTTAGAGATATAGCTTCATAAGCATCTACTACTTTTGCTATTTCTGAAACGCCTTCTCGAACTATTTCTTTTACTGTTTTACTTTCATCGAGTACAGGCTCTTGAGCCAAATATCCGATTTTGTATTCTTTATCAAAAGTTACTTTCCCTTGATAGTTTTCATCAAGGCCAGCGATGATTTTTAGAAGACTTGACTTACCAGACCCGTTGAGACCCAATACTCCGATCTTGGCACCATAGTAAAACGAAAGCCAAATATTTTTTAATACAGTTTTGCTTGGTGGGTACACTTTAGTGACACCTTCCATTGCAAATATTACTTTTTTGTCGCTCATTTATTTTAAATATGTGTTAGCAATTTTAATATAGCGCCGAAAATATCAATCTTTTATCAAAGTATTCAATTCTATTCTTTATTTTAATTTGATATTTGATTAAGATACTTTTTAAGTACTTTATTAATCTTGTTGAAATGATATTAATGAATTTGTTTTCAAAATTATATTTTGAATTTCATAAATTTTAAGATGTGTGCGTTTGTGTAATTTTGTTGTTTTTACAATGTTAGATACTAAATTTGGTGTATGCTCTAGATTGATTATTGATATGTTTTCTTGTCTTGGTTAAGAAGAATTTAATCATTACTTTTACAAGACATTATATAACTGAATTAACAATGACTTACAAGAGCCCGTTAAATATAATTTTAGTTTTTTTTGCATTGCTGGCATTTACAGCATGCGAAGAGACGGTTGTATTGGATCTTGATTTTGAAAGTCGTCTAGTAGTTAATTCCTTTTTTGATAGTAATTCTTCGTGGGCAGTTGAAGTTTCTAAAAGTGCCAACATTCTTGATGATAACTCTAATATTGAACTTGTGAAAAATGCAAGAGTTATTATTTATGATGAGAAGAACGTTGAACAATATGAATTGTTCCATCAGGAAAATGGAGTATATGGAAATCAAAATTTTTCGCCTGTATCAACACACGGATATAATATAAAAGTGGAATTTGGTGCTATGGTAGCCACTGCATATAGTTATGTGCCTGAAAAGTCTATATTGAAAATTAACAATTTCTCAGTTGTTCAAGAGGATAAGAATAAGGGTATAGAGGTAGATTTTCAAATAGAAGATAAGTCGAATATTGAAGCTTATTTTATTTGGGAAATAGTGAACTTAGAAGATGATGAGGATGATCAATCGTTATCTAATGGTGATAAATTGTCGGATGCATTAATTAATAACTTACAAAGCTCTATAGTTGCACCAGAAACTACTAGTAGAGAAATAATTGGAGTTGGGGTTTTCGGAGATGGAACCTATTCTACTGTTTACAATACACTGAAAGGAAGAAAAGGTGGTCGAAGTTCTTCTGATCCAAAAATAGATTCAAATGGTGACGAATCTAAAGTCGATGAGTCTACTGTTGGTTTAGATTATTACGATTCAATTGTGTTTTATGATCCATATGAAGGCGATGGTGACCCTATTGATCAAGGAGACGTAATAAAAAATAACCCTACATTTGAATTAAGAGTAGTTTCAATTAGTAAGGAATTATTTGATTATTATAGTAGTGTTGAAGTATCCAGAAGTGTAGGTAATGATACAGAGAATACTCAAATTCCTATCTACAGTAATATCGAAAATGGTCTAGGTATTTTTGCTGGTTTCAATGAATCAATAATTCGTTTTTAAATTTCATTTATTTTGTATTCTAGTATAATTGAATTTGGTACACCTCAATACGGTGAACTCATATCTTTACGTGATTTAGTATTAAGGAAGCCATTAGGATTAGAGTTTAAATCTGAAGATCTAGCGGAAGAGTATAATTCTATTCATCTAGGCTGTTACAATGATCATAATGAATTACTTGCTTGTCTTGTGTTGAAACCAATCAACAATGAAGAGGTCAAAATGAGACAAGTGTCTGTTTTTCCAAATATCCAAAAGCAAGGGGCTGGTACTTTTTTAGTTCAAAGTTCCGAAGTAATAGCCAAAGCTGAAGGTTTTAGTAAAATGGTGTTGAGCGCGAGGTTACCAGCGGTGCCATTTTATACAAGGATGGAATATAACATCGATGGTGACATATATCAAGAAGTTGGCATAGATCATTTAAAAATGTGGAAGATGCTTTAAGGATAACACATGCTATAACCTTATTTTTATAATTGTCAGAATGATTATTGATAGTGAGTTAATGATTCTCAATTATATACAGATTACTAAATGTCACTTTTCTCGAATGATTTCCATGCTAAAAACAAGAAGAGAGCGGTGTATACAATACCCATTCCAATAGCAATAGGGTAGGAATGTACGGGTGACATGTTTTCATGAATATTAAGAAAGTCGCTCGATGTTCTAATTAGAGGAAAAACCATAAGATCCTCTATAGTGTTCATTGGAAAGTAATTCATTATCGTCCAACTTGGTTTTCCACCTTTTATCAGTGCCCATACAGTGAGCCCTCTCATTATAGGTTCCAGTATTAAGGGATATGCAAAGTATATAAACATAGAAAGTCCTCCACGTCTAAATGTTACGGCAACTAAGAGAGCAAAGAAAAGGGTTCCTAATGTGTTAATAAAGAACCTTAGAATAGCCCAATTGTTGTCCATCAATAATTCAAAATCGAATCCCGGAGTATGAATCATTCCAATTATAGATGAAGAAAGCGCATAAAGAACGGTAGCACAAATTGTAAGGAATATAATAACTGAAACTTTTGCAGTGAAAAATTCCTTTTTGGTATAACCAAAAATTATATTCTGCCTCATCGTACGCTGCGAAACTTCATTGGTAAACATTTGTAATACCATGAAACCAAGAAAGAAAAATACCAGCCAAGACGCAACATAGCCTTGGTATTCCCAGACCATAGGTAGGTCATAAATTTCTGAAATGGCTTTAATTGGACCTGTTGCTTCCTTAAATATTCCTTTGGGAACAAGCACAGCAAAAGGCATTAATGCAATAAAAAATATTAAAAGAAGTTTAATAGTAGAATTGTCTTTGAACTTCTTTATTTCTGTTTTGAATAGTTGTAACATATCGATCGTGATTTAATTTTTGGTAATATTGCCTTTTGTTAGTTCTAAGAAATCGTCTTCTAATCTACGTTTTCTCGTCTCTAATCTAGTAAGCATAATATTGTTATCAAAAGCCAATCGGCATATTTGTTCTGCTGTAATTTCTGAATTCATCTGACATTCCACGATATTATTGTCTAGTTGACTTAGCTCTTTGATATAAGAGCGAGATGCAAGTATATCTTTGAGTCCATCTAAGTTGTTGGACGAAATAATAAGTGTGGTATCGTCAGTAAATATTTTACCAACTTCCCCAGTTGCTCTAAGGTGTCCGTCTTTTATAATTGCAACATGGGAACAGATTTTTTCCACTTCATCTAAGAGATGACTTGCCATTATTACTGTTTTACCGCTGTCTGCGACTCTTCGAAGGATATTTCTGACCTCAGCTATACCTTCAGGGTCAAGCCCGTTAGTAGGCTCATCGAATATGACTACATCGGGAGATCCTATTAACGTAGCTGCAATAGCCAGTCGTTGTTTCATTCCTAAGGAGTATGTTCTGAATTTAGAATTTTTTCTATGCGCAAGGTTCACAGTAGTAAGTAAACCTTCAATGTCATCCCCTGAGCTTTGCTTAATATCTTGTACGATCTCCAAGTTTTTTTGAGCATCAAGATATGGGTAGAAATTTGGAGTTTCCAATATTGCACCTATCCTCATTCTATATTTATCCCCATATTGTCCGTCAAACCATTCAAATGTGCCTGATGATTTACCTAGGATTCCTAATATAATTCCCAATGTGGTTGTTTTACCACTCCCATTTGGACCAAGTAAGCCATATATATTACCGGCTTCGATGGTTAGGTTAAGATTATCCAAGGCGGTCAATTTTCCATAGCGCTTGGTGAGATTGTTAATTTGTAGTACTGGCATAGAACTTAAGTAAGTTGATTTTTACTTTGGCAATATATCATTTCAATTATTCAAGCCCAAACTATGTTCGATGAAAAGGGTATTTTATCGGATATGCAATTGTCTTTTTAAACGGAATATATAATTAAGTACGTTATTCTTAAGGAGTAAAAGTCATCAATGTTAATTAAAATTACTCTCCTTATAGTTGTTCTTAGCCTTCTTATCATACTTGATCATTATATGTATCCAAATAGATCGACTAATACGCATAAGCCAGAGGTAAAGAAATAAACCAAGAAAAATAATAAGCCCAAATGCGCCTTCTACAGAAAAATCGAAATAGATAATACAAACCCCAGCAACAAAGAGAAAAAAAAATGACGAAATTAAGTAAGAAATAAACATAGCTCCATAGTAAAACCCTGGTTCAGGTAAGAAATTCTGACCACAAACTGGACATCTTTCATTCATATCCAAAGGCTTGTTAAGGACCATAGGCTCTATAAAGAGTTTGCTACTTCTGCACTTTGGACATTTTTTCGAGAATATGCTATTTATTAATTTTGCCATATTTTTTTCTTCCTTAGAAGGATTTACAAAGCTTGCAATATATCATACTGAGTAAGTATGTGTAAGACACCCGTCTGATCTTTAGCAATAACAGCAGGTGTTTTCTTAGACATATATCTATTGATTTCTTTAGCATTCATGTCCATCTTTACAATAGGGAATGCTTCTTCCATTATTTCAGATACATCTTTATCTGAATTTTGCAATGGATTGTTTAGGACAAACTCTAGAAGAGCACTTTCGGAAATACTTCCAATGATCTCTCCATCGTGCATTACAGGAAGTTGAGAGATATCATTTTGCTTCATCATAGTAAGAACTTCTTTTACACTATGATTTCCATTGACAGAGAAGAAGTTTTTATCTTGTTTAGCTGCCACGAGATCTTTGACCTTTAGCTCGGTATCTAAGAATCCTCTTTCTCTCATCCAATCATCGTTGTACACTTTTCCTATATATCTACTTCCATGATCATGAAAAATGATAACGACAACATCGTCTTTTGTTAATTTATCTTTCAGTTGGTGGAGTCCCGCCATTGCCGAACCACAACTGTAACCTAAAAGAAGTCCTTCCTCTCTTGCAAGTCTTCTAGCCATTACAGCTCCATCTTTGTCGCTTACTTTTTCAAAGTGATCGATTACATCGAAGTTTACATTTTTTGGTAGGATATCTTCACCTATTCCTTCTGTGATGTATGGATAGATTTCCTTTTCATCAAACTCACCAGTTTCGTGAAATTTTTTGAATACAGAACCATATGTATCAACTCCCCAGATTTTAACATTAGGGTTTTGTTCTTTTAAGTATTTAGCTGTTCCTGATATAGTTCCACCAGTTCCTACACCGACAATAAGATGTGTGATTTTGCCATCTGTTTGCTCCCAGATTTCTGGACCGGTAGATTCATAGTGAGCTATAGAATTAGAAGGATTGTCATATTGATTAAGCCAAACAGAATTGGGTATCTCATTGCTTAATTTTTCAGCGACACTATAATAAGATCTTGGGTCAGTAGGCACTACGTTCGTAGGGCAGACAATCACCTCCGCACCTACAGCTTTGAGAATGTCGATCTTTTCTTTTGACTGCTTGTCACTTGTTGTGAATATACATTTGTACCCTTTTACACAAGCTGCGAGAGCGACTCCCATTCCAGTATTTCCAGAAGTACATTCTATAATGGTACCACCAGCGGATATTTTACCAGCTTTTTCTGCATCTTCTACCATTTTGAGTGCCATCCTATCCTTGATCGAGTGGCCAGGATTGAAAGTCTCTACTTTTGCTAAAACCAATGCTGGAATACCGTGGGCAACCTTGTTTAGCTTTACTAAAGGTGTGTTTCCGATGGTTTCCAAAATATTATTCTGATAATTCATGAGTTGTGCGTCTGGTGTGAAATATTATGCTGCAAAGATACTAATAATCGATTATGAATGAAGTATATCGAATTGAGAATTCTATTGATTTAAAGAAGGCTGAAATTAAGATGTATTATCAATTTCATTAAAGAAATTAGATCATAGGCCAGAACTATAGTTCTCTACGCTTTTCTCCAACTCAGAGATGTCAAAGTTGCTATTATGAATACAGTTATCATAGATATAAAATATACAATATCCCTACTGTCTAAAACACCTCTGCTTATAGAGCTGTAATGATAATTAATCCCAATCTTGTTTATGAAAGTGTCAAGTGATCCAGTAAACACTGGCAACTTAGCTAAAAATGAGAATGCCCAGTGAAAGAAAAAACACAAAAAGGCACCTACTATAAAGGCTACTATCTGATTGTTAGTAATGCTTGATGACCACATACCAATAGAAACAAATACTGCCGCTAGAAATGTAAGACCTACATAAGACCCTAATATTCCTCCAGAGTCTAGATTTCCAGGAGGGGAGCCTAACTTGTGGACACTGTAATAATAGACCAATGTTGGAAGCAAAGCAAATAATACCAATGTGAAATTGGCTAAGTATTTTCCCATAACTATTTGGAAGTCAGTAATCGGTTTGGTAGATAAAAACTCTATAGTACCTTTTTGATTTTCTTCTGCAAATGTGCTCATTGTTACAGCGGGTATTAGAAAGAGAAATACTAATGGTGCTATACTGAATAGTTGTTCTAGTGTAGCATAGTTGTAATCAAGTATATTCGTTTCTGTGAAAACCCACATGAATAATCCGGTCATTACTAAAAATACAGCAATAACCATATAGGCTATTAGCGAGCTGAAGAATGAGTTTATTTCTTTCCAATATATACTAAGCATTTACTGTGTCTTTTGTCAGTTTTTGGAATACATCCTCAACGCTGATTTCGTCTTTCTTCATTTCAATAATTACCCAATCAGATGCTACGGCCTGTTCAAATACTTCTTTACGGATGTCATTTTTGGCATCTGAAGTTATTATGATTCCATCTTTAGTATTTTTTACTTGAGTTACGCCAGGTATACTTTCTAATTTGGAGAGGGGCACATCATTATTCAATAAATTAATTGTTATCTGTTGTTCCCCTGATATTCTTTCTGATAATTTTTCTATTGGATCATCAGCTACTAAAGAACCATTATTTATTATAATAACACGGTCACACATAGCCTGAACTTCTTGCATGATATGTGTACTGAGAATGACTGTTTTCTCCTTACCTAATTCTGTAATTAAGTTTCTAATATCTACCAGTTGATTCATGTCGAGACCAGATGTAGGTTCATCAAGTATAAGGACATCAGGATTATGAATCATTGCCTGAGCTAGTCCAACTCTTTGTCTATATCCTTTTGAAAGAGCGCCAATTAGTTTGTGCT
Organism: Halioglobus sp.; assembly: GCA_047628935.1. Classification (GTDB taxonomy): domain Bacteria; phylum Bacteroidota; class Bacteroidia; order Chitinophagales; family Saprospiraceae; genus CAJXUU01. Next base: position 20,358 of record JBLHWH010000026.1, on the reverse strand, counting down.
GTTCCTTACCAAGACCGGTCATGTCGATCAATTCTTTGACTCGATTTGCTTTTTTATCTATTTTATGAATACCAGCTACAAATTGAAGATACTCCCTTACATACATGTCTAAGTAAAGTGGGTTGTTTTCTGGAAGATATCCTATATGCCTTCTTACTTCCAAAGGATTTTTATGAATATCATAACCACATACTTCTGCAGTACCTGATGTGGGAGAAAGATAGCAGCTTACTATTTTCATAGTTGTAGATTTTCCAGCACCGTTTGGTCCTAGAAAACCCATGATTGTACCACCAGAGACATCAAAGCTGAGGTTGTTGACTGCTTTTTGGGTACCGTACTCTTTTGTAATAGACTGAACTGATAATGACATCTACCTTTTTGATTTTTACATTTATTCAAGCAACAAAGATAATATGATATTTTTGAGAAACGTGAATGATTAAGTAAAGTATTGAGAAGTGTCGGCGGAGAAGAGGCATATTGAAAGTTTCTATCAATATAGTTTCTATATGTAAGGATAGATATTGCTCCATTTATCTTAAAGATAGATACCTTGCCACTATGGAAATTACAAACCAAGAAGATCTGCGAAAATTATATAAATGGCCTGAGGGACGTGCAAGTAAAAAAGTTATTGATGAGCTTGATAAACATTGTAAGAATTTTATTTCAAAATCACCATTTCTAGTGATGTCTACTGCCGATAAAGATGGGAGAATGGATGCATCGCCAAGAGGAGGTGTTCCTGGGTTTGTGCATATATTGAATAACACCACTTTAATTATTCCTGATTCTAAAGGCAATAATCGAGTTGATAGTCTAGTGAATATTGTAGAAAGAAATAGGATAGGGATGTTGTTTCTTATTCCAGGGATAGAAGAAACTTTAAGGATCAATGGATCTGCACAAATTAGTGTAGACAAAGATTTTATTGATTTGTTTCCCAATGAGAAAAATAGCCCAATATCTTGTGTAGTTATTACAATTGAAGAAGCTTTCCTTCATTGTGCAAAAGCGCTGATGCGATCAAAGTTATGGAAAGATGATTTTATAGTGAATAAAAAAGACTTCCCATCTATGGGCAAGATGCTAAATGATCAATTGGGGACGAATAACCCTATAGAAACGTATGAAGAAATGACAGCAAGATATAAACCAGATTTATAGAGCTTGGATGAGACAAACAATACAACTATAATAAATACTTATTTCTTATTTGAAATAAATTCTACCTTTACATCATAAAAATATATAATATGACTAAATATACTGCTATTCTGTTTGCGTTATTGATAATTATAAGCTGTGGTTCTAAAACTGCCAACTATCCATCAATAGATTTGTTAAAGCATGGTTTTTCGATTAGTGTGAAAGCTCCTGCCGAAGCTAAGATAGAGTCAGATGACCTCGGTGTGATGAAAGAATTGACTATTCAAAGTGGTGAAGAATATAATCTCCAAATTCTTAAAAGTAATAGCAATACTACAGTTGTTGCGGATGCATTAAGTGGTCAAATGAAGATGGTGAAAACGGATAGATACTTTACAAAAGTAATAGAGGAACATGATAATGGATTCATCTTCGAAAAAGATATTGATGGAAACATTAACTATGATTTCAGATACATCAAACTAATTGGTGATCAAGAATATATCTTTCAAACGGGTATGATGGGTACTTATACTGAAGAAGCAGTACGAACAATGTATGAATCTGTGAAATAGTAGATAGTTATATTACCTAAGCACATCCAACCAAGTAGTCTAGAGTCAGTATTCCGACGACTTTACAAACTATAAATTGAAAATCATCTTCATAAGAAAAGTTCTATGATCTAAGCAAGGGAAATTAATTTCTTTCTGAATAATAGAACGACTAAACATACTATTGTGAATATTATCATGGTGGGTAAGGTTTAATTTGCAATGTAAAGATAAGCCATTTAGCTCCTGTTGTCAATAGTCATGTATCTGGAAATTACACATGTGATTTATTTGTAATGTATGAAGTATTGTTTTTCAATGGGCTATGTATGATCGAATAGTTATATTATTTATAAATTAATACAAAAGGATTGATCCCAATAGATAAAAATAGCAAATTGGATATATTATATCAAGATGAATATTTAGTTGCTATTAATAAACCATGCGGTTATTTAGTCCACAGATCGCCAATTGCACGAGATGCTGAGTTTATTGTTCTTCAGATATTAAGAGATCAAGTTGGGCAGCATGTGTATCCAATTCATAGGATCGATAGAAAAACAAGTGGTGTATTACTTTTTGCATTGGACACAGTAACCAATCGTGGTTTAGGGAAAGACTTTGCTGAGCATAACTTGACTAAGGAATATACAGCTGTTGTAAGAGGTTGGATTGATGATAATGGGGTAATTGATTATGCATTGACCAATGATTCTGGGAAAACTCAGGATGCAATTACAAAGTATGAATGTTTGGATCGTTTTGAATTAGATTTACCACTTGGGAGGTTTCAAACATCACGATATTCTCATGTGAAGGTATTACCCAAAACTGGACGGATGCATCAAATCAGAAAACATATGAATCATCTAAGGCACCCAATTGTAGGAGATAGACCACATGGTTGCAGCAAACAAAATAGATTGTGGAAAAGTGAATTTGGATTGACAAATATGATGCTACATGCGAAATCATTGGATATTACACATCCAATAACGAAGACTAATTTGTCGATCGAAGCACCTTATTTTTCAGAGTACGAAAGAGTATTGGGTATTTTATCTAAAGAAATGATCAGTGATTGATTTTTCTATTATCTATATACTTGAATTCTAGCTAAACCTTCTGAAAAATCTCTTACTTCCATGTATTGTGGCGGAAGTATATCTTCACCATTAATATTAATAAACCCAAAACCAGTCTTACCAATCATACGGGCATATCCATCTACAAAATCCCAAACAAGTGGGTATTTTGGAGGTATAATAATCTGCCCATTTTCATCAATATAGCCCCATACATCATTTATAGCAAACCCCGCTCGACCTTCTCGGTATCTCATAACTAGATCATAGTTTGGAGGGCACAGGACTGATCCATCATTGTTAAGGAATCCAAAGCTGGCATCTAATGCATACATCCATTTGCCTTCTCCACCATAATCTACTAAGCTATAGGGTAGGTGAGTAGTTCTACCTGATTTGTCTATAATTAAGTAGTTATTACCATTATTTACTACGGCATGAGCATCTTGGAAATCAGTGGCACTACTGAACAGTTTTAATACTTCATTTTTAGATTCAAAATCGATGTAACCATATTTTCCATTATTCTTGTATCTAATCATTCCAGAACTAACAGGCCATATCTTATCATAATATAAAGGGATAACAACAGATCCATCAATGTCTATCATTCCTTGTTTTCTATTTTTTGTAACGATAGCTAATCCTTTTAAAAAGTTGGTTGCATATTCATAGTCCATCTCTATGATAATGTCACCTTTTTTGTCAATGTATCCATATCTCTGTGAGTCTTTGATAAGGGCTCTGCCATCTTGGAATTTATTTATTTTTTCATATTGGATACTATCTGAAATAATAATACCACCATTATCTATCAGATGATATTTATTATTTAGGTCTTGAACTATGGCTCTTTCTTCCGAATATTCTTCCACCGTTCTATACCTGGCGGGTAAAAATATACTACCATCTTTCTCAAGGTAGCCCCAAAGACCATTTTGATTATAAGCCGCTTTTCCATCATTAAATTCTCTTAGGTCGTCGTATTTATCTTCAATAGCGAGTGATCCATCTTTACTTAAATATCCCCATTTATATTTTGGCGCTTCAAAATCAGATTTTATTTTTTCGAACTCCATTAATTCATTTCCACTAAACTTAACCTCTTCAACATCGTTGCGACATCCAATTATTGTAATTAAAAAAATCATAAATACAGTATGTCTAGTCATGATTTGATGTGTGATATGGTTAGTATTGTGGCTTAGTATCTATTTTTAAAAAGTTATTCAGAATACTAATAAACAAACTTAAATGAAACTTAGAACAATCTCTTGCTTGGTTTATTTTTTTATAATTATGCTTTTCGGTTCGAAAGCAGCTTGTACACAAGACGAATGGGTCACCTTTAAAGCTGATGCTGTTTTATCGTTTGAAGTGCAAGTGCCAGCTGAAATGGCCGTAAAAACCAAAGATATTACTACAGATTTAGGCGTCATGACGACCACGACATATGCTCATGAAGGGATGGAAGACGATATGAACTTCTTATATGTTATAAATGTGGTAGAATATCCATCTGGAACATTTCCAATGGATAGTTTAGATCTTAAGAATGTGTTTCTTGAACAATCTATAGAGAATATGGCTGAAGGCATAGATGGTGAGCTAGTCTATAAATCAGAAATTTCAGAAGGAGGAAACGGTATTGGTAGATTATTTAGATTGAAGTATGATGAAGGATATGGTGTCATAAAAGGAAAGGTGTTCATTAAGGATGATGTGTTCATAACACTCCAAGTGTATACGATAAAAGAAAAGTCTCTGAACGATGAGATGGATCTGTTTTTAGACAGTTTTAGGGCGAAATTTTGAATTTTAAGATTTCAAGATTTATAGATTCGAGAAAATGTGACTTTCGAAACTTATATATGGTAGTATGCCTAAGTCGGGTTTACCGACCTTCCCCTTTTGTGAAGCTTAAGAATCCCTAATTTTAGTTTTTTTAAGCATTTGGAAACAACTGTAGACTAAATTGAATATTATCTTTGTGAATGCTGTAAATGTTTTAAAATTTGTCCAATCTGGAGTATCGCCGCACGAACAATTTATTGGGCATAGTTTGAATTCTTTAGCATTTAGTTTTTGACATCTTGACAATCATCAATGAAGCAAAGAGACTAACAAGCGTAAAGAGCTTGTTAGGGTAATCAGTTAAGTTCATCTCTATCGATTAAGTAGTCTCAGCAGGATTAAACTATTTTGGAAAACACAGCAGCATGAAAATAACGACCTTGTAAAGACCATTATATGCAGCAAATACCTCTTTAGTATGTCATTTTTCGATTAATATATAATAAATATAGAGGCCATCTCATTATATAAATATCGATATCAGCCTTACCATGAAATTTTTACTGCTCACCTTCTTTATCCTTTTAGTAATTCCTGCTCATACTCATACTCAGACATTTGATTCTTTATATACAATCAATACAAATGAAATTTATTTTGAAAGTGGGAAATACACATTAGAGGAAGCTAGTATAAAACATCTTGATTCTATATTAATTATCGACAGTACATATATCTATGAATTAGAAGGCCATACAGACCTTGTGGGTTCTGAAAAATCAAATCAATTATTATCTGAGAAAAGAGTAGCAGCCATTAGATTTTATCTTGTTGCTAAGGATATTAATCTGCTTAATATTATGACAGTAGCATTGGGTGAGTTGAAACCAAAGGTTAATTCTGAAATTGAATTTTTGGAAAATAGAAGAGTAAGTATTGCGGTTAAAAAGAAGAAAATATTCAGGAGGATTTCAGGAAATATAGTGGACGACAGCACTAATATTGGAATGGAAGCATTGATAATATTTGATGGGAAGAATTTCTCGGATTCCATATATAGTGACGCTGAGGGGAAATTCAAAGTAGCATTACCTGACAAAGCCAATTATAAAATGAGTGTGGTTGCTTCAGGTTATTTTTTTGACGAACGATTTATCAAAGTTGCAAAATTAGTACCTGTCGTTTTTACCGTACAGTTGCCCGAAGTTAAAGTGGGTAAGATGTTCGAAATACCCTTAATCTTTCGTGGTTTAGTCGCGATTCTAGTGCCGAGATCTATCCCTACATTAGGCTTGCTTTATGATTTTCTCAGAAATAGCAATGTGTGTATTGAAATAAAGGGACATATCAATCGCCCCGAAGATGTAAGATCACTTGTCGGTTCTGGAGATCATATATTATCAATAAACCGAGCCTATATGGTGATGACGTCTATGATGAATAAAGGAATCAATCCAGAAAGATTAGCTGCAAACGGATATGGCAATTGGGAAATGTTGTTTCCAAATGCAAGTAAAGAACCTCAAAAGGCCAAAAAACAGAAGAGTAGAGGTCGTTGTTATTGATTGTAAAGATGTTGCTAAGCTGAGAAAGTAGCGTCTATTTAGTCAATCAGGCCTATAGCCTTTCCTGTATCTTCCGTTGGAATTTTACATACCTTATTCTGGCATACATATATCATTGTTCTGCCCTCTTGAAGTTTGTCTTTTAGCAATTCAAGATCACCTTCATTCTTACCACCCAAAAAGAATGCATTGGGTAGATAATCCCTTTGAATTATTCTAGATTTATTAACTGCATCTTCTCCAAGTACAGCGACTTCATGCGGTGGGTTTATCATACTAGCCATCAATTGACACCAATTACTGTAGTAGCTTGGTTGTTTTGACTGTACGACTTGTTTAGTCATATTTGCGAGCATCTGCTTTGCTTGGTCAACCATTTTTTGATTGTATAATATAGTTCCTAGTTTAAATAGATTTCTAGCCATAATCGAATTTGAAGCAGGGATCACATTGTCAGAGAGTTCCATCTTTCGAGCAATTAATGCTGGGTCAAGGTCAGATGTATAGTAAAACATTTTGTCAGAACTATTGAAGAAGTGTTTTTCTACATGTTGTGTCAGAGCTTCAGCTTTATCAAGCCATTGTACATCAAATGTCACTTCATAAAGTGCTGTGAACGCATCAATTACGGTAGCGTAATCATCTAAAAATGCATTGATAGATGATTTTCCGTCCTTATAATTCCTTTTCAAGCTACCATCCGACTGGATGCTATTTTCTGTTATAAACGCTGCATTTTTTAGTGCTGTATTTAAATATTTCTCATCACCAAATGCTCTATAGGCATCAATGTAACCCTTGAGCATTAAACCATTCCAACTGGTCAATATCTTATCATCCAATCCGGGTCTAATTCTCTGGTCACGAGCAGCCATTAATTTTTTATTGCTATTCGCTATAATCGATGATATTTGGCGGTCAGTTTTATTGTGCTTTTCGGGTTTGAATTGATCATTAACGACGAGTATATTAGTGTGTTCCCAGTTCCCATGTTTTTTTATTGAATAATAATCTTTATATATTTTTGACGTTTCTTCATTGTTAATTATTGAATCTATTTCTGTGGCTTGCCATACGTAAAATTTCCCTTCTACTCCTTCACTATCAGCATCTAATGAAGAATAGAACCCAAAGTCTTTGTTCATCAATTCTCTTTCTACGAATTCGATAGTTTGAGCGACTACATTTTTATACAGCGGATCTTTGGTTAATTGGTATGCGTGACTATATAGACTTACTAGCTGACTATTGTCATAGAGCATTTTTTCAAAATGAGGTGCAATCCAATATGCATCTGTAGAATATCTTGCAAAACCTCCACCTATTTGATCATAGATGCCACCTTTAGCCATTCTGTCAAGGGTTGTTTTCGCAGCTTCCATTGCTCTCTGGTCACCTGTCATATAATGGTATTGGAGTAAGAATTCGTAATTGTTAGGCATTGGAAATTTGGGTGCACCTTGCCTTCCTCCATCTTCAAAATCTATTTTCGCTACGAAATCATTTTTGACTTCCTCTAGCGTTTTTAAGGTGTAAGATTGCGCTCCATTTCCCATGTCAATAGTCTCAAAGCTTTGTATTCCTTTCGTGATTTTTTCGGCAGTTTCTTTTAGTTTATTATAATCTTCCTCTTTTAGTTTTTTAAATTGGTTTAGAACATTAAGCCATTGGTCTTTAGGGAAGTATGTGCCGGCCCACACTGGTCTGCCATCAGGAAGGGCAAAAGCATTAAGAGGCCATCCACATCCTCTGCCACTAGCCAGTTGACAAGCGGTCATGTATACGTCATCCACATCTGGTCTTTCTTCTCTATCTACTTTTATACAAATGAAATTATCATTCATAATTTTAGCTACTAAGCTGTCTTCGAATGATTCATGTTCCATCACATGACACCAATGGCATGCCGCATACCCAATACTAATTATTAGTAGTTTATCTTCCGTTTGTGCTTGTTTGAGAACTTCATCTGACCAAGGATGCCACTCTACTGGATTATGCGCATGTTGGAGTAGATAAGGTGAACTTTCATGAATTAGATCATTAGTAAATTTATGTTCCTTGTTGTCCATCGGTTTCGTGGTCTTATTACAAGATGAAATAAGCAATATTAAACAAATATATATAACAGTATTCTTCATGGTTTCTATCTGAATGAAATTATCTGAATGAAATGCGAAGGTAATGAACGATTTGGAATCAATAGTTTTATCAGAATTATTCTCAAATAGAAAATTGAACCTTTATAAAAATGATCCAATCACATTATGATTATTCATATTTATAATATTAAGTAAATGATTATATAATATATAATGAATTACTTATATATGAAAAGAGTATTTTGCGACCTAGTGGCTTCTTTTTTAATGAATTATCTTAGTTATTTTTGGTGGTTTTTATAAGCGGAATTATAATTATGAGTGAATGAGCTTTTGTTGATGTAAATATCAGATTATTAGGTGATTATAGTTTAGTTTTTATTATAATGTATCTTTGGTGTTATTAATTATTAGCGGTCATAGGTTTATGTATTGAAAAAATTAATATAAATAAAGCTTAAATATTTAGAAAACATAGAAATTAATGCTTTTCTTTGTCTTGTAACCAAATCATGAAGTTCCGGCTTCTAAGAGAATGAAGATCACAAAATTACTTTACACGCTTTTCTTTGGGGTGTTTTTGAGCTTGTCGGCTCAAGCCTATAACGAATATGATATCACTGTTCAAAAAAATGGTAACTCCATTATTTCATTGACAATCATTGGGTCAAATCTCATTATTACAGATCAGCCCATGTCAGGTACTATCAATATTGAAAATATTGATGATCTCTACACGATTACCTATACACCTGATCCTGAGTTTACGGGTTTTGATTATTTTACTTTACAAGATTTAGATTTCTTTTCTGGATTTTCCGAGAATCATCAATTTAATATGAGTGTTGTTGAGTCAATGGTTGATCTCAGCGATGACTTTATTAGATTGACGTCTGATCAACCGGTTACATTTGATCCGACAGCTAATGATGAATCAACTTCAACTTCATTAATACTAGATATTGCACAGGTTATGTTTGGCTCTGCAATAGTTAATGATGATAATACGATCACATATACTCCAACTGAAGATAATGATGTGGATTATATAGTTTACAGTGGGAAGGATATGTACGGTGTAGCTTCCAAAGCAACTATTTATATCTCAACAGAAGGGGAACAACCAACAAACAATACCGCTGACGCATTTGATATGCCTTCAGGGTCTCATCAATATATTACTCTTCCTTGGACTGATTACGATCATGATGTTGGGTTGCTTGATTATGGAGTATTGAGCCAAGTAAATGATTATGTATGGAGATATGTATCTAATGAAAGTACAGACGGACAAGACGAAATAGTGTTTATAAATGAAGCGGGACTTGAACATGCAGTTAGTGTAAATGTGATTGAAAAGTATATAGATGATGGTTTTGTGAAGGATGATATTTTCTTTGCTGCAAAAAATACTTCAATCACTTTTAATGTAAAGGAGAATGACCTAAGTCAATCAACCATTGGTGATTATTCAAGTGGGTTACTTCATGAAGGTAATGGGGTTTTTTCCTTTATTCCAGAATCAGGGTTTTCAGGAGTTTATACATTTATATATGAAGCTGATAATGGTTCAGAAATAGAAGAGGGGTCAATAAAAATAGTAGTTGGTAATTTTACGCCTTCAGCAAATGCTGATTATACACTGACCACAGTTAAGAATCAACCAAGAGTGATAGAATATGAGGTGCCACTAGGCACTAGGTTTTTCGAAATACAATCTTATCCCTCTCATGGTACTGTAGAAGTATTTGGTCTTGATGAGTCTGTAGATGTCGGATGTGAAGAAGGTTTGCAGAAATTATTCGCTGTATATACTCCAAATCAAGATTTTGTTGGTGCTGATGATATAATATTAAGGTACTTCGCAAGTGATAATAACTTGCCTTCCTATTCGACTATTGTAATTATCACTGAAGATACAGATGTTGAAGATGCATGTATCTGTGTTGATAATTGTGTTTGGCCTGGTGATGCTAATGGGGATGGAAATGTAAATGTTAGAGATCTATTATCAATAGGAAGGTTCATGGGAGCAACTGGCGAAGCTAGAGAAATTTCTCCATTTGGTGATTCTTATGAAGGTGTACAAGTTACCTCTTGGGTTGGTAATCAAGTAAATGGTAAAAGTGTAGGTTTTGCAGATGCAAACGGAGATGGAATTGTTTCTACTGAAGATATTGCTTTAGTTACTAATAACTATAACAAAGTAAATACGCTTGTTTCTAATGATTTATTCGGTGTGAAGAATATTCCATTTTACTTTATAAGTGACTCTGATGTAGAAGTTGGTGAAGTGAAAGAGATTGAAATATATGCAGGGTCAGAAGACTATCCTGCTATCGATATGAGTGGAATAGCGTTTTCAGTAAATCTGCCTGAAGCTAATACTGACGCCTCTTCAATTAAATTAGAGTTTGTTGAAGATAACTTTTTTGTGAAAGGTGCTCCCTATTCAAGTTTAACATACATATCTGAAGATGTTATTGTAGAAGCGGCAGGAATCAAGTCAAATGGAGTAGGATCAACGGGATCTGGTTTAATAGCCGTTTTATCATTTATTGTTATTGAAGATGCAGAAGGCATTAGACCAAAAGGAAGGAATTCAATTTCTACGAATGGCAAGATGACAGTAGAGTTGATTGATATTGTTTTTGAAGCTGCTGATGGATTACAATATTCTTTATCTAGCTCTTCAATTGAATTTGATATAAAAGATACTGCTGATTCAAATACTGAATCGGTAAATGTCTATCCAAATCCGGCTAATAATGAAGTTTTAGTTGCTATGAATAATGGAAGTGTAATATCTAATGTTCAAATCATTAGCATTACTGGAGAATCTGTTGCAAATTACAAGAACGTAAATCAAAGTTCAGCTACTTTAAATGTATCCAACTTAGAAATAGGTATGTATATTATAAATGTTACAAGTGAGCATGGAACTGAAAGTATTAAAATGATTAAGGCATAATCTTATCAATAATAAACTAATAGAAGTAGGCTAATCCTTTATATAGGTTTAGCCTATTTTTTTTATACAGAAAAATTAGATATGAACGAATATCGTCAAGACAATACTCTTTCCATTGTAGCATTGGTTTTAGGAGGACTTGGTTTTTTATTATCTTTAATTCCTTGTATAGGGTTTTTTAGCATTCCCCTTGGAGTGATAGGATTGATTATCGGCGCAATTGCATATTTCAAGGCAAACGATAATGGCGATAAAAAGACAATGTCAATAGTAGCTCTTGTGGTTTCTTTTTTACCATTATTAATATCAGCGATCTGGTATTTTACGTTTTCGAATAACTTTAATAGCTTTGATAGGGATTTTTCATACATACAAAGCTGCGATACTTTGAAAATTGAAATTGATAGAGTAAAATTCATTTCAGATTCAATAGAAACAGAAATTGAAAAGGATGATACAGGTGCAAGTGTTTTCGGGACTATGTCAACATTAACTTCGTTGGCAATTCAAATGGCTAAACTTCAAGAACAAGCTGAATACCTAGGGTGTGAATTTATGAATATGGATCAAATGATTATTGATATTGAAGTTGAGAGTAACAAATTTGAGGATAATAGAGATGAAGACATAAATAATTGATTTTTGCCAATAAGTAATCGTTCAGATTTCGATGAATATTAAAGAATACATTTTTCTTAATAGAATTATTGTAATCGGTATAGTCTTTCTGTGCTGTTTGTTTTTTTTATTTAATAGCACGGTCACTATCTCATGCTCACATCTTATATACACAGGAAGAGAATGCGGTAGCTGTGGTATTACTAGAGATTTTTTGTCTTTTCTACAATTTGATTTTTCAAAACCTATAAATCAGTTTTCATTTGGTTTATTTCTGTTTTTTACCATCCAATTCGGATATCGCATATTTATTGCAATTGAAGGATTGAGTTATCTAGAGAAGCAAATGCAAGGTCAAAAAATTGTACTAAGCCAACATATTAAAGAGGTAGATATAAAAAAAGTAATCATCTCAGATGCGATGATTACTTTTTTATTTGGAATCCTAGTTTTTTTTCCTTTTTGGATTTGAAATTAATGGTGTCAACTAGTTAAAATCTATTCGTTTCTATTATTTGAAATCCTTTAAGCAATTAGCAATTCTTTTTACGGCTTCCCTAAGTATATCGTCTGAAGCCGCATAAGATATCCTTACACAATTATCATCACCAAAGGCGCTGCCAGCCACCAATGCGACATGCGCACTTTCTAGAATTAATTCTGTAAAATCACTACTGTTGTCTATAATTACTGTGCCATTGCTTTTACCATAGTAAGAACTGACATCAGGGAATAAGTAAAATGCTCCGGTAGGATGATTGACGTTTATACCAGGTATTTCTTTTAATAATTCAATAACTAGGTCTCTTCTCTTGAGGAATGCCTCTCTCATCTCATAAGAAGGACTCAAATCCGAAGTAAGTGCAATTGCCCCAGCTTTCTGAGAAAATGATGCTGCGCCACTTGTGAATTGGCCTTGGACTTTTGTGCAGGCAGCAGCTAACCAAGCGGGAGCCCCCATGTAACCAAGTCTCCAGCCAGTCATTGAAAATCCTTTGGACATACCATTTATGGTTGCTGTGCGATCTTTCATACTTTCGATTGCTCCAATGCTAGCATGTTGTCCAGTGAAGTTGATATACTCATAGATTTCGTCAGAGATCATTATTAGGTTCTCATAACTAGAAATCACTTCAGCTAGTCCTTCTAATTCTTCTCTAGTATATACCGAACCAGTAGGATTACATGGAGAAGAAAAAATAATAGCTTTTGTTTTATGATTAATAGCTTTGTCCAACTGCTCAGGGCGAACCTTGAAGTCTTGCTCTATTGGAGCCGATAGGGTGATCGGAGTTCCGCCTGCAAATTTTATTATTTCAAAATAACTTACCCAATAAGGAGTGAATACAATCACTTCATCGCCAGGATCTAAAATGGAAAGGCAAACATTTGCAATTGATTGTTTTGCACCATTGGAAACTACTATCTGGTTCTTCTCGAAGTGCAGATCATTATCTCTTGCAAACTTTTCCTGAATGGCCTCTACGTAATCATTTAACCCCGATACTGGAGTATATTTAGTATATCCATTAGCTAGAGCCTCCACGGCAGCATCTTTAATATGCTGTGGCGTATCAAAATCAGGTTCTCCTAAACTTAAACTTATCACATCAAGTCCTTTTTCTCTTAATGCTCTTGCTTTTTTCGACATCTGCAATGTTGCAGATTCTGACATAGATGCTACCTTTTTCGATAACATATGTTGCGGTGTTGTAATCATAATTAGACGAGGCTACTATTATAAATTAATATGTTTTAAAACGAAAATCAAATGTAACTTAATATTATAATATAAAATATTTCAGAAAGCAATTATTGAATTTACATTCAGTTTTATTGAATAGAGGTGTGTATTATTCTACCTTTTGCAAGAATATGAATAGGTGATTTGGTTATTATCTAAATTACTGAATATCGTTGTTCCGGGTTATAAATTGGAACTTGAATTTGATTTCAACAAATTGATATAATATATAGGATAGTTTTATATTTTCGAGCTTCATTGATAAAATAATAGATATGGGAAGGGGAAGGGCTGAAGTTCAAGTTTATGTAACTGGTGGTACATTCGATAAAGAATATGATTTTATAACTGGGGAACTTTACTTTAAAGATACACATCTTCAAGAAATGTTCGAAAGAGGTAGGTCTACTATATCAATAGACGTCAAGACACTTATGATGGTAGACAGTCTTGAAATGACTGAGGCAGATAAAGATATTATCGCTCATAATTGTAGATCAACAAAACTAGATAAAGTAATCATTACTCATGGTACGGATAGAATTGTAGATACGGCAAAACACCTTGCCGTAGCTGATATTTCTCAAAAGACAATTGTGTTAACGGGTGCTATGATACCGATTGCTTTCGGAACGTCATCGGACGGTTTCTTTAATTTGGGAAGTGCTCTTGCTTTTGTTCAAGCACTCCCTTATGGTGTTTATGTAGTTATGAATGGAAGGTGCTTTAATTATGACGACGTAAGAAAGAATAGGCAGACAGGATATTTTGAATCATTGAAATAGAATTGAGGTTTTAATCATTTATAAGTCGTTTAGCTTTTAAGGAGCTGTTAATCAGACATAGAAGATATTACATATTTTTTAAATATATTACTCTTTGTAGGTCAATAATTGAAATAGATTATTAATTTTGTGTAATGTGGATACAGTCGAACAAAATATAGTATTGTAATCACACGTCATTTCCTTTATTTGCAAACTGTGTTTTTGTGCAAGATCGCGCATTATCTCTATAGTAGATCTGATGACAAAGATACAGTGAACATTATAATCGTAAATAATGCGGATTAGAAAACACAGAATTATGAAAAGAATTACCACAATTGTTTTTTGTCTTTTTTTCCTAGCGATAGGAAATGACTCAAATGCTCAAAATACTCAGTACAAATCGGGGATTTCATTTAAAGCACTTATCATGGATTACCAATCTCAAAATGATGGTAGCTTTTCAAGACTAAAAGATTATCACCATGGATTTGAAATTGCCTATAGTAGAAACCTACAAGATAAACTTAACCTTGTTGTGCCTTTGAAAATTGGAGTAGTAAATATAGGTGCGTTCAATCAGGATAAATTTGATCAAGGAAGAAGCTTTCACAAAACTGTATATGGTTTAGATGCGCAAATTCAATATCAATTTTACGCTCCAGAGAAACAAATAGTTCCTTATCTATTGGCGGGACTTGGTTTTGTCGGAGAAAGTGAAGGAGAATTTAACATGCAGGCTCCTCTTGGCTTAGGAGTACAAATAAAGGTAGCACCAAATGCAAATGTTGTGATGCAAGGTGAGTACAGACTTTCATTTACTGAAGGTAGAAATAACTTGCACTATGGGTTGGGCTTCAATTACTTAATAGGAAAGGGGGCAGCTCCTGAGAAGGAAGAAGAAAAAGAAGACGATGTAATGGATTCTGATGGAGATGGTGTGATAGATAATCTTGATCTATGTCCGCAGATTGCAGGATTGAAAGACTTGAATGGCTGTCCTGATGCAGATGGTGATGGTGTCGCTGATTACCAAGATAAGTGTCCTGGTGAAGCTGGGCTGAAGAGTTTAGCGGGCTGTCCAGATAGTGATGGCGATGGAGTTTCAGATGCAGACGATAAATGTCCTGACTTAGCGGGGTTAGTTGATAATGATGGATGTCCTGAAGAAGATCGAGATGACGATGGTGTACCTAATAGTACAGATAACTGTCCTGACATAGCTGGTCCGGCATCAAATGGTGGCTGTCCAGTAGAAGTGAAAGATGTTGATGAAGATGGAGTTCCAGATGAACAAGATTTGTGTCCAGATTTATTTGGTAGTGTTACCGCTGGAGGATGCCCTGATAGAGACGGTGACAGTATTGCTGATAAAGATGATAAATGTCCAACTACATTTGGTCCTGCAGTGTATAACGGCTGCCCAGATACAGATGGCGATGGTATAGATGATGGAAGAGATAGATGTCCAAATACAGCTGGTCCTGTTTCTACGAATGGATGTCCAGAAATATCTGTTGAGGACCAGAAAATACTTGTAATAGCAATGAGAGCTGTCGAGTTTGATTCTGGAAGATCAACGTTGAAATCTGAGTCGTTTTATGTATTGAAGCAGATAGGTGATATAATGAGAAAATATCCTGATTACAATCTTATGGTCAGTGGACATACCGATAATCAGGGAACAGCAACGGGCAATCAAAAATTATCAGAAAGAAGAGCAAAAGCTTGTTATGAATATCTTACGATTCAGGGAATAAGTGCAAGCAGACTTAACTTTGCAGGATATGGAGAATCAAGACCTATCTCTGATAACAATAGCTTAAAAGGAAGGTCATTAAATAGAAGAGTAGAGTTTAACTTAGTTCCTGCGAGAGGATAGAGCTAGTGTTGAAGATTGAATGATTGGATTGTCGAATTATCAAATCTAGATAAGGTAGAAAAGAACATGATTTTAAAATATATAAGCATCACTTCTTGATTAGGAGTGGTGCTTTTTTGATTGAGTCATATTTTAGATTTCCGAAATACATATATTCTATCTATTTTCACCCTATGCAGACAACAACAGAAAAGATAAACGGAATAACAATATTACTGAGGAATTGGTTGATTGATAATCCTAGGGCCACTATTTTATTAGTTCATGGATATGGGGAACATAGCGGCAGATATGAAGAAACTGCTTCTAGGTTAAACGAAGCGGGCTATTCTGTCTATAGTTATGACAGAAGAGGTGAGGGGCAGTCTGATGGACTAAATGGACATATCCAGTCTGTTGGTAATCATGTTTCGGACTTGATTGAGGTGAAAAAAAGGGTTGAGGTACACGGCAAATTCTTTTTGATGGCTCATAGTTTAGGAGGTTTGGTCAGTCTGACTTACTTGTTGGATCATAAGCCGTCTGATATTGATGGGGTAGTCTTATCGAGTCCTTTTATTAAATTAGATGATGGTACAGCACCTATTCTACAAAAGTTGGCGAGAATCATAGCGGCAATTTTCCCAAAATTACCGACTATTGCTCTTGATGTGAATATGATTTCCCGAGATCCTGAAGAAGTTAAGAAATACGTCAATGATCCTCTCGTTTTTCACGGTAAAACAAATGCCAAGACGGGATATGAAATGATCAAATCCATCAAACATGTTCAGTCTAAGTTTTCAGAATTTGATCTGCCATTCATCATTTTGCATGGGAGTGAAGATAAATTAGCTGACCCTCAAGGGAGTAAGTGGCTATACGAAAGATCAATGTCGAAGGATAGGAAGTTGACAATATTGGATGGTTTGTATCATGAAACAATGAGAGAGCCTGAGAAAGAACAATTTTTTGAAGGAGTGATTTCTTGGTTGAATGCAAGAGCTTAGATTATAAAATATTAGCAAAGTATTATTTGATTGTTGACTAATTGGCCAATTAACAATTTGTGATGAACCTTATCATTTTTTAAGAATCGTCACAATTTGCAGATGAAAGACACATCATAAGTTTTATCTTATTTATATTCGTCAACATGAATGCAAATTTCAAGATTGGACTTGGCACAGCTGCTATAGGTCGGCCATTGTATATTAATATCAGAGAAGAGTCGACAAATAATGAATTCTCTCTGGAATACTTTCGACAGAAAGGGATAGAAGTATTAGATGCTGCATATGCACAGGGTATTCGTTATTTTGACACTGCCCCAGGTTATGGTATGGCGGAGCAAATGCTTATAGATTGGATTCAAGAAAAGAAAGATGAGAATATAGAAATTGCGACTAAGTGGGGATACACGTATGTTGCGAATTTTGATTCAGAGGCTATTCAACATGAGATAAAAGAACATTCTTTGCAAAAACTGAATGAACAATGGGAGGCATCTAAAAATCTATTGCCATGGTTGACAACTTACCAAATTCACTCAGCGACACTAGAAACGGGTGTTCTAGATAATACGGAAGTACTTAACCGCCTAGCTCAATTGAAAGATGAATATGGCATAAGAATGGCTATTACAACGACTGGTGCTAATCAAGTAGATGTATTAAATAGGGCGCTAGATATAGAGGTGGATGGAAATGAATTGTTTGACCTGTTTCAAGTCACCTACAATGTTTTTGATCAGAGTATAGCATTATTGGCAGGACAGATTGCTAACCGAGGTAAAAGATTGGTGATTAAGGAAGCGTTGGCAAATGGTCGAACCTTTCCTAATGAGAAGTATCCAAATTATGGTGAAACTTATTCATGCTTGAATCAATTAGCAATAAAGTATAATGTTGGGGTTGATGCGGTTGCATTAAGGTTCTGTATAGATAGTATCCCCGTTTATAAGCTACTAAGCGGAGCCTCTCAGAATCAGCATTTATCTGACAACTTGAAAGCCAATGATTTTAGATTACTTGATGGAGAAATAGATACTATAAAGGAATTGGCGGTAAATCCCGTTGAATATTGGAACGAAAGAAAACAACTAGGTTGGAGTTAATAAAATGCAAGAAGTAAAAAGAAAATATAATCTACCCGTGATTACCGCTGAAGTGTTCAATTTGAGCACTGAACGGTATGAAATACGCAAAGGAACATTGCCAGATGCTCCACCTTGCCCATTTGGGAATAAATTCAAATGGATTGGATTTGATAAAAAAGAAATGGAGTATGTTCGAGTAACTAAGTCCGTTTTTAAACGGTTGATTGAAGACTTAGATAAAGATTTTGTCGAGAAACATGAGTCAGATTTTGATGAACTAAAAGATAATCAATAACATTGGATCTGATTAAGGAATAAGTCCCTTATGAAAAATAATAAAAGGGAAAGCGCGATTTGAAAACTATCAAATCGTGATTGAATTAAAAAATAAAAAATACAAAACACAAATTATGAATTTAGTACAATCACTTTTGAATTTCTTAAAGAAAAAAGATACTCCTGAAGAACAATCTTTTCCTGAAAGCGTCTGCCCAAACTGTTGGGGAAGGGAAGAGTACGGTGGACATTTCTATGAAAGAGTAAAGAAAGAGAATGTTAGCGGTAAAGATCCTAAGGTAGGATGGATCAATGATTATGCAAACAAACATTTAAAGGGAATTTCATTAAAACCATCCGGAAATGACGGAGAGTTAATTTGCGAAGGGTGCAACACAACTTATAAGCATTCAGATGAACATACTGATTCTTGATATCCTTAACAACGTCTATATAAGCTCAAAGAGATAGATTCTTGACCGTAATTCTTGAGAAAAAAACAATTGGTGGGAATGCTTCATGGACAAAAAGTATAGAAAATTATCAAGGATTTGATTTTATCTCTGACCCTGACCTTATTGATAAAATGGCTAGCCAACCTGAAACTTATGGGGCAATAATTGATTAAGGGTATGTTGTTAATTTGGACACTAGAGGTTTCATAAAGACAAAAGGGAATGCGGAAACCAATATAGATTGAAGTTTTGCAACTGGTGATTGTAGGAAAGGTGTTATTACGCAAGACGCCGCAGCAACAGGAGAAGGAGTTCTGGACTGTTACTGTGTGACGGCGTATCTTAAATAAGTAGTTGAATCTTAATATTTGCAAATAAACTATTATGAAAAATAAACCGCAATATCTAGAAAACGGAAAAGCGCTGAAAGGACATGATCCTATTCACGTTTATAATGGAACGGCAACATTAGGAAATGAAGGGATCTCTTCGCTTTTTGAAGGCGCAATGTACCATTTTGAATCTGTTGATAACAAAAATATTTTTGATGAAAACCCAGGAAAATATGCTCCTAAATATGGTGGCTATTGTTCGATTGCAGTATCTGAAGGAAGTCTAGTTAAAGCAAATCCGCATAGCGCATTGATCCAAGATGGTGACTTACACGTTTTTTACAAAGATGATAATCAGGATACCCAAGATGAATGGAAGGAGAATCCTGTTGTGAATAGAGGAAAAGCTGAAAGTGAATGGGCAAAATTGATATGACATACATGGTTCGCCAATAAAATATGCTTAAGAACCCAGTCATATTCAACAATTTAGCGGTATTATAGATAAGCTCTAAAAAATTCATTTTTGTTATATCAGTGTTATTGCATTTTGTCGGATAATATTATTTTCTTTGCAGCGATAAGAGATTGGTGATCGGTATTTTGATACCTTTTCTGACATGATAGAGAGTGTAGCTCAGTTGGTTTAGAGCATTACCTTGACAGGGTAGGGGTCGGGGGTTCGAATCCCTCCACTTTCACAGAATGAACAAAGCTGGATGCGAAAGCATCCGGCTTTTGTATTTTAAAGAATGCACCAAGTCAAAGACTTGAGTGTATTTAGTAAAATACAAAAGCCAAGACACGAAAGTGTCAGCTTTGTTTACTGACCTTTGTAAGTAAAGGGATGGACATTTAGTCAATCCCTCCACGAATGTATTATTGGGCAGTCAAAGACTTGAGTGTATTTAGTAAAATACAAAAGCCAAGACACGAAAGTGTCAGCTTTGTTTACTGACCTTTGTAAGTAAAGGGATGGAC
>JBLHWH010000025.1:0-44659 GCA_047628935.1 Halioglobus sp. | reverse complement strand
TATTAATATTTCAAATCCACCAGTTACAACCTTAGCTGCACAGTCGTTTCCCGGTTGTTACTCAATCAATGGTTTAACAGGAGCTCTATATAATATACAAATTGTTGGCCCAGAAGTTGATGATGGGGTAAACGGAGACGATACATATTCAACAGGATGTTTTACAGGTCAATCTTTTTTTGTAACTATTGATGGTAAATGTCCTATAAAAACAAACCCAGTAGTCTCTGGAATATGCGAAGGAGAAGAGGGTGACCCACTAAGTATAGAGCTAAATCTCGAAGGCGGAGAAGAGCCATACTTCATTAGTTGGTCTAATGGGGAATTTGGAACAAGTATCACAAATCTAGAGCCTAAACAATACACAGTCACTGTAGAAGATGCAAATGGCTGTATGATTACCGATATCATTCCAGTTGAATATGATGGATCTAATTTCGGATATTCGTATGAGGTATTACCAATGGTGGATGTGTTTGAAGCTAAAGTTAAAATTACAATACTAAATAAGTATCCACCGATAACAATAGTCTCTAGTGGGGCAATGCACGAAACAATAATTATAGATAATGGAGAAACTGCCGTATTTGACATAGGTGGGCTTGGTGTATTGCTAGTTCCATCTAATCTTGATCTTCACTTAGACATCACAAACAATAGTGGTTGTAAAGAAGCTATAGACATCACTGTGGCAGACTGTAGATCTGGGGCACATGAAGAAATGAAGTGTGTGATCACGAATGTTGATAATGAATTGAATATAAAAATAAAAGACTTGGAAGGTGGAGTGCCACCTTATGATGTGCATATAGAAAGAATTAAAGAAAATAATGATGGTGTTGAGTCTGAAGTTGTATCCATTCATGAAATATTCGGAAATGGAGGAACTAAATTAATATCTGTTCCTTTAATTGGGAAATACAAAGTGATAGTTTTAGATCAATGCAAATCTAGAATAGAAGATATCGAGTATATTCCTAATAAGTCTTCGGTATGTGACTTTAGCATTCACAATGATATTAATGAAAACACTCATTATATATATCCAATATCTGAAACTGGTAATAATACAAATCATCAAATAGTTTTTGAAGCAATCTGTGGGTGCAATGATCAGTGTTCAGGTATAGGTGGTAAAGATCCCTTTATTGATATTAAAAATATAAATTTAAATAGTACATGGGGCACAGTCACTATTACTTGGCCAGTTATATCTGGCTATGAAAATGATGATAATACTGAAATAACTACTTATTGGAATGATAACGGACTTCAACATAACGGTAGAGAACATTTTTCTCTTGGAAAATATCTAGATGATAAAGTGGGTCCGATAGATCCGTTAATAGTAAAAGTAGAATTTTCAAACAAAGACTGTGTGCTGGAAATTCCAATGACATTTAGTCCGTCAAGTGGTGGAGGGGAATTAACTTTTCTACAAATAAAGGAAAGTGATATATCAGGGACTAACTATTTTGAAGACAAAGGGTATGATCAGATTGATCTAATTATGAAAAGTGCCTATAAAAATTATTCTTGTGAAGATTGTTATACCACGGGTGGTGGAGTCTCATTTAATGATGGTTGTAATGTGCCATCTCAAAATTTTACTTTTAACCCCAATGATGAAGATAATCCATGTTACGGTGGTGGAATATTAAAAGCATATGATATAATGGAAGATGGATCTATTTCTAAAAGATCTATTATTGTGAAAGCTGGTGTGGCCATAAAGGAATATGAAGATGATATAATGGGACATTTTTTAAGTGATGGTCTTTATAATGATTGTGAAAAAGGAGGAATGTGCATTTTTTCAAGTATTGATATCTTTAATTTTCCAGTAGAAAAAGATGAAGATGTACCTATAAATATACTTGCTTCCTATTGCATTAATGGTACAGAAATCGATGACCCTGACAACGATTTTGTTGATACACAAAATGATAATTGTCCTTACATAGCAAATGGAAATCAGGCAGACTGGGATGGAGATGGAAGAGGAGATGCGTGTGATAATTGCCCCAAAGACTTTAACCCTAACCAAAATGATAATGATCAAGATGGAAAAGGAGATGTTTGTGATTTGTGGGATTGGAATATTGTGATTATTGGAGGAAGTGGTATTAGTGATGTGACGGATTCTGATGGAGATGGTATAGCGGATGTTACTGATAATTGTCCCACAATACCGAATACCGATCAAGCGGATGAAGACGATGATCAAATTGGAGATGTTTGTGAATGTGATTTGTTAGAAAGAATTGATGGAGTATTCGCGGGCCCTGGTCAATACAGTAATTACCGAATGTGTAGGTTCTACGAGAGTTGCGAAGGTGAAACTCAAGATTATACAGAAGTCTATGACGAAAGTCTAAGTTACGTTTGTCTGGAGGTCTTAGGGAATTCTCCAAACCCATTTGTAAATAGTACTAATATCGAATTTAATGCTCCTATGGATGGAAGCGTCGAATTTTGGCTATATGAATCTGATGAAGACAATGATCAAGGTTTACCTTTATACAATACATCTCCCGTTTTCTGTTCTGAAGGATTCAATAGTATTGAACTAAATAACAATGCAAGTTATGAAGGATACATGTATGTGAAAGTGAAATTTAATTCTCCTTCTCCTCAGGCTGATCCAGTGGGTGTTGGCAATGGGCTTGTATACCACTTTGGAATGATTGCTGCAAATACAAATGATGTCGTTTTATCTCTTATCAATAATAGCCCGAATCCTTTTAGTGGCTTAACAACAATAAATTATCAAGTACCTTATGCGGGTGAATCTTTGTTCACGTTTACCAACGATAATACTGGTGTAATACTTGGCACAAAAACTATAACTGAGCAATTTGAAGGCTTAAAAGAGTTGGAAATTTCTAAATATGTTGAACTAAATGGTTATAATGGTATAGTAATAGTAGATTTAGATTTTACCTCAATAAATGATGATACTTATAGTGCGTATCCACCAATAGAAATTCTTTCAATTAACGGTTTTAAAGATAATAATGATGATAACTCAGTTAGAAGTGAGGATACCGATAAAATATTTGATGTAAACGTATATCCAAATCCTACTTCTGGAGCATTAAATTTTTCTTCTTATAAAGTTATTACATCAATAACATTATATAACACTCAAGGAAAAGAAGTTCTAGTATTAATGGATGTAAACTCTACAAACAAAAGTTTAGATTTAAATCATCTACCTCATGGATTATATATTTCAAGAATCATATCTGCTACCAATGAAGTTCTTGTGAAAAGAATCGTTATACAATAGCAATAACAATCAATCGTTCTAAATATAATTAATACATAGAAAAACGGTGGTCGGAAATAAGAGAGAAGCATTAATTATGTGAATAAATAATGTCCGACCACCTTTTCTTAATCCATTAGATTATTAACTCAATTACGATAGTAGACAGCACTTTATAACCCGCAAATCCATCTTTAGTACTTAATTAAGAATTTAAAGATGCTTTTTAAGAGTCTGTTCAGGTTTCTTGCCAATTACGGTTGATAATGTCAGCTCTAGTTTTAAGAATTAGTTGCTATGAATCAAGAGAAAACGGAGGAACATCAATAGGAAATGTAAAATACTCCCTCCTTTGATAAAGCTGACAATTTGCTACTAATCAAGCTGTCATGATTTTTTTAGAGATGGGGGGTGAAGAATAAAATTAAAAATTAGTGACAATTTTGAACGTAAGTGGTATTAGGGTACTTTTATGACTGAAAGAGACTACTGTAATCATGGGTAAAGGGATCAATCCTAATCTGAAGCTAAAAACAAAAACGCTACGCTCCGTAGAGCAATATCTAGATGGTTTAAAAAATAGGGACAGGTTTATATTAAGTGAAGTGCTAACGTTAATAGAGAGTAGAAACCCATCCCAAAGAATAATAGGAGATGCTATATTGAATAGCATCAATACTTCTGCAAATTCCCAAACTATACGAATTGGAATCACTGGCAGTCCTGGGGCGGGGAAAAGTACATTTATAGAAGCGCTAGGTTCTATGCTTACCTCTTTGGGGAAAAGGGTTGCTGTACTAGCGGTAGATCCTAGTAGTACCAAAAGTCAAGGAAGTATACTTGGCGACAAGACCAGAATGTCCTTACTTTCTTTGGACGAAAAAGCATTTGTACGTCCCACGGCATCTGCCAATATATTAGGTGGTGTAGCAAGAGCAACTAAAGAATCAATAGCGCTTTGTGAAGCTGCTGGATATGAGATTATATTGGTAGAATCAGTAGGAGTGGGGCAATCTGAAACAGAATTGGCTGATTTGGTAGATCTTTATTTACTATTGTTATTACCGGGGGGGGGAGATGGAGTGCAAGGCATAAAAAGGGGAGTAGTAGAGCTAGCTGATCTATTAGTGATAAATAAATATGATGGGGATAGTAAAGTAATTGCCGAAAAAAGTAAAAAAGATTTTGCATCTGCGGTCAGGCTATTTCATCATGATTTGAATGGATGGAATGTTCCAGTTGCATTATGCTCTTCATTGAAAAAAGAGCGTATTGGAGACGTGTGGACTACAATAGAAAAATTTATCTCCCTTAGTAAATCTCAAGGGTATTTTGAGCAAAATAGAATACAACAAGATCAAAAATGGATAGAGAATCAAGTGAAAATTAAAATGATGCAGCGTGCTCAGGAATTATTTTCCCTGAACAATCATTCTCCTGAAGTAAGTCAATCAGATGAAGCATCGGTGTTCGAATTATTGCATAGAATAAGTGATAAGATTGATTCTGATTTTCATGAATTCATTAATAGTAGAAAGAATTGAGGAATAACGAAAAAAAGTATATTCAAGTGAGGAGTTGGCTTAATAGGTTGCTATTGGTTTATATAGCGCTAAGTTTTTCTTCCGCGATGTATGGACAAGGTTCATTGGTTTTTGATGAGGTGTTTATGTCTCCAGTGGATCACAAGATTAAGTTGGCAGGATCTTTCGGAGAGTTGAGGGCAAATCACTTCCATGCGGGTATTGATATAAAAAGTAGCAATGGAGAAGAGGGAGATACTATAAAAGCCACGGTATCAGGATTGGTCTCTAGAATAAAAATCCAAAGAGGAGGATATGGACAAGTGCTATATATCGATCATCCCAATGGTTTTACTTCTGTTTATGCACATCTACAAAAGTTTGCTCCGAAACTACAGTCTTTCATAAAAGAAAGACAACTTCGTAATAAGTCCTATGAAATTGATATCTATCCAGAAAAAGGAGATTTTGTTTTTATTCAAGGTGAACCGATTGGTATTATGGGCAATACGGGGAGGTCATATGGGCCTCATTTACATTTTGAGATCAGAAAAACGGATACTGAAGTACCAGAAAATCCTTATTTACATGATATTGGTCCAGAAGATAAGAGGCCTCCATTGCTATACGCGGTAGAAGCTCATGGATTGAATAATGAACACCAGAAAATATGGTCTCGGTCTCAGTCTGGCACACAGAACGCTAAAAATAAACCTGTTACTTTTGAGGTGCCTGCATGGAGAGCTGGTATGGCCATTCAAACGTTTGATCTCATGGATGGTGCGTCCAATAAAAATGGAATTTATAGCATAGAGATGAAAGTCGATGATTCTAC
This sequence comes from Halioglobus sp., assembly GCA_047628935.1. Lineage (GTDB taxonomy): Bacteria > Bacteroidota > Bacteroidia > Chitinophagales > Saprospiraceae > CAJXUU01. Next base: position 39,030 of record JBLHWH010000025.1, on the reverse strand, counting down.
TTATTATCGACATGTGATGGATAGAGTAGGATTCCACCATAGTAAGTATATCAATTCTCATGTTGATTATGGAGAAAAGAAAGCAAATAATAGGACGCTTACAAAGTGCTATATATCACCGGGTAATGAACTTGAGTTTTATCCTGATGTGATTAATTCGGGAGAAATAGAACTGTATAAAGATAAATCTCGAAAGGTCGAATTTTCTATCAAAGATTATAAGGGAAATACAACGAGTTACCAGTGTTTTCTAAAAAGAAGAGAAGCCAAAGAAGGTGAAATAATTAATCCAACATTTCAAAGATATCTTAAGCAAGGCGAGTCGTCTAACATTAAAATAGGCTCTTGCAATTTCTTTTTTCCTTCAAATGCATTTGATAAAAACACTTACCTCATCTACAAAGAAAAGCTTGTAGATAATAAAATTGCATTTAGTTTAAATGATAATACGCAGCCGTTATTTAGTTATCCTGTGGTGAGTATTCCTCTTACCGGTTTGAATGATACCTCTCTGAATGATAAAGTTATCCTATTATATGATGGCAAGTCTTCCTACGGAGGTCATATCGAAAATGACAGTCTTAGAGCAAGAATCGGTGCTTTTGGAGATTTTGCGGTCGTTTATGATACTATACCACCGACTATCGATGTCGGCAGTTTTTTAAGTAATGCTGTTGGTAAACGATATTTTCGATTTGCTATCTATGATAATTATGAATCTGCAGGATATACAAGTGATATTAAATACGATGTATACATAGATGGCGAATGGATAGTAGCTCCTCTTAAAGCGCTCGGTAATGTTCTGATAGTACCATTAGATGAGATCCCCACAGGGAGCCATACCATCAAGATAAGAGTAGAAGACCCAGTCGGAAATGTCACTTTATGGGAACGAGAATTTAGAAATTAAATAACAATTCAGCATCTAGGTAATGTTAAAAATAACATATCCATTTGATGCTGATCTTTGTGTGTAGAACAAGTTGCACTTTCAAATAATATAACCACATATTCAACTCGTGGGCACAAGAATACGAGCTGCAACTGAAGACGTAAGTGTCAGGCGCCTCGCAGGTGTGCGGACACTTTTGCAATATCCAACCGAAATGCTTATGCTTCAATTTTGTGCAGTATGTTTACACATCTTATCTTTTATCCCTTACCTTCTTTACAAAAAAAAATACTCATTATGCGCTGAATAACTCCGCTTTTTGCGCCTAGACTATGAACAAAATCTTTAGCATGAAATGACCAACTTGTTTTTTCGTCATTGCTAGCTCAGAAATTCAAAATTAAACTCTGCGCCTTCGGCGCCTCTGCGCGAGAAGTATCCTTTTCCAAGAGACTTCATAAATCAAGAAATCCGTACTTAGTCCTGCTTCGCAAACACCTTCTTCAATAAATCAGTGCTTCTTTGCGAAACATCTTCTCTGATGCCTAGTTCTTTCTTAGCAACAAGTGAAAACAAACCCTTTAGTGCTTCTTTTGCCACATAATCTTTAAGATCAGGGTTTATTTTAGTGATAAATGGTATCTGGTTGTATTTACTTATTGCAGTAGCCCAGTATTCTTGCACATTAAATTTATCAAGAGATTGATCAATTATTGGACTGAATTCAGAGTACAATCCATTGTATGTTTTATTATTAAGATAGGTTGTAGCCGCATCTTTTGGGCCCATCAGTATATTCATAGCATCATCAAATGACATGCTTTTTATAGCGCTAAAGAAGATAGGACCAGCTTTTGAGGCTGCATCTTCAGCTCCTTTATTTAGTTTTTTTATCAATTCTTCTTCCAGATTTTGAAAGCCTGGGATAAACTTTAGCTTATTTGTTACCTTTCTAGCTTCTTCAGGAAGTAGTATTTTATAGGCAGAAGCATAGTATCCGTTTTCTCTGGATAAGAATTTGACGCTATCATCTACCCCGAAATTGAGAGCCTGCTTTAGTCCATTGGCTATATCAGTATTAGTTACAGTATTGAGTGTGTCCATAGCACGTTGCAGATCTGCTGGATCACAAGAAACCAAGAATAGAGGCAATAAGAAAAGATATATCTTTTTCATTTGAAGTGTTTTAATGTGTTTTTTTAATTTTTCCCATATCAAATATGAGGATTAATTATTTGACTTTATAATTTTCAGAAAGTTACTATTATAAAGGTAAATGTGCCTAAATTCTTTATGGTATTAAGTGTGAGGTTGTACATGTTGAGTATTTGTATCATTCCTAAGTAAATAACCAGCAAATAGTAATTATGCTTTTTTACGTAAAAATGTTTTGACAATTATGCTACTTTCGATAGAAGAGCTAGAAGATCAGAGTATTGGTACTTCCAGTTTTTCTATTTTTTGGGGACTATGCTTATGGCTTTCGTTTCTGGGATGATAAGATTTCTAACCCTTTATTTCATTTATATATTAGTGATGATCATTCTCCTTATTGCAGTAAGGATAAGAAGAATGCATGATACAGTAAAAAGTGGTTGGTTTATGCTTATGCCAATTTATAATTTATGCTTGGACTAACACATGGAGGCGAAGGTCCAAAGGAGTATGGGGCAGGTCCAAAAAATGAATCAGAGATGCGAAATTATTACGTTTTGGATGATCAATTGGTATAAATAAATCCTTTTTTAATGAATAAAATCCAAACAATAAAGTGCTGAATACGGCCTAATGGATCGGTTTTGTAAATTGGAAATTAACTTTTTTCTATAGCGAATTTATCAAAACCCAACTCTTGCAGTTTAACGGGATAGCTGTCTCAAGTTGGGTTTTATAAAAAACATTAAATGTGGGTATATGTGTTTTAAAATCTAAAAGGGTACACCAATCACGTAATCGTATTAATTGTTCATATGTTGATGACACACTTTGAAGAATCTTACATTTGAAATCAACAATTTCTTTTTCTTCAAAATTTTTGCAAATTTTTAACAATACTTTCGACTACTTAGTCAGTTTATATTGAGGTAATTGTAAATTGCCATTTATAAATGAAAAATTTGAAATGAGATTATTTTCTTTTTGCCTACTGTTTTCTTTTTTTACTTTAACCAATTTATATGCTCAGTATGAAGATATTATTCTTGAAGACTATGTATATGTGACCAATATAAAGTCCGTTTCATTTTTTCCTGGTGGCAATCCTTTAGAACCGCCAATTGTATATTTAGGTAATCGCCAAAACTTATTTTTATCATTCGATGATCTGGATAATTTGCAAAAAGAATTCTCTTACGAGATTGTACACTGTAACAAGGATTGGACGGCCTTTACCGATATGGAACGGCTAGAATATATTGATGGGTTTCAAGATGAAGAAATTGATGATGATGCATTTTCTGTGAATACATTTGTACCATATATAAACTATCAGCTTCCGTTACCTAACCGTGATCTATCGTGGACAATCTCTGGTAACTATTTGCTCATTGTATATGAAGGCATGGATTTAGATTACCGTATACCTGTGATCACTCGTAGGTTTATGGTCGTGGACAAACAAGTAAATGTTATACAAAACGGAAGGAGACCACTAGATGTATCTAAATTACGAACACACCATGAATTTGATTTATTTGTAAATAATAAAGATTTTCCAATTATAGATCCTAGAAATAATGTCTTTGTAACAGTCATTCAAAACTATAGGTGGTCTAGTGCTATACAAAATCTAAATCCAAAATTTTCTGTTGGGGATAAAATGACAATTGATAATACAGGAAAAGTATCATTTCCAGCCTACAAAGAGTTCCGACCAATCGATATTCGTACTTTGGATTATACTTCAAATGGAATCAACTCTATAGACTTAAATGCATATGGTACGGATGTGTTGTTAGAATTAGGTAAGCCAAGAAGAGACTCATATTATACAACAGTGCCTGATGCAAATGGGCAGTTTGTTATCCAAAATAAAGATCAAGGTACTGATCGGGTAGGTGGTGACTATGCCAATGTGATATTTACTTTAGAGTCATATGAAATGGATGAAGAGGTTTACGTAGCTGGGAGATTTACGGACTGGAAGCCAGACGAAATGTATAGAATGAGATATGATGATAGCAGAGAAGTCTATATCGCCGAAGTGAAATTAAAACAAGGGTTTTATGACTTTTTCTACACAGTAGACATTAATGGACAATTAGATCCAGCGCCAATTGAAGGCAGTTGGGCCGATGCAGAAAACATGTATCAAGTACTCGTCTATCTCCAAGAGCCTGGAAGTAGATATGATAGACTCATCGGTTACCTAAATTTCAATTCTAATAAGTTTTAGAAATTATCCATTAAACTGTTCCATGGTGAATTTGATGCCTATTGTTGCAAAACTCTTAGTAGCATCCGCGGCCTTTTTAATCACTTTCTGGAGTTTATCCTTTTCTTCACTGGTCCATTTTCCAAGTACAAAATCAACTTGCTGACCAGAATGAAAATCATTTCCAATTCCAAATTTTAATCTAGGGTAATTACTGCCGCCTAATATTTGTTGGATATCTTTTAATCCATTGTGTCCTCCATCGCTACCTTTACCTCTTAGTCTGATTTTTCCTAGATTGATGTGAAGGTCATCCACGATAACAAGTAGATTATCTTTTTGGATCTTCTTTTTAGTCATCCAATAATTGACAGCCTTACCGCTGCGATTCATATAAGTGGATGGTTTGAGGAGTACTATAGTTCGTCCCTTATGTTTGATTTCACAAACATCACCTAGCGTGTCCGTTTTCCACTTTCCTTCATGCTGGTCTGCTAGATAATCCACTACATCGAAACCGATGTTATGTCTGGTATTATCATATTCACCACCAATATTTCCTAAGCCTACTACGAGGTACTTCATAGGGTCTTCTGTTTCTTCTTCTTTATTAAAAGCAAATAATTGCCGTAACCATTCCAACATTTGGCAAAAGTAGTATTATAATAAAGATTTTAAGAATTTGAGAATTGAGATTTCGAGAACATTGCGTTTTAGGTTTGCAGATTTTGCACAGACGACTGAATTCTCAATGAACTATATCTAACCTGACCCTGCAACCTGGAACCTTTTGCCATAGAGAGTATACTTCGATGCTTAGGATAAAATAGAAGCTATAATTTACAAATGATATTATAGAATTGCTTCTTATATAAGATGGAGGGTATTACACATCTATACATTTTTTTCATATTTTACACCAAAATCATATGAATATGAAAATATTTAAAATAATAATGCTTCTACTTTTCTTTGGATTAAATCATTTAGAGGCTCAAAAATTGACAATACCTTCTGATACAGTTGTCGAAACAAATCATACAACTACCATCAATGGCAAGGCAATAAAATATACTGCCGAAACGGGAACGCAACCACTTTGGGCCACAGATGGTGTACCGATTGCATCATTGTTTTATACATACTACAAAAGAGATATGCCTGGTGACAATGGTGATCGACCTCTTGTAATTTCATTTAATGGTGGGCCAGGATCTGCATCAGTATGGATGCATGTGGCATATACGGGACCCAAAGTATTGAAAATCGATGAAGAAGGATACCCAGTTCAACCATATGGAGTGCAAGAAAACCCATATTCGATTCTCGATGTAGCGGATATCGTATTTGTAAATCCAGTGAATACAGGCTATTCTCGGTTAATAGAAAATGATGGTAAAACCGCCGATAGGAAACAGTTCTTTGGCATCAATGCAGATATCAAATACCTAGCAAATTGGCTTAATACTTTTGTGACGAGAAATAACAGATGGTTATCACCGAAATACATAATAGGAGAAAGCTATGGAGGAACGAGAGTGGCTGGATTAGCTCTCGCATTACAGGATCAACAATGGATGTATCTAAATGGTGTAATAATGGTGTCTCCAGCAGATTATAAATCATATGGCGCAGATAATGCGATATCTTCTGCACTGAATTTGCCTTACATGGCAGCGGCAGCTTGGCACCATAAAGTGCTTCCTGCGGAACTTCAAGCCAAAGATCTGTTAGATATATTGCCTGAAGTAGAAGATTTTACGATAAATATATTGATGCCGGCCCTTGCGAAAGGTGGATTCATTTCTGATGATGAAAGGTCAACAGTAGCTAAAAAGATGTCTTACTATTCTACATTGTCAGAAAGATCAATCTTACAGCATAATTTAGATGTGCCACCAAGTTTTTTTTGGAAAGAACTACTAAGAGACGAAAGTGGGTTAACCGTAGGTAGACTAGATTCTAGATACTTAGGGTTGGATAAATCTAATGCTGGTAATCGACCAGATTATAATGCAGAGCTAAAGTCATGGTTGCATTCATTTACACCAGCCATCAATTTTTATATTAGAGAGCACTTAAATTTCAAGACAGATATTCCATATGCTATGTTTGGAGATGTACATCCTTGGGATAGAAGAAATGACAATACTCGAGACGATCTACGTCAAGCGATGGCTCAGAATCCATATCTGAATGTAATGTTCCAATCTGGATATTATGATGGAGCAACTACATATTTTAATGCTAAATATACCATGTGGAACATTGATCCTAGCGGTAGGATGAAAGATAGGTTGAGTTTTAAAGGCTACAGGAGTGGTCACATGATGTACCTTAGAAGAGAAGACTTAAAAACTGCAAATGACGATCTAAGAACTTTCATTTTGAATACATCCGGTACTGGGAAATCTGCAAAATATTAAATGTAACCACCCAAATGAGTTTCTAATATAAACACATCGAGAAGTGAGTCGCTGCGAGGTCAAAGACCTTCAGCTCGTATGTATGCTATATTTAGCTTTATGGGTCAGGCTTCAATAAATTAACACATCAACCTCCCGCATACTCGTACTTCTTAAGATCGTCAAAAGATACTACAGTGAGTGATTTTTCATGACATCCTTCAAGGATAACTGGAGGAGCCATTCCTTTTTCCATTGATTCTTTCCACCGGCTCACACAGAGGCACCACCCATCTCCAGGTTTTAGTCCAGGGAACCCATAAGCTGGCTTTGGGGTACTCAGATCATTGCCACAAGAGGAAGTGTATGCTAAGAATTCTTCAGTCATAATAGCGCATACGGTATGAACTCCATAGTCACTTACTCCAGTATTACAGAACCCATCTCGGTAATATCCTGTAAGTGGGTCTATGCAACAGGGCTGAAGTTCAGTGCCGAGTACGTTTTTTGCTTTTGGTTCTGGTCCGTTGGCTACCGTAAGTAATATAGAAAGTGCGATCATAATGATATTCATAATTTTATAGAATACGATGGACTAGAATAACACTACTCTTTCACATTTGTTGTGCCAGACTTTACTGTGACTGTGCCGTTATTTGATAGTGCTTTGTCCTCAGTTCCTTCTTTATTATTTTGGAATTCTACACTAGTCAAAATAAGATCACCTAAATTATAAATGGCACCTCCATTTGGCGTTATGTGACCATCTATGAGTTTAAGATCATGAAGACTAAGTGATGTGTTTGGATCAACCAAAAACAATCTTCTTTCTCCATCACCAGAAAGCGTAAATCCATAATTGGTTAATCCAATTATTGTAAGGTCATTTGATATCTCAATTTGCTCATTGTAAATATGAAGTGTGTCATTCTGAAGCAATTCATTGATATAAATAGTATCCCCAGAACAAGTATTTCCTATCAAGTACCTAAGAGAACCTTCACCCGAATCATTAAGATTTACTACCTCCTTATTTGCAGCGCATCCTTCAGTAATTAGTATTGTATAATCTTCAACTTCCCCAGTGGATGTTCCACATGGATCTGGGGAGCTATTCCAGTATTGGTTTCTAACTCTCATAACCACGTTACTTCCTGCTTCGACATTTTCAGGTACAGTAATATTGGAGAATGCCTTGTGATTATCATCTAACATTGTGAAATAATAATATTCATCTTCTTCAAAAGTGTTTGAGCTGTTCCAATCTATAAATGCATATACAGTATCAGGTTCCCAATGGAAATTTAATCCTACTTCTAATTCATACTCACTAAACTGTTCTAATTCAAAGATTGTACTTGTGAAATCTGCATAACTTTCTTTGCCACTATTTTTTGTGACTCCTGCCATGGAAACCAGATTTACATAATCCGAGCCTGTACCAGAATCTCCCGCAGCTGAACATATACCAGTATCTTCTCTCAAAGTATACATATACCTATACGTCTCAGTCGTGTCGCCATTTGTATTTATTGCATATATTTTGAAGTATAATTTATCATTGGCATTTCCTTGAGGCAGGTAATCATCAAGTTTGTATTGTTCTTTATTAAATCTTGACATAGATATCGTTTCGTCAAGATCTAGGTCGTTAAAAGAGTAGTTGACATAAGCAGATGAGACCTCTTCAATGTTTTCAATATGAACAGTTAAAGTGACATTTTCAATTTCAGTTGGTCGAGTTTCACTTGGTTTCACATTGGCTTCTACTTTTGTAATTTTTGGATATCCATCTCTACCATCTAGGCATCTTTCCCATAGTCCGCGTCCCCAAGTTGCAGCCCTTAGCATATTGGAGCCATATACAATCTCTAGTTCTTCAATGGTTGTTGTTGGCATGTTATCACTCCATAATTCATATTGATTATTATTCCATGGCATTTTATATATACCTATTTCAGCACCTAAATAAATGTTTTTATCATCTGTATGGTCTATTACTACAGTTCTGATAGGCATAGCATTTAGATTGAATGTTATATCAGCCCAAGTCACTCCTCCATCTGTTGATCTGAATATTCTTGGGATATCATCTTGATGATGAGCATACACCACGACTACATTATTATCATTAGTCGGATCAAAAGCAATATCTTGGATCCCACTATTGGGCAAAGTTGCAGCTCCTACTTGAACAAAAGATGTGCCTTCATCCACTGATCTATATAAATCCTCATTCTTCGATGCTAGAAATATACCTTGACCATTTTCAGACTTAGCTAAATGTTGAAAAGCTCCTTCCCCAAAATCATGTAATGCTTTCCAAGTAGTTCCGAAGTCTTCACTTGAGTGTAATGTTTGACCAACTGTGAATAGACTCAAGTGATCCAAAGGATCATAAAGTAAAGGAGCCTCCCACTGCAAACTTCCAATATTAGGATGATTATTGATCCCTTGAGAATTATAACCACCTGTAGTAGACCTCCTTTTATTCCCATTTTGGATGCTGCCAACCATCAAATTATAATCTAGTGGGTGGACTAAGCATTCCATGCCATCTGCACCTATCCATTCTAACCATTCGTTTTCTTGTCCTTTATATATGCTTGTTCCATTGTCTTGAGAACCACATACGACGACATCATTGTCACTCTGTGATACACCCAATTTATAGTATTCTCTTATGCTTGTTCCATTGCTTAATATAGACCAAGTCACGCCATTGTCTGGACTTTTAACCATATAACCATCAGTTCCGCAATAAATATCTCCTCCAGCAAAACTTGCATATCGTATATCTGCATGTACATAGTCATTAGGTGGAGTTCCACCGCCTGGCCAATACCAATCAGTTACATCGTCCCATGTTTCACCACCATCATATGACATCCTTATATTTATACCTCCATTGATCATTATGTCAGGATCGGTTGGACTGACCTCGAAGTCGCTTCCATTGCCATCAGATCCTAGGATAATGTCTATTGTTGTACCATTATCTATCGATTTCCAAATGTTTGTACTTGAAGAGAACAATACAAGGTCAGGGTCTGCTGGAGTAGTAGCAACTATAAATGTCCTATAGTTATTATCGTCTATGTCGTGAAGAAGATTCCAGTCAACGCCCCCATTTGTAGAGCTCCATATCTCGTTTCTGTTCCAATAATATTCTCTTGGTGCAAAAATAATATCTGGATCTGTTTGGTGAAATTCTATACTTGCATAGCTATTATCGCTTACAGATTCTATAGTAGCAAGATTGTCTGTTGACCTATAGAGCGTATCGCTGGCAGCAATATATATATGATTGCTATTATGAGGACTAAATTTTACATCAAATACCCTTTCGTTGGTTCCTAATCCACCTATGCCTGTATCTCCAGGATTAAATACAGTTATATTCCATGTAGCTCCACTATCTAGAGACCTATAGACGCCCATTGTTACTCCATTTCTTGCATTTCTTACATTGATGAGGATGTCGTTGATATTATTTGGATTCACTGAAAATACATCTACACCAGAAGATGTGAGACTATCTGTTGTGTTCTCCCAAGTACCGCCACCATCAAAACTTCTCCAAAAACCTCCACTTCGAGAAGATAGGTACATGGTTTGTTTACTTGTTGGTTCTACCCATACATATTCTACTCTTCCTATTCCTGGGGAATAATGGTCTGATATGTTGCTTGCCGTATAAGGTCCAAGATCTACCCAACCTTGTTCATCACTTCTTAAAGTAGCTGAAGGATATTTTTTTTTGAACGCTGTGTATGACTTTTCTATTTTTCTTGAATCATCTGTCATTCTATTTCCACTTGGATAATAGATTGGTTCTATGCGGTTGAGCCATCTTTGGTATCCCATCCAGCCTGAGCCTTTAGCATATCTGTCAACAGTAGAAAAATACTTTTCAGCCTCTTTTACCACTTCATAAACATTATATGATCGATCGTTCATCTTATATTTATAATCTTGGGATAGGCCGATCGAAGAAACAAAAATCAAAAAAATAAAGAATAAATTTTTCATATTAGAGTATAGCGTACTGTTTGAATAAAATCATAGAATTTCAAGGGGGCTCACAAAGTTATATATATAGCCTTAATTTAACGAAACTAGGTTAGCTGTTTTTATTATTTGGTGAAAGATAGATTATAAAAAATAAAATATGTTATTTCTGAATTAATTTTATTTGCTTAACGACACTTTAAGGTGTGATGAATAGAATAATATTGCGTATATATATTGTATTCAATCAATAATTTTAAAATTTACTATCTGGGCTACTGAAAATGACTATTAGATTACAGTTGATTGCAATTTATGCAAAGTATTTTCTACATTTGTTCTTACGAATTTATTAACAACAAGGGATAGTTCCCCCATTCTTTGTTTCAGACAGGCGGCTCACCCATTTACAATTGAAATATATTGTAGTGTATTCTACTATTTACTTTTTTACTAAAATCAAATTTCATAGCATGAGATCACTCATTCTTAGTTTATTATTTGTTGCAATATCTGTTGTGTCTTACGGACAAGCCTTTGAGAGTTGTGCAGATTCGCAGATGCCAGGTAATACTTCAAATCTAGTAATACCACCCACTGCGATGACAACGTTGACCATAGATCCTCTATGGACAGTAAATGCAGACTTATACGCGCCCTCTAATCTAGCTCCTGGTTTTGCCACGGCTTATTGGTCATTTACAGTATCGACTATGGGAGCTTACTTCATTAATATTGAAGGTGCTCCGGCAAGTCCATCTATTGGCGCTGATGTGAGTATGTCATTAGGCACGGATTGTCTTATGTTAGTGACTGGTTCTGAGATTTTTGCCGGTGTGGTACCTGCAAATCTTGCTCCTGAGACAGCAACTTGTACGGTGTTTAATCCTGGTACTACTTATACAATAGCTTTAGCGATAGACCCAGCTTTTGCAGGTGATATCATTATTTCTATTGCTAATAATCCAGCTGGAGGCGCAAGTAACGAAAATTGTGCTGGAGCGGTTTCGTTACTAGTAGGAACAAGTGTTGGAAATAATTCGTGCTCTGATGGCTTGGTTTGGTACTCATATACAGTAATGAATGGAGGAGATGTTGATTTAGCTACTTCAATGAATATGGCTGGAAATGGGATTTCAGCACCTGAAATAACCCAGACATCTATTGATGGTTGTTCTACTTTTCAAATGACTACTTCATGGATATGTATTCCCGTAGGTACGGTGATCAATTTTGAAGTTGGTGATAATATGTCTCCTGTCGAACAAGGAGATTTTGATATAAATATAACTGATGATAATTTAGTTACTAATGAAGTATGTGATGACGTGACACCTGCCGTTGTTCCTAGTTGTGTTACGACTTCCTTAACGAGTGGTGCAAATAATACAACAATAGATGCGTGTCCAGAGTTAATTAATTTTGATGGTTGTAACGTGTTTAACAATGAAAGTACAGTATGGTTTGGTTTTATAACAGATGCTGATGCCCAGTTTTTGGATGTTGATGTTTCACCTGGTTTTTCGTTTGTTGTTATAGATGGTACTGCAGGATGTCCAGTAGGAGCTGCAACTTTAGCGGGATGTCAAATAACCGGCTCATTAGTAGGACAGGTAGTTTTACCTAATACAACTTATTATATTGCTGTAGCTACTAATGCAGGAGGAACTGATGGAACATTTTTACTTACAGTGACTCCACAAAACCCACCAACTAATGATGATTGTACAACAGGCGCATTAGATATTTCTCTTGCTTCAGCCAATCCTGCTAATGTAGGTGTAAGTGGAACGACTACATGCGCTACACCAGATGCAAATGACTTTTGTACAACTGTGTCTGAGGATCATGTTGTATACTATGAATATACAGTCGACCCAGCTATTCTTACAAATAGAGATGTAATAATTACTATAGTAGGAAGTGGCGGCAATGCAGCTACCAATATGATATTCGGATTGTTTGAAGATTGTATTGGAACGGCATATACAAATCCAGTTTTCTCAGGAGATGAGTGTGATGTTCTTAATGGCGGCGCAGTTACATATAAATGTGTAGAGCCAGGAACAGTATTAACTATAGCAGTCGGTTCTCCTAATTTGAGTGAAGGTGATTTTACGATTACCATTACTGAAGATGCAACTATGCTAGCCGTTAATGATGCTTGTGCAGATGCTACAGGATTGTCAGTAGGCATGGCATGTGTACCTACATTGGAGACAGTTCCAAATGATGGAGGATGTCCAGAGATGGATGATCTTGGTACATCTTGTTTATTTTCTTCTGATAAGACAGTATGGCATACAATTACCTTACCAGCGGGTGCTGATGAAATTGAGTTTACAGCTTTAGGAACAGATGTTCAATTGGCATTGTTTGAAAATACTTGTATACCTCTTACCCTTCTTGGAGGAGATTGTTTTACAGCGGATATGACTTTTACAGGATTGACTCCTGGTGGCACATATCTTTTAGCGGCCAGTCTTGCTGGAGCGATAGAAGGAGATATGACATTTACATGGACACCTATTATACCTATTACTAATGAGGATTGCGATGTATTAACCAATCCTGTATTGACTGACCTTGCCTTATTAAACGGCACAACAGGATGTGCGGATAGTGATCTTGATTTCTGTGGGACAGGCGCTGATGGACATGATGTGTACTATACCTACACTAACATGACTAGTGCAAATACAAATATTACGATAACAATAAATGGAAACATACTTACTACAGGAACAGCGGCAACAGAAGTTTCTGTTGGAATATATGAAGATTGTCTGACTACAATGTATGCTGCCAATGAATGTAATACGCTAGGTATTCCATTTACAATAGAATGTGTCCAGCCTTTACAACAACTTGTATTTATTATAGGTAGTCCAGATGGATCAGAAGGAGACTTCGGTATCACCTTGACTGAGGATGCTACAACAATAGCCGCAAACGATCTTTGTTCAGGAGCTACGGCATTACAAGTAGGCACTACATGTGAGACAACTATAGAATCAGTCACAAATGTGGATGCATGTCCAGAAGCTATAGCACTAGGAGTTGTAGGATGTGATTTGACAACAGATGCTGTTGCGTGGTACTCATTGGTAATGCCTACAGGTGCTACGGAATTAGATTTTTCTGCTCTTGGAGCAAATGTTCAGCTATCATTGTTCAACAATGTGTGCCCTAACCCAACAGTGATAACATCTGTCGGCGGAAATACTTGTATTACAGCTGATGACGAATTTTCAGGATTAGCACCTGGTAGCAGTTACTTTGTTGCTGTTAGCTTAGCGGCACAAGCAGAGGGTGCAATTGATTTTAGTTGGACTCCAGGCATAGTCGTTGCCAATGATGATTGTGATGCAGTGAATAACCCAGCACTTACTGCCGGAACTGCTGTAAACGGAACTACAGCATGCGCAGATGGAGAGTTTGATTTTTGTGGATTACTAAATGGTACTTCTCATGGTGTGTTTTATACCTATACAAATGGAACTACTGGAAATGTTGATCTAGATATCACCGTTTCTGGTAATATTCTTACTTCAGGTACTGCAATGACAGGTCTTGAAATTGCAATTTTATCTGACTGTGCTGGAGCACCTTATCAACCTTTAGATTGTACAGCTGCTTTAGGTGGAGCATATAATGTAGATTGTATAGCACCAGGAGATCAAATAATAATATATATAGCGAGTGCTGACGGAGCAGAAGGTGATTTTTCAATCACAGTAACAGAAGATACGACTCAACCAACAGATGATAATGATAACTGTATTGATGCACTTGCAATAGATGCTTCCATTTTGACTACTTGTCAATTTTACCCAATATCTGGAAGTACTGCAGAAGCGTGTCCAGAGGACTTCACAGTAGGTGGCTGTACATATAATGCGGATGCTACCGTGTGGTATTCATTTACGACACCCAATACGACTAATCCATTAACTGTTGAGATACAATCAATAACAGGAGGAGCATATGCTACAATATTTAATGATAATTGTGCAGCACTTGTTGTTGTTGCTGGTTGTGACACAGGTGCAGGACCATTTGGACCATACACTGTTGCGTCAAATACCACTTATTTAATTGCAGTTGGAGATGCTACAGAAGGAGCTCATTCATTTGATATCAAAATCAATGAACTACCAGCTAATGATGACCCTTGTATGGCGCAAGCTGTAGTGGGTACAGCAGGGGATATGAATATCACAGTATCAGGAACAACAGTTTGTGCTACCCAAGATTATTTAGAACCTACATGTGGAGCAGATAATGAAAATACAGTTTGGTATGAATATACTGTTCCTTCTGATGCGACAGGATTTGAAATTACAATATCGGGTGTAGCTAGTAGTATAGCGGTTGGTGCATTCGGAACAACTGCTTGTGGAGGAGGTACTCCTACATTATTAGATCCTAGTATTGGTGTATCGTGTGATGCTGCAAGTAATCCAATTTCTTTCCAATGTTTGACACCAGGTACTACGGTATATGTATACGTTGGTACTTCAGATACAAATTCTGGAACATTTGATATTACATTTGATCCATTGGTACCTGATCCAGCTTGTATTGATAACGATCTTTGTGCAGATGCAGATGTTGTAGCTTTTGCTGGTTTGGTAACTGATGGAGGTCAAGTATGTATTGATGATTGTAATATTGGAGCTTGTCCAGAGTCATTTATGTCTGGAGCCTGTGATTATTCTATGTGGCCTACCGTTTTCTACTCTGTTACTACAGATGCATTAGCTATTGATGCTACAATGTCAGTAAATCTATCTGGAATTAACGGAACAATTGCAGATCCAATATTCTCGATATATACAAGTTGTGCAGCGGGTGCTGTTGATCCAGCATCAGAATGTATTCAGTCAGGAACTCTTTCTGGATTGGATATCATGCCTAGTACAACTTATATAATTGCCGTAGCATTAGAAGACGCAGCGGGTGGTGAATTCCAATTGTGTGTTACTATATCGACTACTTGTAATGATGACCCTTGTACACCATTTCCATTGGTTGCAGAAGTGATGCCTACAGAATGTACAACAACAGTAGGAGCTAGTGACGAAACTTTCACATATGACGATGGAGGATGTGCAGATATGACAACTTCAGAAGCGACAGTTTACTATACTTATACGCCATCAGAAGGAATATCAGAAGCTACAATAACGTTCACCAATGACCCTGCAACGGGAATCACAGGTGATATGATATTTACAGTAGTTGATTATGATCCAGCGACCTGTTCTATGGAGCAGACAACTATCCTAGGCCAAGAATGTGGCCCAGTCGGTGGCATAATGCCAATCACAATCACTTGTCCTACTTTCAATGTACCTATACTAATACAGATTGGATCGACTCTAGCAGGAGCGGGTGAATTTGATATCGTTGTGAATGAAACAATGACCCTAATTCCAAATGATATCTGTTCTTCTCCAGACGTGCCAACATTTTTACCTGGGTTAGCATGTGAGTGGATGGATGCGCAAGCAAATTCATTAGGTGCTTGTCCAGAATCTTTCGATTACATGCCGGGATGTGGATTTGATGATTTTCCTGTAGTTTGGTTTGAAGCTACAGCTCCAGCGGGGGCTACTGGATTAGACATTAGAGTAATAGCTGCTGCAGCAGGTATTCCATTTATTGGTGCTTTTACTGGTAACCCTGCGGATTGTGATAATGTGATCAGTGGTCAACTTGTAGACTGCCAGACAGGCACGTTTGCTGATCTAGATGCGGCGGGTGAAATGTTAATTGATGTTATGCCAGGAGACGTAATATTATTTGCAATAGGTACAAATGACCCGCTAGGAAGTGTAACAATAGACTTCTCGATCAAGTGGAATGTACCACCAGCCAATGATGAATGTAACATGGCAGTAACCTTATCGGATGAAGTTTCTACAAGTGGTTCTACGGCATGTGCAACAGAAGAAATGCCTCTTTTTGTAAGTGGTGCTTGTGCTGTTGTCAATCAAGAAAATACAGTTTGGTACGAAGTGACAGTACCTGCAGGGTCTAAAGGGTTTACGATTACAGCAACAACAGCGGGATTGGACGGTTTTGTTGACCCTATGAATATAGTAGTTTTTGAAACAGAATCTACAGCATGTGATATCAGTGCGACTTCATTAATAGATGAAGTTTGTGTCAATTCTGGAGAAATAGTAGAAGATATATTCGAATGTGTCGGTGCTGGAACTTATGTAATAAGATTATCTACTTCTGGTGACAATGAAGGAGATTTTGATGTAGTAGTGGATATACTCGATGGTGTGCCAAATGATATTTGCGATGATCCTAATCAAGCACTTAATCCTGGTTTAGAGTGTGAATGGATGGAAACCCAAGCTAACAGTATAGGAGCTTGTCCTGAAGATCCTTTCTTAGATCCAGGATGTGGATTAAGTGTTGGGGCTGTTGTATGGTATGAAATTACTGCACCAGCGAATGCAACATTTTTAGATATAAGACTTACAAGTGGTAATGGTGCTAATCCTATGATAGCTGTCTTTCCAGGTAACCCTGCAGATTGCGATATGCAAACTATATTACCAGGGTCTATTTGTTATGATGGCACGTTTACTGATTTAGTAACTAATGGAAATACTTTAATTCCAGTTACAGGAGGCGATACATATCTTATTGCAGTTGGTGTAACTGATCCAAATGGATCAATGATTGACTTCGGAATAAAGTGGATAACTCCGCCAGTAAATGATGAATGTGCTGATGCAATTACTTTAGCAGCAAGTACACCCGAAGTTGGTACTACAGCTTGTGCAACACAAGAATCTCCATTCTTTAATGGAGCATGTCCAGATGCTGACGAGACAAATACTGTATGGTATGAATATACAGTGCCTGCTGGAGATAAAGGTTTTAATATTACTATAAGCGCATCAGGTGTAGCACCATTTACAGCTCCAATAACTACATCAGTATTCGAAACTACATCTTTATTATGTGATATTTCTGCTACATCACAAGTTGGAATGGATAATTGTACAGCGTCTGCCGCTCAAGATCTACAATATGAATGTGTTGGAGAAGGAACTTACTTGATCAGAATATCTACTAGTAGTGCAAATGAAGGAGATTTCGAAATCACTATCGAGCCACTTGCAATAGTACAACCTAATGATAACTGTGATGCGCCAGATGCAGTAGCTTTTACACCAGCACTAGAATGTGAATGGATGGTAATCGCTGCTGAAACGGTAGGAGCATGTCCAGAAGATATGAACCTAGACGGACCTGGCTGTGGATTAGATGATTTTCCAGTGACATGGTATGAGGTGACAGCACCTGCAAATGCAGAGTTCTTAGATCTACAGATTAATTTCGGTGGAGCAAATCCTTTCATAGCGGTATTTGAAGCTGGGGTTGATTGTGATAATTTAAATTACGTTGCAGGGACAACTTGTTATGGAGGTACATTTGATGAATTGAATGACCTTGGTCAAGCACAAATTGATATTACACCATCAACCACCTACCTAATTGCTATTGGTACGGATGCCATGGCAGGTGGTACCATTAATTTCGGCATCAAGTGGATCACACCACCTGATAATGATGAATGTGTTAATGCTGAAGACTTTGACAATCTTATGCCATCTGGAAATCCTGGTGAGTTTTCTCAGACACTTATAATGGAAACCACTCAATGTGCTACTGGAGCCATTACAGGAACAGCTTGTGATGATGATAACACAAATACAGTATGGTACACTTATACTGTTGAGCCAGATGTAAAAGAAATAACAATTGATATTACAAATTGGATGAATACTGTGGTTGGTGGAACACCTGACTTGAGCTTAACTGTTCTTGATGGTTGTGTTCCGGGAGGTGCTATTATTACTCAAGCCGATGGATCATCAGCAGATTACTGTGGTGGTGAAGGAACAGACTTGATCACATTATCTTGTCTTGATGAAGGTGATGTAATTACGATTTTAGTAAGTTCATCTTCTGAAAATGAAGGTACTTTTGACATCACAATCAATACTGCAGAACCAGATTGTGTGTATACGAATGACGAGTGTCCTGATGCAGTTGATTTTGGAGTAGTTATTATGGATGATCCGATTGATTGTATCTTTCTACCAGGTTGTAATGATCTAGCATGTACAGAATTTGATTTTAGTACAGTTTGTCCTGGAATTGATGTGTTGAATTCTGTATTTTATACATTCACTACAGATGACCTGCTCGATGTAAATGGAATGCCTGTAGATGCTGCGTTTGTGAATTTAGAAATTATAAGCGGACAAGCAGGCGAGTTAGATAACCCAGGTGCAATATTGCTGTCAGGAGATTGTAATTCTCCTGCTGTGATTGGTGCATGTGCTGGGACAGGTGGTGGTGGAGAGTTCAATTCCGGACCACTAGGAATGCCTGGTCAGATTATGCCAAATACAACTTATACCGTAGTCGTTTACAACTCTAACGATATGCAGAATGGAGGTACATTCGATTTATGTATTACCGTTACATCTGGTTGTGTGAATGATGATATATGTGATGCATTTACATTGGAACCAGGAGTCACAATAGATAATCCTGCAAGTAGTAATAACTGTACGGATGATTTTGTATTGACCACTGGATGTGATAATACATTAAGTGCAGCGACGCTTTGGTATCAAATAGAAGTGCCAGCTGGAGCATCTTCTATTATTGTAACATTAAATAACCAACTTGCTCCTGATGGAGTTGAAGGAGAAGTATCTATAGCTGTAGGTCCTTTAGTTGATTGTAATGCATTAGATGTAAATGACATATTGTATGAAGACTGTATGGGTTTTGCTACAAATGTGCATGAGATAGATTGTGCAGTAGAATTCGGAACTTATTGGATACAAATTGGATCTGATGATGAGATGGAGTCAGGTGACTTTACGATAGAATATACTTTCTCTAGTGATGGCGATCCAGTAAATGATTTATGTACAGAAGCTACTGATTTAGTAGTCAATGAATATTGTGAATTCACAACATTCGGTAGTACTTTGAAAGAGGCATGTGCAGAATTATTTGATGTAGGGCCTTGTGAGTTTTCGATGAACCAAGCTGTTTGGTTTACAATAACAATTCCTTCTGGAGATCCCATGATCACAGATATGGATATTATGATCGATGGATTGGCTAATCCTATGATAGGTGTATTCGAGTTCGAATGTATGGATGCAGGCGATCCTAGTGCAAACAATGGTATCATAAATGCAGCAACCAATGCAGATGGACCAGTTGATTGTTCTCAAATGCCATTGACAGAGGGAATCACGGTAGTACCAGGTACTACATACCATATATTAGTAAGTACAAGCTCAATGGAGGATATCGTATTTGATATTAGTATCAAACTTAATGCTCCTCCTATAAATGATGATCCATGTATTACTCAAAACAATCCACCTATTGATCTATCCGGTGGTGGATCACATGCTGGTACAACTTGTTGTGCTAGAGGGCCAAAAGATGAAGATCCACTAGGGCCTGGAGGAGTAGCGGATTATGAAAATGTAGATTGTAGTGCTCAAACAGAAGATGCTTCAGTATGGTATACTTACATCCCAGATGAAAATGATGATGGTTATAATATAATTTTAGAAGATGGAGGAGCAAATGGTCCTATGTCGTTAGAGTATTACTTCGGCCCGGCAGATGGTGGTTGTACGGGTAACTTGACATTGTTAGGTTCATCTTGTAATTCAAATACCGCGGATATCAAAATAGGTAACTGTTTTGCACCTGGTGATGTGTTATTTGTAAAAGTTACTACCGATGATGCAGATACAGAATGTGGCGATTTCATTATTACTATTATTCCTGCATCTTGTGGAGAAATGTCTGATGACTGTATTGATACGGCGGATTCAGATCCATTAATGCCAGTGACACCCCCTAATTTCGATATTGTTTATTCTGCATGTGTAACAGGTTGTCTTGATTATGCATGCCCTGAAGATGATGCAATGGGTGGATGTGGTGAATTTACACAAGCACCTACAGTATGGTTTCAAGTAGAAACAGATATGGATGCCGCTCAAATGTTTACAACAGTAGAAGCGTTTGGAAACTGGGATCCAATTTGGTCTATTTGGTCAGGTACATCTTGTGACGACTTAGAAATTGTCAACTTTGGTGGGGCTCCTCCTTGTAGTAATGGTGATGCAACACCATTAATACATCAGATTGGTGTATTTACAGATGTTCCTAATTATTGGATAGCTATTACACTTGATCCAAATTCATTACCTTCAACTGGATTAGATGACGGCTCTTTTGAATTATGTATTGCTACATCAATTACTGCGATTATCTGTCTTGGAGAAGAAATTGGTGATTGTACTGATCCATCATTAGTAATGGAAGTTACAGATAGAGAGGTAGAAGACCAACCTCTTACAGGCCCATTCTGTCAAGGAGAAGAAGTGACGATAAATATAGCATTTGATTATGATGCATCTGAATCTGGTGCAGATTGGTTAATTGGTATGGTTCCGATTTTCGGAGACGGATGGGATTTAACAGCATTTGATTATGCTGATAATGCTCCTGTTGGTAATGGACAAACTGCTGAATGGTTTGAAGAAGCAGGCGATTGTGCCCCCATAATTCAAGAGCCAAACCCGATCCTTTGTACATTTGTAAATGCAAATGGTGATCTTACACTTTGTAATCAATTATGTGACCCTTGTTCTGATTGTCCTCAATCAGGGATGATGGAAGGCGATCCATTACCTAGCGGATATTTTTGGGTGTCAAATGGTGGGAATGCAGGTTGTGATAATGATTGCTCACCTGGTGAAGGATGGGGAATAGGTAGTACACAAGCATCCATTGTTTGGGAATTTACTTTAACAGTAAAAACATTTACGGATCCAGCCGATTGTTTTGAAGAAAAAGATTTAAGTATATCATTCCAAACTTTCTCGGACGGAGTTGGAGGATGTTGGGAAGATCCAGTAGGAGAATGTATCCTAGATAGAGCCATGTTCTCACCAGCTTGGGAGATCGAGTGTGAAGCTCCACCAGCGATAGAGGGTCCTGACCAAGAAATATGTCATGATGGAACGGTAGATATCGATGTAGCTACAGCAGATGGATCAACAACTCAAATACAAGTTGATGTAGAAGATAATCCTAATGTGACAGGGGAAATGAGTCATACATTTGAAGGTGGATTTGGAAATATAGATGATGATCTTCTTAATCTTACAAATGATATTCAAATAGTAATTTATAATGTATATGCAGTTGACCCTTCACTTCCTTGTCCAGGTGTTGTCAATCAGATAGAGGTAACACTTTATCCAGAGTTGATGGTTACTTTCCCTCCAGTATTTATCTGTGAAGGTGATTGTACTGATATAACTCCAGATATAGGTGGTGGATTCGGAGCACCTTTCATGTATGAGTGGAGTACTGGTGAAACAACAGCTTCGATCAATGTATGTCCAGTTGTTCCGACAACATACTTTGTGACAGTTACTGATGGTTTAGGATGTGAAGATGTAGGGGATGTAGAAGTAGATGTAAAACCTCCAGTTGAGCTATTACTTCCACCAAGTATCTCAGTCTGTAAAGATGATAATTTTGACCCTTTCAATCCTGATTATGTAGTATGCCTAGATTTCATTAGTGGATCTTCTCCGTTTGGTATTACATGGGTGCCTGAGATGGGTTTAGCGGGTCAACCAATCGGTTCCGGAGACTGTTTTGCAATCAATGAATTACTCTCATCAGAATTTTTAGGTTCACCTTTAGGAACATATACACTTACTGCCAATGTAACAGATTTCTTTGGTTGTATGGGTACTACAGATATGGAAGTAATCATCACAGGAGAATTGACGATAGTAGCTGAAGTGAATCCATATAATTGTGGGGAGACAGAAGCAACAATGAATATTACAGGCTTGGATGCCGCAGGTAATCCAGTGACTACTTTCATACTATATGGTGGATGTCCTGATGATGGACTAGGTGATTTCATTGATGAGTTTTTCAGTAATTCGGGAACGGTACTTACACCAACATTAAATTTATTAGACTATACATGTTACACTATAGTAGCGCAGACAGAATCTGGATGTCAAGCTACAATAGACATAGAAATACCTCTCACTGAAGGAACTCCTATCGATATAGGAGGTGATGAGTTTATATGTATAGGCAGCGATGCAACAATAACAATAGCAAATGAAGGAGACTTCGTAAGTTTTGTATGGGCACCAGATATTGGAACTACAGGATCTATTACTTTCACTCCTGATAGTACTGCAACTTATATAGTAGAAGCGACAGATGCTGCGGATTGTGTGTCTCAAGCTTTGTGGACAGTAACAGTAAATCCTGAACCAACTATTTCACTTGCAGGAGCATTAGAGTTCTGTGAATTTGGTTCGGCAACGATTACTGCAAGTGGGGGCGGAATTGGAGGCACATATGCTTGGACTGGTGTAGCCGGTGATCAAGCGGGAGCCTCTTATACAACTGGCGTTGCTGGAGATGCTACTGTAACTGTGACTGATGTTAACGGATGTGTAAATGATAGTACGATAACCTTCGCTCAAGTAGATGTAATCGAAATAATTCTAGCCAATTCAAATATTTGTGATGGAATGGGAGATACACTATTTGTTCCAACTAACATAATTGATGTGATCTGGGAAGATGCTACTCCAATGCCAGTAAGTGATACTACTTTTTATATCATAACAACTTCTGGAACATTTACAGTAACAGGTCAAGATGCAACTACTGGTTGTGATGCTGCGGGTTCATTTACAGTAGAAGAATTTTTTACGCCTATAATCAATATACCAGATACAGTTGAGGTATGCAGATTAGATAGTGGAATAGATTCACTATGTATCAATCTAACAGGATTAGCTTCGGGCTCATCAGGTGGAACATGGAATCAAGCTGGCATTATTCCAGGATTTGATTTTGCGAGTTTCCCACAAGACAATGTATGCTTTGATAGTATACAGACAGGCTGCTACCCATTTACATTTACGACGAATTCGGCAACGATGCCATGTATGGATATTATGGCGACTATGATGGTGTGTGTGAAAGCATGTCCTTGTCCTAGTCCAGCCACGCAGAGTATTCCTGACATATGTAACTTTGGTACTTACAATTTAGAAATTGCTGAATTGACTACCGATCCGGGTACATGGTCAGTACAATCAGGGCCATTGGATCAAGACATTTCTGGTATCATATCTGGAACAGTATTTACAGCAACAGGCATATTACCTGGGCCATATCTTGTAAGGTTTACACTTGATAATCCTGGTGGAGGATCTTGTGAGATGTTCAGTGAGCAAATTATTAATGTAATCGCACAAGATGTGATCAATGTTCTTTCACAAGGGCAGTTATGTAATATAGTAGGACAACAATTCCCTACAACATTAGATCTATTTGATCTGATAAGTGTAGATGCTTCCAATGGAGGTACTTGGGTACAAACGGGTACTGAGACTTTATTACCAATAACAGGAGGATCTATGATATCAAGTGCAGGTATAGTAGACTTTGCTGAAATATATACTTTCGAGTATACATCTGGTGCTACAGGCGGACCTTGTCCTCTTACAGTCACTGAAGTAACGGTTGATATTTTTGATTGTACTTGTCCTATTGTTATAGTAGGCACGGATACTTTATGTAACAATGGTGTGGCGATTGATCTATTCACTCTGCTTACAAATGATGATAACTTAACGGGTACTTGGACAACAAATGGAAATTTAACGGGTGTAAGTATGTTTGACCCTAATGGTCTTCCTTCTGGTGCTTATGATATTACGTTTACTCTTGATTCTAGTCCAGGAGCTGGATGTGAAGTAGAATATTCTAATACCATAATTGTACGAAGAAGAGCTGTTGCAGTAATGCAACCAGGTCCTCAACCATGTACTATGGATACTGGTAATGGCCCGACTACTGTAAATTTATATAGTTGGTTGGTTCCAGGATATACATTAGGTTCATGGTCACAGATTGGCGGCGATGTGTTACCACTTCCAGATGATGGAAACAGTATGGCAGTAGTTGATTTTATGAATCAAGACATTGGAGAAACATTTACTTATGTATTTACCACTGTAGGAGCACAGATTCCTTGTCAGAATACTTCAGTTACAATAGTAATTACGGTAGTAGATTGTAATTGTCCTCCAATCATGATAACCGATCAAGATCCTGTATGTAATGATTCAGGTATGATTGATCTTTGTGCACTAGTAGCAGGATCTGATCCTGGTACATTTGTGGTGACAAGTGCTGGAGGTACCGCATACCCAGATAGAATAGATGCTACGGGATGTATTTTTGATGCTGTGGGATTAAATCAAGGTACTTATACTATTACTTATACACTTGACGCAATGGTGTCGGGTACTTGTATAGGTGCTGTAAGTACTTCTGTAGAAATTATAAATTACGTCAGTACAGAGATCGTAATGATCCCTGACACTGTATGTAGTGATCCTGATGGCAATGGAATAATGGTTCTTAATTTTACTACTTTCGTAGGAAATGCAGGAAGTGGAGTTTGGGCTGATGATGATGGTGCGGGCGTAATAATAGCAACAATTAGTGATCAACAAAATGTAAGTTTTGTTGGCGTACCTGCAGGAAGTTATGACTTCACATACACAATTGATAATGAAGAACCATGTACTGATCCATCGTTGACAATTACGGTAGAAGTAATCGATGATTGTAACTGTGCGCCGATCAACCCAGCTGACCCCGCTGATGTATGTAGTACAGATGGTCCTGTAGATCTTACACAATATGATGATGTTGATATGCCTGGTACTTGGAGCAGTACTGATCTTACGATAGAAAACGGAAATAGCCTAATAACGGATGGGGTACTTGTTGGAGTATATACTTTGACTTATACACTTGTGACTCTGATACCTGATTGCCCTGAATCTACACAAGTAATGATTCTTATTGGAGAACCAGCTAATTCTGGTATTCCTGAGGATTTGACGCTTTGTGAAGGTGATGCTCAAGTAATCATACTCGATGATAGACTGACAGATGCTGACTTGGGTGGTGTATGGACTGAAACTTCTGCAACAATGAGTACAGGGTTCTCTGGAAATTCATTTGATACGGATGGACAAGCAGCTGGAACGTACACATTTCAGTATGATTTAACAGAAAATTCACCTTGTCCGGATGTGTTCTCTACAGTAACTGTGATCATAGATCCTAACCCAGTAGCTGATGCTGGAAGTGCAGATGAGCTTGATTGTGTGAATATTTCTGAAGATCTTGAAGGTGATAATACATCAACGGGTTCTGACTTCGTATATAGTTGGACATTAGATGGTGTAGAAGTAGGAACAGATGCTAGTCTGTTGGGTGTCAATGTAGAAGGAACGTATCAATTATTGGTAACTAATTCAGTTACAGGTTGTGTTGATTCTAGTTCTGTGACCGTTACTAAATCTGATGCTTTTCCAGAGTTCATAGTTGATGAGACTAATATAACTTGTAATGGAGATAATGATGGATTTATAACAATATCAGGTCAAAATGGAGGTGATGGAAACTATACATATAGCTTAAATGGAGGAACTGCAGTTTCTGATCCTGGTAGTTTTATTGGATTGGCAGCGGGTGATTATACGATAGCTATTATAGATGGTATAGGATGTACAAATGAAACGGCATTCACAATATTAGAACCAGACCCGGTATCTGTTGTAATTTCCGCGGATGGATTAGTTGATGGTATACTAAAAGGTGAACCAGGAGACGAGTTTATACTCACAATTGATCCTGTAGCTGAGAATATTGATAGTGTTGTATGGTCAGATTTTAATGATCCGATGATCATATTCTGTAGTGGAAGTGTTGCTGAGTGTTTAACAGTTACTATTGCTCCTACGCTTAATACCACAGTGATATACGTAGAAGCATTTGATGCTAATGGTTGTCCTGCGAATGATCAAGTACAAATACAACTGAATCAGATTGTTGATGTAACATTCCCTAATATCATCTCACCTAACGGAGATAATATCAACGATTTCTTCTTTATTGCGAGTGATGACGTAGAGCAAATTCTTGATATGAAAATATTTGACAGATGGGGAGAATTGATTTGGGAGAAGCAGAATTTTGACCCTAGAGTTCCTTCTGAAGGATGGGATGGAAAGTTCAATGATTCTGCAGTAGTACCTGGTGTGTTCGTATTTACAGTTGAGGTATTATTCAATGATCTAAATAGTACGACAGAAACATTCTCTGGTGACGTAACAGTTACTGACGGAGATTAAATACGAAAGCACTATTATGAAACAGAATGAGCGAAATTGACTACGGTTGATTTCGCTCTTTTTTATAAAATATATTAGTAAATCATTCGTCTGCAATTTTGAAATTTGACATTTTTATTTTGATTACAAATCAAAATTGATGGCTGATTCAGAATGAAATGCTATTTTTATAGCAGTAATTAATGTCGCCCAATATTTTACAAGTTTATTTATTCAACCCTTAATTTTTTAACTAGTATCTGTCGTGAGGTATAGAATCCAAATATTCGCCTTTTTTCTTGTCATTTTTTCAACTTCTGAAAAAATGAACGGACAATGTGATTTTACCACTGAGGTTCCTATTGAAGATGAATCTTCAGTAATCATTGACTTCCTAGTGTCAGGTGCAGTTAATAACGAGCTTGGGGTTGATAATTGTCTTATGATAGTTACTACTCATTTTGAGCATCAATTCATCTCAGACCTTACATTAGAACTAGAAGCACCATCCGGTGATATTGTCCAACTCGTTGGTTCAGATATTGAAGGAAGCAATACAGGTTTGGTCAATTCATGGGACATTCAGTTTGTCAATAGAGACAGCCTTACAGCAATGCCTGATTTCAATTATGATGAGATTTGGAATAGTACTCCTATTGGAGGATGGACGGTGTTCACCACCTATACAGGATCTTACTATCCTCATCTAAGTGGATTAGAAAACTTTACTGGACCGGTAAATGGCGTATGGAAATTACACATATCAGATGAATCTCAATTTGGAGAAGGTATGTTCTCTTGTTTTGGCATGGAGTTTTGTAATGATTCTATGATAACTGTAAATTCTTGCGAACCTATTACTCATTCTTTAGATGAAGAGGATGTATCTCTGTGCGAAAAAAGTGTAGAATTAAATCTTACAATAGTGCCAAATTTGGCAAATACCTATGACAGCTCTGCCTACGAATATCAATACTTATTCTTTGACGAAAGTGGATTTCAAAACTTAACTACCAGTACAGATTTTTCTTCAACTACTCCTGGTAGCTACACACTTTGTGGAATTCATTACTTTTTAGATGATGTGGCAGAAGTAGAAGGGATAGTCGCAGGAATTGACCTATCGGCCATTGAGGACTTTATTCTTGACAATGATATATGTGCTACACTTTCAAATGGATGTATAGACATCGAAATATTTGACGTGCCAGAGCTTATAACTGAGACAAGGAGAATATGCCAAGGAGATACTATTACAATTGGTATAGATAATTACACTGAATCGGGTTTGTATGAAGTCACCACAGCCTTAAATCCATGTGACAGTATAAGTATGCTAGATTTGGAAGTAGTAACTCTTGAAGTTTTGCTTACTTCAGACAATAATGCTTTGTCTTGTGAAAATCCGATTATAGAATTGGACGCTACAGATACTGATTTGACAGGTATCTCTACTTTTGCTTGGAAGACAAATGATGGAAATTTCATATCAAATCCATCAAGTCAATTAGTAGAAATAGATAAAGCGGGGACATATGTATTCGAAGTAGTTACGCTAGGCTGCATTTTTACAAATGAAATAATAATAACAGAAAACGAAGATTTTGTTGAAGTTGAAATTTTTATAGAAGACATTACTTGTTTATCTGATAGTGCATTTGTAGATCTAAATACGAGTGATGAGATAGACGATATCTCATGGGCCGGGTTAAATAGCTTTCGACAAATCGGTAATGATATATTAGTAGGTGCTGAGGGTTCTTA
The DNA here is from genome assembly GCA_047628935.1 of Halioglobus sp. Classification (GTDB taxonomy): domain Bacteria; phylum Bacteroidota; class Bacteroidia; order Chitinophagales; family Saprospiraceae; genus CAJXUU01. The sequence continues at coordinate 10,251 of JBLHWH010000025.1, read as the reverse complement.
TAATGTCGAATTTGTAACTGAGTTCGGTTGTCTTGTGAGTAGAGATATAGTTGTAGAGGATGTCAGAGAATATCCAGAATTTGAATTAGCGGGAGATACCCTGACATGTGAAAACCCAACAACAGTATTAAAAACTACAAATGCGGATACACTAAATTCTAATTTCTTTTGGATAAAGGACAATGATGTATTGGGAATGGATACATTTTTATTGATAGACCAACCAGGAGAATATAATCTCCGAGTTCGTACTGGAGATGGATGTGTGGACACATTTAGCATTGATATAAATAGCCAAGTAGACACCATTGATGTAGAGCTATTCGGAGGGGAGATTGATTGTGGGCAACCAGAAGTCATTATATCGTATTCGTCAAGTATTAGTGGACTAAATCCGCTTTGGATACTGCCCAATGAAGTTCCTGTGGTGGATTCCACATTTAATTCTAATCAATCAGGATTATATATGCTTCATTTGGAAGATGATAAGAAATGTACATTAGACACAACATTGATCGTGACTGAAGATTTAGTTTATCCAGAAATATCCGTTATTGAGGCCGATTTTCTATGTGGTCAAGATAGTATACAAATAATGTCGTCCATTAATATAACAGATGCCACCTACGAATGGACAAACGTGAATGGATTCAGAGATACGACACCAACACCATGGATATTTGCTCCAGGGGAATATATGGTAAAAGTAAGCTTGGAGAATGGCTGTTTTGATATTGTTACTTTCACAATGGGTGTTGATGTTGACCTGCCAGAATTATCATTTGAATTTAGTGATCTGAATTGTGACTCAGATACGGTATACATTGTACCTTCTGATACATCTAGTTATGATATGATTTGGTCATTAGGAGGTGTTTTTTTTCCAGTTGATTCTAATATTATTAGAGTATTGAATATAGGACTTTATGAAGTAATTGTAACCAATCCAAATAACGGTTGTAGTTCTAATTATTCATTTAATATTAAAGAAGATAAGGTATCCAACATCGAAAATATAACTGTTAATATTCTTAATTGCGAGAATGAAACAGTACAAATAAATATCGATGTCGAACGAGAGTTCGATTCTTATCAGTGGTCAGGTCCTGGACTATTAGATAATAATGAAGAACCAGAAGTAGATAAGCCAGGTTTATATTATTTAAATTATCAATTTACGAATGGTTGCGTAGGCATAGACAGCATCGAGGTTTTTGATGAAGGGGAATTACCAAATCTTATGGGCCGAGATACAGTCTACAATTGTTTTTCTTCTACATTAACCATTGATGTAACTTATGAGTCGAGCACGATCAATATTATTTGGGAAGGTCCGAACTTTACAGAGAATGGTGAAACTGCTACAATATCAGAACCAGGAATCTATAATGTGTACGCAGTAGCTCCTGGACTTTGTAGAGATACCATTCAGATTAATGTTGTTGCAGATACTATTTCTCCAATATTATCAATGGTTAATGATGGGATAATAACATGTGCGGATTCTATTGTAGATATCAAGCTAACAGTAGACGCCAAGACAACCTCATATATATTCAGCGGTCAAGGGATAGTTTCCCAAAACGACTTAATTATTCAAGTAGATAAACCAGGTATTTACAGTGCGGTAGGAATGGCGGATAACGGATGTACGACAACCGTCACAAATGAAGTCTCAATAAGTAATGATTTTCCAAATTATGTGATTGATCTGGATTCTATTAGCTGCATTAATAACGCAGTGACTGTTGGTTTTACATCGTCAGATCCATTGCTAGATGTAGCATGGACTGGACCAACTATCGTGCCTGATAATACATATAGTTTTACAACTGGACAGACGGGTACTTATTCATTCACTGTAACTAACAGTGATGGATGTAGGTCTATAGATTCGTTTTTTGTGTTTAGAGATAGTTTTCCCCCACTTGGTTTTATTGATCTAAGTAATCAGATTACTTGTGATCTTGAAGAAGTGACGTTGTCGATAGCTGATTATGAGTCATCTTGGTCTTTAGTTTGGACGGGGAGTGGTGTGTCAGATCCAAATGTAGAAACAATTATAACAGATCAAGTTGGAGAATATACCGTCGAAATAACTGGACCTAATGGATGCCTTTCCTCAGATACTATGGAAGTGCTATACGATACCGCTGCAGCGGTAATTGATGTTTTCGCAGACCCGATCACATGTACTGCTGGTAAAGTGTTTTTGAATGTGGCCTCAAATATTCCTCTTATAAGTTATGAGTGGACGGGACCTAACTTTGCAAGTACAGATGTAGAACCTTTGGTTTTCGAAAGTGGATTTTATCAAATTACGGTTACTTCTGCTAATGGATGTGTATCAAGTGCTGAAGTAGAGGTTAGAGACGAACGTGTTTTCCCAATATTAATTGTAGATGATTATTATCTTCCTTGTGATGGAGCACCGGCAGTAGTTACCGCGACCAGCATTAGCCAAGGTGCATCAACTAATTGGTTTGGACCTAGTTATTTTGCTATTGGAGATACGGCTAAGATATTTGAACCAGGGGAATATATCGGATTAGCGGTTTCTTCAGATGGCTGTTCGACAACAGACACTTTTTTAGTAATTGATGAGCCAATATTACCCCTGTTTTCAGCGGAAGCAGAAATTCTTCTTTGTTTTGGACCGATCGAAATTTTAGCTTTGAATGTGTCCGATGATAGATCTGTACTGTGGCAAGGCCCGAATCAATATACTGCTAATACCCCTCTTGCAAAGACTGAAAAGCCAGGTCTTTACACCTTGGTTGTAACGGGTGATAATGGATGTGTCGATAGCACAAACATAGAAGTGATAGATGGTAGAGTATATCCAGATGCGATAGCTCATAATGACGATTTATTCCAATGTGAAAATTTAGAAATAAACTTGTCAGGTAGCAGTTCCTCTACGGGCTCACAATATAGTTATCAATGGACTACAGATAATGGAGATATTTTAGCGGGAGAAAACACACTTAACCCTAGAGTCGATGGAGAGGGAACATATATCATTAGAGTCACTGACAACTCTATTGGTTGTATAAGTTTTGATACCCTTGACTTGACAATACAAGAGCAAGATCTAATGGATTTAGATTTATTGATTACGCCACCTACTTGTCTTGGTTTTGAAAATGGGATTATAGAAATCGAAAATGTAATAGGAGGATATGGTCCATTTAACATTATTTTAGATGGCAACGATTATGGAGAAAGATTGGATATACCCTTCCTAAATATTGGCGAGCATGCATTGACAATAATAGATAGCCTTGGGTGTGTTTTAGATTCACTTGTTGTTATTGATACAAGTACATTGTTGTCTGTAATACTTCCAATGGATACAATTTTGATTTTTGGCGAAACGCTCAATGTATTAGCAGATATAAATCTTCCATTGGATTCAATAAGTCAGATAACTTGGTCTAGCAATGTACCTTGTGATGGATGTATATCATTTGATATCATACCTGATGGAAATATGACTATATCAATTGAAGTCATTGATATAAATGGATGTATAGTAGAAAAGGAGTTCAGAATCACACTAAATAGACCAGATAAATTACCTTTCCCTCAAATATTTTCACCAAATGGCGACAATATCAATGACAGATTTTATTTGCCGCTCGTCACGGGGATTCAATCAATTGAATACATCAAAGTTTATGATAGTTGGGGTGGACTTCTTTATGTATCTAATAACCCAATTCCAGGTGACGAATCTTTTGGGTGGGATGGTACTGTGAATGGTCAGAATGCAGAAATAGCTGTATATATTGTAGAAGCTTTGGTAACTTTAGTTGATGGAAAACAAGTTTCTTATGTTGGGGATTTGACATTGATTAGGTGATTGATTTTGATAATAGCTATTTGGTGTTTGTAAATCTAAAAGAATAACGTTCTCTCATTCAAGTCCATACTATTTTTATAGCATAGTAAACTCAAAATGCCAATAGATAGAATCAGCAAGAATTCGGATATTTGATTCTTTGATTGATGAACCATTAATCAGTAAGAATGTATCGATTTGATATTCTTTTGTTTGATTGGGTCAAAATTTAACCACCTTTTGAACAATACGATCTCCTTTCACATTAATCACAACCATATAAACACCAGAAGTATACTCTGACATATCAACAGTGTATATTGATTGACTAGATGTAATATTTTTACGTTTAACAGTTTGCCCATTTTGAATAGAGACAATATCAATCGACCCATCATTTGTTATTTCATTTCCTAGATCAATGGTCAATAAGTCAGAAGTAAGGGTAGGGTAGACTGTATATTGCGTATCATTGATGTCTATAGTATTAACTTTAGGCATTATGTTTACACAATAGTCTTCAATCTCTCCATATACGAATGACCCATTGTCACATCCACTAGGATTTATCTCGTCGTATCTCATGATAACTCTCATCCTAGTTATTCCGAGTGTAGATTCGATAGGAATAGAAAATAGTCCGGAAACTGCTATTTGTGTGCCAGATTCAGAGGTATAGATTGCTTCTTCATCAGAAAATTCTCCATCTTGATTATAGTCGATATATGTTGAGAAAAATTCGTCATACGGAGTGCTAGTATGCCCAGGCGAAAGAACGATTTCGTATTCTTTTCCTTGATCTAGATTGATATCAAATTGACCTACAAAGTTTCCATAACCAGAATTATTTACTCCAGAGAAGTTTTCAAATACACCATCAATAACAACACTCTCTATCCATTCGTCGTCGATATTTTTGACTCCAAAAGCACAATACTCTCTGGTACAATTACCACACTCTGTGGATAAACCAATCACTTCTGTGAATTCAGATTCGTTCGAATTAGCGGCACATTCAGATTTTATTCTTATTTCATAATACTGACAATCTTCAATACCTGAAAACGAAAATGAATTATCTGTTCCTAGATTAGCAATAGTCCAATTTGGATCTTCTATATTTCTGTATTCTACTATAAAATTAGTAGCTGCAGTAACACTTCCCCAATCGATAACTATATTATCACCTTCAATTACAGCGCTTACGCCCTCAGGAGCTACGCAGCACCCATCTGTTTCGAATAATCTTGGATAAGTATATTCACTATCAGTTTGTCCATTACATGTGGTCTTAATCTGATATTCATAAGCTGTACACGCACTCAGATTTGTGAATTGATAACCGGATGATATATCGTTTATTTCTATCCAGTCTGCCGCATCAAGAACTTTGTATCGAACGGATACTGTTCCAATCTTACCATTGTCAAGCCATACTAATTTAGCATTTTCTACTTGTATCTCTGAAAATCGAGCACCATATGCATCTGTACAGTCTCCGCATGTGCTGAGGAGATTTAACATAGCATTATTTGCATTCAGTCTTCCACCTGTAGTTGTTATTCCTTGCAAGCTTTGGTTAGGGTCCACTCCATGAAGTATATAATCCTTAACTGCTAAGGCTGCTTGAGCTGGATCATTTTTCACAACAGACATAAATTCGCTGCAATCAGCTGCATATAACAATGCTGCCGTGCCAGCACAATGTGGTGTAGCTCCAGATGTACCACCAAAAGAACCATAGTTACTACCGCTCAATGTATATGTCTGCGCACCAAATGCACCTAAATCGATAGAGCGAGTTCCATAGCCTGCTCCTGTTACTTTTTCATCTTGCCTATTCATGTTAGTTACAGATACTAAAAAGTCACTAGAACAACCAGTGGGAAGATCTCCTTGTACATCTACATTTGTATTACCATTGATAGTCGCTCCGAAGTTTAGAATACCCACTTCACCCAGTACGTTATAGAAATCACACCAGATAGGAGCATCATTAGGATCTCCCATATCAACTCCCCAACTAGCATTGGTACATACTACGAAGGCACCTTTTTCACCATTTGTCTCATTGTATAATTTTCTCATTTGATACGGATATGCATATGATGCCAATGCCAAAGCTTCTGGACTACCTCCTATGATAATCATTAATTTCACGTCCCAATTGACACCAGCTACTCCGACCTCATTGTTTCCTTTTGCTCCTATGATACCAGCGACAGAAGTACCATGTCCACCTCCTTGATATACGTTATCGTTATCGTCACCTGCATTCCATCCTCTTACATCATCTACATACCCGTTCTCATCGTCATCGATTCCGTTATCCGCTATTTCAGCAGTATTAACCCATAGATTATCTTCTAGATCAGGACTACTAGTTATGATGCCATCATCTATGACACACACTACAATATCATCACCATCGATGGTTTTACCACCAGTAGTATGATCCCAAGCGAGTTCCATATCGATATCAGCACCTATCTGACCACCATTAGAACCAAGATTGATATATTGCCATTGACTATCAAATAGTGGATCATTAGGTATAGTCTCTCTTAATTGTGATAGGTGATTCTTCTGAGCCAACAATGTATGCCTATTCATTTTGACAGTTTCTAGGAATTCTATTTCATTATCTAGATTAGGATCTACTTTCAGTATCCATAGATTCATAGGCTCTGCCATTAATTTTGTGGCTTGAATATTCGATCTGTATTTACTAATCGCATTTATGTCGGTGACAAGTGACTTTGCACCTATATCACTTTTCACCTCTACGATGACCTCACCTAGCACATGGTTAAGCTTTTGTGCTGTTGTTTTATTTACAATTAGCAGAGCAAATATTATAATAAGGTAGGAGTTATATTTTTTCATTTATAGTGTATTGCGATTTATGGTAGTGAAGTGTTGTATTGAAAACAAGTTTTTCAAATCATATCAAGATTATCAATACTACTTCATTGTGTGAATATATACAATTATCAAATTTTAATGTTGTTTATATAAAGCGAAAGCCTTTAAATAGTCTGTCTATAAGACAAATTGTAGGTTTTGGTGTGGAGTATGGCCCGAATGGATAGCTAGATAAGGAGGGATGGATACTACCATTTCTACACATTACGTATTTTTATCATGTATTACTAACTAGTAGTTGTAGTTTTACGTATATTTGTTACACTAATACTTTAGGGTCTACAAATTTGAAATCATGAATATGAAACTACAATTGTCAGTAATGGCACATTATGCTGTTTGTCTTCGATTGTTTAAAGCGATTGCTTCTAATATGATCGACAATAAAACTTACGGTAAATTTGGAGGACATATTGCAACCGTGTTGGTCTGCTTTTGCTTAACTACTGCACTTTCCGGTCAGAAGATTTTGTACAAAGCGAATAAGCAATTTGACCTCAAACATTACCACGAAGCAATAGATTCTTACAAAAAAACTTTGGACAAACATCCAGAGAGCCTTCAAGCGAAGTCAAATTTGGCGGAAGCTTACAGAATGACGAATCAACTAGGTCTAGCACAAGAAGCGTACGCTAACATTATGCCAGAGGAATTTCTAAACCCGATTCATATTAGAAATTATGGAATTACGTTAATGAAAATGGCCAAGTATACAGAGGCGCATTATCAATTCGAACTATACAAAATATATAATCCACAAGATGCTCAGCACTATCAGCTTTCTTGTGAATTTGCACATCACTTATACAGACAGAATGATGCGTACGAGGTAGAGCTAGTAGGAGTCAATACTGCAAACTCTGACTTTGGAGTAGCTTTCGCTGATGATCGTTTAATCTTTTCTTCTTTTAGAAATGATGTAGAGCTGTCTGATGATGCTAAGAGCTCGGGACAGAAGTTAACTGGAAATATGCTTTATATTGCTGACGTAACTGAAGACCTAAGAGCCGACAATGTGAGATTCTTAAGATCTGGTATAGCAGAAAAGAAAAACATCGGACCTATCAGTTTCGCTCTTCAAGCAGGAAAATGTGCGTTTACAAGAAATAAGATCCAAAATGGTGGAGCGCATGTAACAGGAGATGACAGCTATCACAGTATCTATATAGCTGATTTGAAAGAGAACGGAGAATGGAACAATGAACGTCCATTTAGATATAATGAATTTGGTACTTCTACAGGATTCCCATCTTTAGCTTTTGATGGTTCAGCATTGTATTTTGCTAGCAATAGAGTTGGAGGATTTGGAGGTTACGATATATATGTAAGCTACTGGAAGGGCAACTCTTGGACTTATCCGGAAAATTTAGGAAATGATGTAAATACTGCAGGAAACGAAATCACACCTTTCTTCAATGGGGAGGATCTATATTTTGCTTCTGATTTCCATCATGGAATGGGAGGCTATGATATTTTTCATTCTCTAGTAAAAGGAGGACAATGGACTCACCCAGAAAACATGGCTAACGGGATCAACTCACCTGCAGATGATTATTATCCTATGATCAAAGAAGGAAGTGAAGGGATCTTCTTTAGCTCTAATAGATTAGGCGGTAAAGGAATGGATGATATTTATCTTGCTGTACCATTAGAAATTGCGGACTTTGTAGAGGGAAGTGATTTTGTGCCTAACGCAGTAGCATTGTCAACTATACAAAGTGAAGTAAGCTTTGATATATATAATCCATCGGCAAAAGCGGTAGCAAATACAGAAGAAATGCAAATCACAGTATTAAATCCTGCGATAACTGAAAGAGTAGAAAATACAGATCCAAAATTAAATGATTTATCAGCTACAAAATTAGAAAAAGAGGAAGAAGAATTAACTGTATGGGGATTTGCTAAACCTATCGGGGAAATAGTACAAATAAAAGAGGTGAAAGTTGATGTTATTATTAATCAACTGCCTAATAGAGAGTTGGGTAATGTTACTTCAATAAACGCTACTAAAATTATCCAAACAAATAATGTAAACATTCCGAGCAATCAACTTGGTAGCTCATTGGATAAATATATAGCAGAGATAGAAGAGGAAGAATTAGCGATGAAGCTTAATGCGGAGAAGCAAGTAGTAACTCAACCTATTTTGGAAGAAATTGCAATTGAAACGGAAGTGGAAATAGTATCCGTACCTCAAACGATAGAGCCTCAAACAATTCCAGAACAAATAGTAGAGCAAACAATTACTGTTGTAACTGAAGGGGTCACTGTAGCTGAAGTAACTGAGAAGCCGGAGTCATTTAAAATACCTAACTACAAAGCGATATCTGCAAGTAGAGCACCATTAAATCTTGATCTTGCAGGAGCTAAGAGGGTAGCATTAGGTGAGATACTACCAGCGTCCAATGTCTACTTTATACAATTGGCCGCATTGAGCAAGAGTTCTGGGAATGTCAATAAGTTTTTGTCATTATCTAAGTTTGGTAACTTATATAAAGTATTCAAATCTACAAGTACTAAGATTAAGTTAGGTTATTTCTTGGATAGGCAAGAAGCTCAAACGGTACTGAAGAGTGTAAAATCTAGTGGATACAGAGATGCATTCATCACAAAGGATGATTTAGGATCTATGCAGATAGAACTTATAGTAGCAAATGATAGTCAGAAAGATTCTTATACATCATATGATTCTTCTGTAAAAGCTTCAACAAAAAAAGCTGCAGCTCCACAAACAAATACGATCGAGTCAAATGAATTTTCTCTGAATAACAAAGGAAGAAATAGTTACAAGATTAGACTTGCATCTTACGAAGACCCTATCTGGTTTGATATAGAAAAGGCAAAGCAATTAGGGAAAATAGAGCAATGGACAAAAGGAGCCTGGACGATCTTCATTCTTGGTGGATATAGTTCATATGCAGACGCAGAACAAGCTATGATCAAAGCGGTGAACAAAGGTTTTGCAGATGCCGAAATCGTTATTGATAACAATGGAATACTAGAAAGACTAAAGCAGAATTAAGAAATTAACTTTTTAGAGATATATAGGGCTTCAAATCGTTTGGTTTGAGGCCTTTTTTTGTTGTTCGATATAGGGTGACATTAAGATAGAATGTTGTTTGAGACTTATATGGATAGAAGTCTAATGATATGCGCAAGACCAATCGAAGCCGCTTACGGAAGTTTATTGCAATAAAAGGTGAAGCCTGTCAGGTGAAAAATGGACAACGGATGGAGCTAACGCTATTGCTAATTTAAGATGTTCTAGAAAAAGTGCAGCTAGGTATATTATTGAGAACATTATAAAAGCCGCTTAGTACAATTTTATACATGTATTTATCCAGGCGCATTGTCGTTTTTTAATACTTAAATTCTCCGATGCTTGCGTCGGAGTCATAAAAAGATGTTTTTGCATAAAAACGCCTTATCACAAAAAAGATCCGAATACCGACCTTTAGGTTGGAAAAATTTTGGCGAATGCT
>JBLHWH010000024.1:0-44944 GCA_047628935.1 Halioglobus sp. | reverse complement strand
CTCAATCTTCAATTGTAGAAAACCAATACTTAAGAGATGTTATTGCAAGCATGGGAAGCTGTAAATGGAAATAGGCTGAATGGATGAGAGAAAATGCGATAGTGCTTCCAACTGAAATGGGTGCAAAGAATTTAAATACGAAAGATCCACCCCCTGCGCGCCTTCCAAAGGGGGATTAAAAGTAAAGCCGCTCACAACTTCCCATCCAAAGGGGGGTTAAGAGTAAAACCGATCACAATTTCCCCCTTCGGAGGGGGCAAGGGGGTGGAATCACATCTGCCAAAATAAATCTCAATCTTCAATTGTAGAAAACTAATACTCAAGAGATGTTATCGCAAGTATCAAAAGCCTTCGGAGGGGGCAAGGGGATGGAATCACTCTGCCAAAAAAACTTTATCTTAAATTATACTTAAATCCAACATTTCATTAAATTAACTTCCAATTATTTCGCTTTCAGAATTATTACGTCTAATATAGTAGACGAATAATGATTTACCCACGTTATTCTACACTTACAAAAGATGAATATATGGCAGAGTTGAATACAGATTTAGATTTTAAAAAGTACAAATTCAAGGAATTGAAGGTTTACTCATCAACTGAGTGGCTGGCTAATAATATGAAGAAGTATCGTCAAGTTTTTGATCGATCCAATACTTCTTATGTATATGCTGAATTGACTTTTTTTAATAAGTATTTTGATGTCAAAGTATGGGAGGCTGATATACAGTTCCGATGCTACAGTATGAAAGGGAAGAAAAAGGAAGTCTGTGCTTTAAACTTCAAAAAGAAAATAAGTAAATACGATAACATAGTATACATCAGAGAAGGTTGGGGTAATAAAAAGGATGGTGCGTTCTGGAAGCCTGGCACTTACTTTTGGGAAGTCTATGTTCAGGAGACGCTAATTGCCACTAAATACTTCTATGTAGAAGATATCAATACGGATTTCGAAGCATTTGGTAATGCTTGTTTTGGTATAAAATCTCTCCAGCTTTATGAAGGTCAATTTGATGATGTAAATGTAGAAGATAAGAAATACTATAGAAACTTCTCTGCTGAGAATACCAGATATATTCATACAGAATTACTCTTGACAAATTTGAAAAAGGATGTCAATTGGCATTGTGAATTATTTATCAAGTATTATAATGAAGCTAGAGAACTAAAAGGGCAGATTACTAGGCTGATAAGTGTAAAGAAGGGGACAGATAGTATTGCTACGAATGCTGGCTGGGGGAGCAATACTCCTGCATCTTGGCGGGTTGGTAACTATACGGTAGAGGTCGTTTTTATGGATCATTTATTAGCTTCTGTGAATTTTGAGGTAGGGGATGAATTTGAAGAAGGGAGTCCAGTCGTTTTTCTTCCTTATGATGATGAAAACCGAATCATACAAGTAGAGGAAGAAAACGACGAGACATTCGAAGATGTATTGGCTAGGTTGGATGATTTGGTTGGTCTACATGATATTAAACAAAAAGTAAAAGAACATGCCGAATATATCAAGTTCTTAAACCTAAGACGAAAAAAAGGTTTTGAAGAGAAAGACAAAATCAATATACATTCTGTATTTACAGGTAATCCGGGAACAGGTAAAACGACTGTAGCTCAGATGATGGGTAAACTCTATCATAAGATGGGATTGCTATCAAAAGGGCATGTCACTGAAGTCGATAGAGTAGACCTAGTTGGAGAATATATAGGACAGACAGCGCCTAAAGTGAAGGAAGTAATTAAAAAAGCAAAAGGTGGCGTCTTATTTATTGATGAAGCATATTCACTTGCTAGGAGTCAGGATGATAGTAAAGACTTCGGAAGAGAGGTGATTGAAATTCTGGTTAAAGAAATGAGTAATCCTGCCAATGATTTTGCAGTCATAGTTGCTGGGTATCCGAAAGAAATGAAAAACTTTATTGCTTCTAACCCTGGACTAAGATCTAGGTTTAAGCATTATTTTGACTTTTCTGATTATTTGCCACAGGAGTTAATAGAAATATCGGAACTGGCTGCCAAAAATAAGGAGGTTACTTTTACCCCAAAAGCAAAAGATATTTTAGAAGATATTATCACTAAAGAATTTAGGAAGCGAGATGTCTCTTTTGGTAATGCTCGATATATCCATGATCTTATAGACAAAGCCAAAATTAACCTTGGTCTAAGGATTATGAAACGAAAGAACCCTTCGAAACTTTCTTCGACCGATCTTATGACAATTAATGATGGAGACATGAAACGGTTGTCTATTATTAAGAGCAAATTTAAGCCTGATATCCCTGTAGATCATAAGCTGTTAAAGGTTGCGATCGAAGAATTAAATTCTCTGATTGGGATTGAAAATATAAAAGAGCAAATAGAAGAATTAGTCAATGTAGTAAGATTTCATAGAGAGGCTGGACGTTCTGTGCTCAATAATTATTCGTACCACACCGTTTTTGTAGGTAACCCAGGAACAGGTAAAACTACAGTAGCTCGGATCTTGACAACTATATATAAGGCATTAGGCGTGCTAGAGCGTGGTCATATGGTAGAGACGGATCGACAAGGGCTAATTGCTGGTTATATAGGACAAACTGCTATAAAGACAAAAGAAAGAATAGAAGAAGCTATGGGTGGAGTTCTCTTCATCGACGAGGCTTATGCTTTGAGCAATTTTAATGGACTACAAGGTGATTATGGAAATGAGGCGATTCAGACTATTCTGAAACGAATGGAAGATAATCGTGGAGAGTTTTTTGTCTTTGCAGCGGGCTATCCTGGGAATATGGAAAAATTCCTAAAAGCCAATCCGGGATTAAGATCTAGGTTTGATAAGACATTCCATTTTGAGGATTACACCTCTGAACAGTTGAGTGATATCGCGATTAAAATGGTAAAAGATCAGCATATGAGGCTATCTCCGAAGGCTGTAAGTAAATTAAGTGAGGTTTTAGCTAAGTTGTATACTTACCGAGATAAGTTCTTTGGCAATGCGCGTACAGTAAGAAAATTAGTGTTAGAATTGATCAAGCATCAAAACCTTAGAGTTGCCAAACTAGCTGAGGCAAACCGATCCAAACAATCAGAGATGTTGATAACTTATGATGATGTATTGAAGTTGGATGTGTTATCAGATGATAAGGCGTTTAAGAAAGAGACGATAGGATTTAATCATTAGGAGCGGATCTCTATCTTTTATCATTGTTAGATGAGAACAATTCCGTTTTTACTCAAAAAATTATTGTACAATAACAACAGACTTTATGAAGTTTTTTCTTGTGTTTTATTTGACCTTTTTGATTGGTCTTCAAGAATCAATATCACAGGAACAGTATAATTTCTATATACCTGATTACGATAATAGAAATGCACTTACCTATGATATGAAAAGAGTAGAAGATGTAATATACATTACTGGAATATTTGCAGATGAACAAGGACATCATTCTATGGTGACTAAATTCTACAACCAATATGAATATGAAACATTTATTTTGGAAAATATTTCATTTTCTATTTCACCTATAGTTGAAAATGAAGGGGATCTCTATTATTTGCTATGGATAGAGAACAATTTATAAGTATAAGAGGAAAGTTATCATCTGATTTTCAATTAGAAACGATTGATACAATTATAAATCCTTCTGGTAGGAGCTGGACTACTAGCAGTCAAGAGCTTGGTGGATTTCAATATAACACATATACTTATTTCATAGAGGACAAATTCCACATGGGAATCAGTAAGTATGATTTAACAAGTGGAAATTTAGCATGGACAAAGTCATACAATCCTGAAGCAGAGTATGCCTTAATATATCATCAAAATAAGACTGAGGATGGTAACTTACTGGTAAGTCATGTGAAAAGATTTGAAAATGAATTTACTAGTTTTGGATATGTAATGAAGATCAATCCAGATGGAGACGTACTATGGGAATCAGAGGCAATAGATACCTTAGCAACCTCTGGAAAATTTTTATCCAGTATAGAGTTATCTGATGGTCGTATTCTTACGAAATTGAAGAAGAAGATGATATTTCCAGAATATATAGAATGTTGCCAAGTAGCAACACCAGCCTTTATATGGAGAGATGCAAATGGTATATTTGAGAAGCAATATACATTCAAAACACTTAGAAGTGATTATTTGTATATCTCCAAAATAGAAGCTGGGAGAGGAGATTACTTCTATAGCTATGGACAGATAAAAGAAGAAATATCAGAAGTGAAAGAATACTATGGTTTCATAACAAAATATGATAATGATGGAAATGAAATCTGGACACATAGATATAGACATCCAGACTTTGAAGATGGAGATGGTATAACTTTCTTAGTTCGGGATATCATAGAAGAGGAAGATGGAAGTATTTCGGCTATGGGGAGAATTAATGAAACAGGAACAGCAAAGTCAGATATATGGATGTTCAATGTCAATGAATACGGATGCTTCAATAATGAAGAATGTCCAGAGCTTCAGATATTTACAGCTACCGATGATCTTAGTAGTATTAAAGGCAACCTAAAGATATATCCTAATCCGAGCAAGAATATACTAAGAGTAGATGGGCTTGATCTACGGAGGTCATCCGTAATAGAAATATATGACATATCGGGCAATAGAATTTATACAAATCAAAATCTTACAAAAGATAAAATTGACATTTCATTATTATACAAAGGAGTTTATACTATAAAAGTGGTGGATGGGAATAGTATATTTTCAGAGCGTTTTGTGAAGATGTAAACCTTATCCTATTGAAGTATGAAAACAAAAAAGCCAAATCTCAATTTATTGAGATTTGGCTTTTCTATTTCTTTTTTGTGAGCATTACTTCACATCAAAATACTTCCAATTTTGACCACCTTCTATACTAAGAAGTGTCTGATAAATCAACTTTATTACATTTTCGACATCATCTTTGTGCGCCATTTCTACCGTAGTATGCATATATCTTAGCGGTAGTGATATTAATGCAGATGGTACTCCACCATTTGAATAAGCAAAAGCATCCGTATCTGTTCCTGTAGATCTACTACTTGCAGATCTTTGGAATGGAATATCATTTTGCTCCGCTACATCTATGATTTGATTAAGCAACTTGTTATGTACAGCTGGTGCATAAGTCAATGTTGGTCCCTCTCCAGCTTTTATATCACCTTGTATTTGTGGTTTTACCAATGGCGTATTTGTATCATGACATACATCTGTTACGATCGCTACATGTGGTTTGATCGTATCTGCTATCATTTGGGCACCTCTGAGTCCTATTTCTTCTTGTACAGCATTTACAATATAGAGAGAGAAAGGAAGTTCGTCTTTATTCTCTTTCAGCATTCTTGCTACTTCGGCGATACAGAATCCACCTGCTCTATTATCTAATGCTCTACCTACATAGAACTTATCATTTAAGATTTCCATCTCATCATCATAAGTGATCACGCAACCTACGTACACACCCATGTCCAAGACTTCTGCTTTATCCTTTGCTCCTATGTCGATAAATATATTATCAACTTTTGGATTAAGATCTGCACCTGCTTTACCATTTCTTGTGTGAATTGCTGGCCATCCAAATACACCTCTTACCGTACCCGTTTTGGTGTGGATGTTCACTCTTTTTCCTGGTGCAATATGATGGTCTGTTCCACCATTTCTGATTACATGGATAAAACCTTTGTCTGATATATGATTTACATACCAAGCAATCTCATCTGCATGCCCTTCTATAACAACTCTGTAGTCTTTCCCAGGGTTTATGATAGCGTAAGCCGTTCCATAATTATCGAGATGACACTCATCTACATATGGTTTTATATACGCTAGCCACATTTTTTGCCCTTCGGATTCGAATCCTGTCGGTGAGGCGTTACTTAGGTACTTTTTGAGGAAGTCTTCAGATTTCTTTGTTATGATTGACATACGTTTGTTTTAGTTTTATTCTGCTTGTCGCTTTGAGCTTGTTATTTTATTATGTTTTATTTAAAAATTAGAATCGTACCATTCTTTTGGATTGCTGCTCCATTGGCTTAGGACTTTAGCATCAGATTCTGTAATATATTCTTCGTTTTGTGCTTCTGTTAATAGTGATGTGTAATTACTAAGTGTTGCAAATTTGCAGTTAGCATTTTTAAAATTATCACGAGCTACTTGGAATTCGTAGGTGAATATAGCAAGTACTCCAACAACTTCATAACCAGCATCCCTAAGGTCGTTAACAGCATCTATACTACTTCCGCCTGTAGATATAAGATCTTCTATGACAAGAATTTTACTTCCTTCTGGAATATGGCCTTCTATTTTATTTTGACGACCGTGCTTCTTTGCGCTTGACCTTACATAAGAAAATGGCAGCTCAAGAAAATCAGCTAATAAAGCTCCATGAGCTATACCAGCGGTGGCTACACCTGACACATGATCAAATTTTCCAAAATTATTTGCTATGCTTGCAAACCCTTCCTTTATCTGTTTCCGTATAGCAGGATAAGACAATGTGACTCGGTTGTCACAATAGATTGGAGATTTTATTCCAGAAGCCCAAGTAAATGGGTTTTGTGGGCTAAGTTTTATTGCGTTTATTTGCAATAGCTTTTTGGCAATGATTTTATCTAATTCTTTCAATTATTCCAATTTTATTTATGGGTCGGCAAATGTACGAAATCTATATAAATGAGACGAAGATAGTTTTACTTCCTTCGTCAGAAATAAATGATTCCTTTGTTTGGGATCAAAATAACATGGTTGTGAGGTATACAGGTAGGGTAAATCACCTACTTAATTTTATAGATATGTGTGAGAAAACAACAAAGCAGGAGTCGATTGTTATACACTCCACGAACTACAAGAAACTAAAGAAAGACTTTGTTGGTCTTTTTAAGGTAGTAGATGCGGGTGGAGGCGTTGTTGTAAATGAACGAGATCAGATTCTGATGATTCACAGAAGAGGGTATTGGGATTTGCCAAAAGGCAAATTAGAGTCTAGTGAAAAGAAAAAAGAAGCGGCAATTCGGGAAGTGATGGAAGAAACAGGAATTGATGCAGTAAAAATTATTGGAAAAAAAATAATAAAAACGTCCCATTCATATATCAATCGAAAAGGGACTCGATGTATCAAACTATCACATTGGTATTTAATGAGTGGTAAGCACCAAGCGCTTACACCTCAAGTAGATGAAGACATCGATGAATGTAGGTGGATGACACTTGAGAATTTTTATTCTAAAGAAAGAATTGTGTTTTCAAATATTCTTTCAGTTCTTAATAAAGTTAAAACAAGTAAAGTCAATCATGATGAACAATAAATTGAGTCTAGCGCTAAAGGGAATGGCAATGGGTATTGCTGAAGTTATCCCAGGGGTGTCAGGAGGTACTATTGCGTTTATCACTGGTATATATGAAGAACTGATTAATACAATCAAGTCATTTGGTCCTGAAGCTTATATAGGATATAAGAATGATGGACTGAAAGGTTTATGGAAAGCTATAAACGGATCATTTTTAGTGTTTCTTATTGGCGGTATGCTGGTTGGAATACTTATAGGAATATTTGGAGTTACGTATCTGCTTGATACGTATCCTGAGCCTTTGTGGGGCTTTTTCTTTGGATTGATCATCGCCTCTGCTGTCGTGATAGGTAAAGAGATCAATGATTGGAATTGGCAAAAGATTTTGGCCTTTATAATAGGAATAGTGGTCGCATATGGAGTTACAGTGATTTCACCTGCTACAGGTTCTACGAATCCTTTGTATATTTTTCTGGCAGGAGTACTAGCTATATCTGCACTTATGTTGCCGGGTATATCAGGAAGTTTTATTCTTCTACTTATGGGGATGTATACAATCGTTATTCCTTCGGTTAAGGACTTTATTAAAACTCAAGATCCAGGGGCATTTGTACTATTATCAATTTTTAGCGCTGGTTGTGTGGTTGGTTTATTAGGTTTTTCTAGAGTGTTAAGTTGGCTTTTTAAATCTTATAAAGAACTAAGTTTTGCCCTACTTACTGGGTTTTTGATCGGGGCACTAAATAAAGTGTGGCCTTGGCGGAATGTGAGTGAGATACTGAATAAAGAAACGGGAGAAAGGTTGGAAGTTCTAGATTTAGTGAATTATTCTCAGCTTAATCCAGAGACTTTAAAAGTTATCCAAGAAGTAAATGTATTGCCATCAAATTATATGATGGGAGAACCTTTTGTTATTATAACAATTTTATGTACTTTTGCGGGCTTTATTGGAGTTTTGCTCTTGGGACGAAGTCAAAAAGCTTAAAAATTGCTTTTTTCTCGATTTAAGAAACTTATTTTGATAAAAGCCAGTTCTTAGATATGCGCTTGATATATAGCGTATTATCTAATATGAATAATTAGAAAATATTAAAAGTTAAATTAGACATATGATAATCATCAATGTAAAAGAGGAAGAGTCAATAGACAGAGCACTTAAGAGATACAAAAGAAAGCACAGAAATGTAGGTATCGTAAAACAACTAAGAAAAAGAAAGCATTTCATTAAGCCTTCTGTTCAAAGAAGAGAAGAAGTGTTAGATGCCGCCTATAGACTCGAGAAATTCGGACCTAAATAATTAAACAAATATTTTATGGCAAAGAAATTTGACTACGGACAAGGGATTTATTACTTCAATATCCGTAATGGTGGACATAATAGTATCACTATTAAAAGAAAGGATAAGACAGATGCAGTAAACAGATTCTTGTCTTACAAAAGTCTTGGCAAAGACTGTGAATGGCTTGGAAGATGGGAAGGTAAAAAATTTGCCGATACTGGAATGCCTTCAGCAAAAAGTGCATAATCGATTAATTCGATGTATACTAAATTTAGTTTGCTTCGGTAAGCTTAAGTTTATAAAAAAAGACTCAGCATTTGTTGGGTCTTTTTTTTGTCTTAGATGTTTTGGTTTCGTGTGTGCCCATCTAAAGTCTTTTGTAGGAAATATTTGAACAGAATAAAATCGGATTGGCTGAGCCATGTGCTTTATTCTTCATGTTTTGAACTTAGTAAACAAATTAGGAGGTTTTGATTATTGCTACGCGAAAGTTTCTTTTCAGCTGTCAATAAATTGCAAGCAAAATTGGATTGTTAGCCAAAGAATTTTATTTAGACAATAATTAAAAGTGAGACAAATCCACTAATGGGGTACTCTAATTCATAATCAGTGATTTCGTGCAGTAAAACACGTCATAAAGTGTAACGAATTGCAAAACTCTTGGGCTTGGAGTATTAAAAGAGGTTTCGCTGAAACAGGTTTGTGTTGCGAAAACCTATCATGTCGTTTTCCAGACTTCAGCTTCGTGTCAATATCCAACTAAGCATTAGGTGTACTTGAATCAAGTTGTTTTCGTGAACTTAGTCTCGTGTCAACAAAAAAAGACTTAGCTTTTGCTAAGTCTTTTTTCTATTGTGTATGTTAGTGATATTATATGCTTACTTCTCAACCAAATAATCAACCTCCACTTTAAACCTTCTATCCACTCCGCCTAACTGAATTGCGGCTCTTGGGGAAAGAACTAGCTTTACGTCATTTGTGTATGTGCCATATGGAATCCTTCCGATTACTTTAATTCTTACTGATCTTCTCGAATTGGGGTTAAATACATTGATATGTGAATCGATCAATGCAGATTCGTGTAAAGCGAATACAGCACCATTGTCATATAGTGTTTTGTCCCAATATGCAACATCTGTTTTCTTGATGAATTGCATGTCTTTACTGTATGTATGCCTTCCAAGTAGAGTAGGATTAAAACCTGCTGGGTATTGAAGTTCTAAACTATCAATGTTTTCTTCTTGCATTGCTAACGGTAAAGAGTCGACAATTAATACTACCTCTGAATCAATATTTTCAGAGATTTCCTCTTCAAGTTGTTCTTCCCCAAATTCAGATTCTACTTCTAAAATATTTGGTATTTTACCATCAATGAGCAACCAGCCAATCAGAATATCTTGCCCTAGTCCTAGATTATTATCCCTTAGATTATTTCTTTTGACTAAATCTTCAATTGGTTGATTAAAGTATATTCTAGAGATTCTGAAAATGTTATCCTTGGGTTGTGTTTTGTAATAGACAGGGATATAATGTCCTTCATTGATGTGATCTAGGCTTGTCCCCTTGTATAGTTGTCTATCATAAAGAGGGATCCTTAATTTTTGATCTAGTGAGATTATAGATCCATCGGTCATTCCATTATACCTGTATAGCTTTGAAGCCAAAACATTGTATGCTCTGGATAGAGAATAGATCGTGTGCCCTTTTTCTACAGTATGCGTATAGTAGAATTCAGAGTTCTCACCAAGGTGTATATACAGTTTGTCTCCGTTTGTGAAAATAGAGCTTTGATTCTGCTGTGAATAAACCAAATTGACAACAAATACCAATATGATAATAAAGAGTATTTTTTTCATTAAGATCTGTTTGTTATGACTCACAAATATATGTAAAATATTTGTAATATGTAAATCCTTGATATTGTGAGGTGTTTCATTATTGTACTCTTTCAGATTTCAAATGCTCAATTGTCAAAATATCCTTACTTTCGTGATTACTAATCAAACACTTAATTTAGAATACATGAAAAATATATCTGTCATTGGAGCTGGAACTATGGGGAATGGAATTGCCCATGTTTTTGCAATGAATAACTATAACGTAAACCTTATTGATATATCTCAAGCCTCACTCGATAAAGCAATAGTTACTATTGAAAAGAATCTAAATAGGATGGTAGCTAAAGACAGGATTTCTGAGGACGAAAAGAATGCAACCTTAGCTAATATCTATTTACATACGGATATGAAAGATGGTCTATCTAGTGCTGATCTAGTCGTGGAAGCTGCATCTGAAAATGTTGATCTAAAGCTTAAGATATTTAAACAAATGGATGAATTATCTCCTTCAGCAGCCATCTTGGCTACAAATACTTCAAGCATTAGTATTACTAAGATTGCATCAGCTACAGGAAGACCAGATAAGGTGATTGGTATGCATTTCATGAATCCTGTTCCTGTAATGAAATTGGTAGAAGTAATAAGAGGTTACGTCACTTCTGATTCAGTGTGTGACACAATAATGAAGTTGTCGTCTGATATAGGTAAGGTGCCAACAGAGGTAAATGATTATCCTGGATTCATAGCGAATAGAATATTGATGCCAATGATAAATGAGGCTATATATTCTTTTTATGAAGGCGTAGCAGGAGTAGAAGAAATAGATACAGTTATGAAGCTAGGTATGGCTCATCCTATGGGACCTTTGCAATTGGCTGACTTTATAGGTCTTGATGTATGTCTTTCTATTATGAATGTATTGTATGATGGTTTCGGGAATCCTAAATATGCGCCATGTCCTTTATTGGTTAATATGGTTACAGCCGGCGAGCTAGGTAGAAAGTCAGGTGCAGGTTTTTATGATTATAGTGCAGGAGGTAAAGATTGGATTTTATCTCAAAATTTCAAGAAATAGGAAAAAGATTATTTTTAAAGGTGCCAGGTCCAAGGTTACGGGTTCATGGATAGATGTTGACCTATTGTTCAGGAAACGAAAAAAAAATACTTTCTGTATGTCACAGGAAAGAGCAACGATTCATTTGGTCTCTGAAATAAGCAGTGAGGCTGAAATGTATCTGGAAATATTATGGATGTCTATTCTATTTAAATCACTTCAATAGAATAATTTATATAACAGTACATATTAAGTATAATCGATATATATAGTACTTTAGTGTTTCGTAAAATTAAGATATGAGTAATAAGCAAGAATTTTTAGACGAAATATCAGATGGGTATACCTTTGAAGGAGAGTCTATAATACTAGGAGCGTCAAAACTTGGAGAAGAAGTAATGGCAGAAAGTTTCATCAGAATACCACTTGAGACATTGAATCGGCACGGTTTGATAGCGGGTGCTACAGGAACGGGTAAAACAAAAACACTTCAAATTATTGCGGAACAACTATCGGCGAAAGGGGTACCATCTCTTGTGATGGATATCAAAGGCGACTTGAGTGGTATTGCGGTGCCGTCTAGTGGTCATAAGAAGATAGACGAACGTCATGAGATGATTGGATTTCCATTTATTGCGGATTACAGTCCTGTTGAGTTTTTGACTTTGTCTGACGAGCCAGGTGCTAGATTAAGAGCTACTGTTTCTGAATTTGGTCCAGTTTTATTTTCGAAAATTCTTCAGCTGAATGATACACAACAAAGTATAGTATCCGTTATTTTTAAGTTTTGTGATGACAATCAACTTGCTCTTCTGGACCTTAAGGATATGAAAAAAGCACTTCAATATGTAACAGGGGAAGGAAAGGTCGCGATGCAAGAAGAATATGGTCGTATCTCAACTTCATCAGTTGGTACTATATTGCGTAAGATAATTGAGCTTGAGCAACAAGGAGCAGAAGTTTTCTTCGGAGAACGTTCGTTTGATGTAGATGATCTTTGCAGAGTAAATGAAGATGGGAAAGGTTTGATTTCAATTTTGAGATTAACAGATATTCAAGATAAGCCAAAGTTGTTTTCTACGTTTATGTTGCAGATCCTAGCTGAGATATATGCCAATTTTCCTGAAGAAGGTGATATGGATAGACCTAAGTTAGCAATATTCATTGATGAAGCACATTTAGTATTTGATAAAGCCTCAGACGCATTGATGGATCAGATCGAGGTTATCGTTAAGTTGATCAGATCAAAAGGAGTGGGCTTGTTTTTTGTAACTCAAAACCCTTCTGATATTCCTGATGAAATATTAAGTCAATTAGGCTTAAAAGTTCAACATGCACTGAGGGCATTTACTGCAAAGGATAGAAAAGCAATCAAATTAGCCGCTCAAAATTATCCAATCACACCATTTTATAAAGTGGATCAAATTCTTACTGAATTAGGAATTGGAGAGGCTTTAGTTTCTGCATTAGATAGTAAAGGTCGACCTACGCCATTAGTACATACATACTTACGTGCGCCACAATCTAGAATGGATGTACTTACCGCTAGAGAAATCGATACTATTCTTGATCAATCAACGATTATGCGGAAGTATAATGAAGAAATAGATAGAGAAAGTGCGTATGAAATTCTTACGGGTAAGATAGAAGACGCTCAATCCAAAGTTGCTCAAGAAAAACTTCAAGAACAAAATAGATCAGCTCGAAAGGTATCAAGAAGAGGGGATAAAAGTACTTTCGAAAAAATAGTCAACAATACAACAACTAGGCAAATCGGAAGAACAGTAGCAAGAGAACTTACTCGTGGCTTATTGGGTATTCTAGGAATTAAGAAGACCAGGCGTAGGAGTAAAAAAAGAACTGGCTGGTTTTAATTTTGAAAAGTAATTGACAGAAGTTGTAATATCTATATAGTAAAAGATTTATTATTTTGTATTTGCGATATAATGCAATACTTTTGCATCCGTTTAAGAAAACACACCTTTTAATAACTAGCCTTTATATTTAATGTCTTCATCTTCGAACAGTAGAAATAGTAATTTATTGAGAGACGTCTTTTCTGCACTTACAATAGCTTCAATATTGGTCATAGGATATTTTTTGTATCAAAAATCATTAGATGTTCCTGATTATCTTGATGATAGTGATGAAGAATTAGTAGATGAAAATTTTAACAAAGATTTTAAGTTCGGATTTGATACCGAAACACATCATTTCGAAACTTCCAGAATCAAGCATAATCAATTTGTTGGGCAGATTCTAACAAATAATGGCATTAGTTATAGCAGAGTGGCAAACCTAGAGGAAAAGGCAAAAGATGTCTTTGATGTAAGAAATATAAGAGCGGGAAAAAGATTTCATTTGGTTAAAAAAGATAGTTGTACGGATGATGCTCTTGCTTTTATCTATGAACCTAATCCACTCAGGTATGTAATTTATGATTTTAGGGATTCTGTAGATGTGAAAGTGATTGAAAAAGACTATTCATTGATTGTCGAAACGGCTTCAGGAGAGATCAAGTCTTCATTATGGCAATCCATGACAGACCAAGGAATTAATCCTGGTGTAATTGATTTGATGGAGGATGCTCTGGCTTCTTCTGTTTCATTTTATCACACAAAAAAAGGTGACAAATTCAAAGTTATATATGAAAGGAAATACATTGATGGTGTGGCGGTATCTTTAGGTAAGATGTTAGGTGCATACTATCAGAATAAATATGGAGAGTACTATTCTGTTTATTATGAGAATGATTTATATACTGGGTTTTACGATATGGAAGGTCGTCCTAGTAAAAAGACATTCTTGAAATCACCGATAAAAGGTAGTGCGCGAATCTCCTCTAGGTATAATCTAAGAAGGCTGCACCCAATTAAGAAACGTAGAATTCCTCACCTTGGGACTGATTATGCAGCACCTTATGGAACTCCAATCATGGCTGTCTCCGATGGTGTGATTACTAAAGCGACCTATAATAAAAACAACGGTAGATATGTAAAAATGCGTCATGATGGTACTTATGAGACACAATACCTGCACATGCAAAGATTTGCCAAAGGGATAAGACCGGGAGTTAATGTAAGCCAAGGAGCCATTATTGGGTATGTTGGTTCAACAGGATTGGCAACGGGGCCTCATGTTTGTTTCCGTTTCTGGAAGAATAGGAAGCAGATTGATCACTTGAGAGAGAATTTTCCTCCAGCGGATCCAATGCCTGAAGACGAATTACCTGAGTATTTTGAAATGAGAGACAGTATACGTACTATGTTAGATCAAATTCCATTTGCTGGTGATCTTAAAATTGAATTTAAACTTTCTGGTGAAGCGCTTTAATTTGTCCGATAAGTACCTTTCATTTCTATTAATTGCTAACGTTTTCGTTTTAACATCAGTATAGTTATATATTGCAATTAGATCAGAAAGATATACTTCCTTATATATGAATTTTAGTCGAGTTCTATTCCTTTCCTGATTTTTGAATAACACTTAATATTTTTAATATATGAAGTTGAAATTTTCACTATTGATGCTTTTATGCATCGTAGCTAATCTTGCTGTGAGTCAATCAACATACAGCAGAGTTAAATTTGATTTATCTAAAGTAGATATCAATGACCTTACTAGAATGGGTCTAGAAACTGATCATGGTTTTCTGATCCCAGGAGTTCACTTTGTAAATGATTTTTCGCAAGAAGAAATTGCAAAAATAAATGCTTCAAGTATAGATCATAATATAATGATTCCTGATTTGGCGAAGCACTATAAAAATAGACCTAAATCTTCTGCGACTCGAACTACGGGTTCGTGTGATGGGGGAGATGGTCAAGCCTTATACGACTATAATACTCCAGAAAATTATACTTACGGATCTATGGGTGGCTATCACACTTTTGAAGAGATGCTCATAGTGCTTGATTCTATGAGAAGTAAATATCCACACTTGATATCTGCGAAAACTCCAGTAGGAAATATTAAAACTTGGGAAAGCAATGATATATGGTGGTTAAGATTATCAGATAATCCTGATGTAGATGAGGAAGGTGAGCCTGAAGCTCTATACACTGCATTACACCATGCGAGAGAGCCGAATGGACTTTCTCAGATGTTATTTTACTTATGGTATATGTTAGAAAATTACGATACAGATCCAGAGGTTAAATACTTGGTTGATAATACCGAAATGTATTTTATCCCATGTATTAATCCTGATGGTTATCTATTCAATCAAGAGACTAACCCTAATGGTGGTGGTTTTTGGAGGAAAAATAGAAGGCCGGCTGAAGGTGGTGGCGGTGTTGGAGTTGACCTAAATAGAAACTATGATTTCTTCTGGGGAAATGACGACAATGGAAGTTCACCAGATAGTGAGTCTAGCACTTATCGGGGCCCTGAAGGGTTTTCTGAACCAGAGACAAAAGCTGTTCGGGACTTTACTATAGATCATGAAATAATGATTGCACTCAATTATCACACTTTTGGTAATTTATTGATTCATCCATGGGGGTATAATGATCAGCCAACGGACGAAGATTCAATATTCAAGGCGATCGGTAAATCTATGATTAAAGAGAATAATTTCACGCTCGGTACAGGAACTGAAACTGTCGGATATACAGTAAATGGGGATAGTGATGATTATCTATATGGTGAAGAAGGAGAAAAGAACAAAATCTATGCTATGACACCAGAGGTAGGTGATGGGTTTTGGCCTGATTCTACTCAAATAGAAGGATTTAATAAATTATGTATGTATCAGAATCTTGCTACTGCGCATAGTTTGTTAAATCATTATGATGCTAGAATGAATGTGCCAAATCTGGTAGAGGAGGATGAAGGTGTTTTTGTATTAGATATAACAAAATCAGGTTTTAAAGAAGGAACAGTAACTGTAGAAATTGTTTCTCTATCTCCTTATCTTATTTTTGATCAGTTCCTTATGAATTATGATTTAAAAATTGCTCAAAACCGGATGGAAGATATCACTTTCACAATTTCTGGAAATGCGCCTCCGTTAGTTGATCTTTCATTTGATGTGAAAGTTGATAATGGTGAAGTGGTATTGACAGATACTTATAATTTTACCTATAGAAGAAGTATTAATGAAGAAATTATTTCTAATGATTTGTCTGATCCTTCTACCTTGTCGGACATTGGGGATTGGGCATTGACCGAGGACCGTTTTGTTTCAGCACCGACTTCTTTGACGGATTCTCCTGATGGAAATTATGAGGCTGGTATGATTAACATTGTATCTATTTCAGATGCAATAGATCTAACTAATATTGAATTTGCTGCATTGAAATTTAGCGCACAATGGGCTATAGAAGCTAATTATGATTACGTATTAGTACAGGCAAGTACGGATGGAGAAAACTGGACTTCGCTATGTGGTAATTACACGAGTAATGGAAGTGCAAATTCTCATGGAACTACGGACCCTTTGCTAGATGGTACTCAAAGTGAATGGGTTGTCGAAGAAATGAATCTTTCTGATTATGTTGGTCAAACAATACAATTGAGAATGCTTATGAGGAGTGATGCATTTGTAGAGCTTGATGGTATTTATATAGATGATATTTTAGTCGAGAGCAATGTGTTGGTTATTTCAGATGTGAATGAATTAGATCCCAGTTCTATAAATGTCTATCCTTCGATTAATGACGGACAATTTGTAATCGAAATGAAAGAAACAAATAAATCTAATGCTACGGTTGAGATATTAACGTCAAATGGACAGTTAATAAATGTTTACAAGAATTTAGATAAAAAAAATACAATTACTATTGATAACCTGTCTTCAGGAGTTTACCTAGTTAAGTATTCTGATGGAGAGAAAAGTGTAACTAAAAGAATAAGTGTTATAAAGTAAATCTCATTTATATCTTTCTTGATAATGATATAGAGAGCCTTGGGTATTCCTCAAGGCTCTTTTTGTTTATATAGGTAAATATAATTGGTTCTAATTGTTTAATAAGTTTGATGTATTTTGAGGATTTTACTATATTAACGGAAGAATATTGACCTATAACCTTGAAATTTAACCTAAGATGAAATCTAAAATTTTTCACTTCCTTATTTTTATTTTTATTTGTACTATGATAGATGCCCAAATCGATTTACAGTATCAGACTCCAGATGCTGATATTCTTTCACTTGCTGATGCACCAATGCCTCCCGTAATAAGGATGAATTCGGATGGTACTAAAGCTATATTGTTATATAGAAAAGCGTATAAGTCGATCGATGAGCTTTCGGAAGCAGAAATGAGACTCGCTGGATTGAGAATAAACCCTAAGACGAATATATCTAGCAGAGCTAGATATTACTATGATATCAAGTATTATGATATGAAGTCAAAAAAGGAATCCTCTATCAATGGATTACCTGAGAATGGGAAGTTGACAAATATTAAGTGGTCACCAAATGAAAATTATATAGCTTTTACGAATACCATTGAGTCTGGAGTAGAGTTATGGTATGTGGATTATGTAGCAAAAAAGGCCAATAAATTAGTAGATGCCGGGCTCAATTTAAATATGAATTATGGTATGATGTGGATGAAGGATAGCAAGTCCCTACTGGTAAAAATGCTTCCAGGTAATCGTTCATCTCTTATCAATACATCACTTTCGATACCAAGCGGACCAACTATTTCTGTAAACGAGATGGGGCAAAAAGCACAAAATAGAACGTACCAAGATCTATTAAAAGATGGAAATGACGAGCATAATTTTGAAGTCTTAGCTCAATCTGAGATTCATATGATTGGTCTTGATGGGAACTCTATAAAATGGAAAGATGCTGGTATGTACTCCTCAATGACAAGGTCTCCTGATGGAAAGTATATTATAATAGGTGAAATCAATAGGCCATTTTCATATCTAGTAACTTATGGGAGATTTCCGACTTCATATAACGTATATGATATTTTAGGTAATTTAGTAAAGAACGTTGTTGATGTCCCATTGACAGAAGAATTACCGAAAGGATTCATGAGTACTCGTAAAGGTATACGTTCACTACAATGGAGAGATGATCAATCAGCAACATTAGTGTGGGCGGAAGCATTGGATGGTGGAGATCCAGAAATTGAAGTAGAAATGAGGGATGCTGTGTATCAACTTCCAGCACCATTCAAAGGAGAAAAATCCCTTCTTACAAAAACCAAATTAAGATTTAGTGGTATAGAATGGGGAGATAATAATCTTGCCGTTATTTATGACTATTGGTGGAACGATCGGACGTTGAGAATTAACTTTTTTGATCCTTCTGATAGTGGTAAAGATCAAACATTATATGTAGAACGTAATTATCAAGATAGGTATAGTGATCCAGGTAGTTTTGTCACTAAGAAAAATAAGTTGGGCAGATGGACACTTGATATTGTCAATGATGACCAATTATATCTGATTGGTGATGGGTTCTCTAAAGAGGGGAAGCTACCATTTGTAGATAGGTACGATATCAGTGATAATAAAACGGAAAGAATATTCAGAGCCAAAGCAGAAGATAAACTTGAAAGTATTTCAAGAATGATAGATTCTGAGAAAGGGATAGTCCTTATTAGATTAGAATCAAAGAATGACTATCCAAATTTCTACTTTCGAAATTTAAAAACAGGTACAGTAGAACCAGCTACTGAATTTGAAAATCCATTTAAAGCTATTCAAGATGTTCATAAAGAAGTAATCAAGTATAAACGTGAAGACGGTCTAGAACTATCAGCTACATTATATCTTCCTGTGGGCTATGATAAAGCTAAGAAAGAGAAGATGCCAATGATCATGTGGGCATATCCTAGAGAATTCAAAGATAAAAGTAGTGCCAGCCAGGTGACTTCTAGTAGTAATGAATTTACATATCCATATTATGGGTCTCCTATTTACTGGGTGAATCGTGGGTATGTTGTTTTAGATGATGCGGCATTTCCTATAATCGGTGAAGGTGAAGATCAACCAAATGATGATTTTATACCTCAATTGGTAGGCAATGCAAAAGCTGCTATAGATGCTGTGGATGCAATGGGTTATATAGATCGTAATAAAGTAGCGGTAGGAGGTCATTCTTACGGAGCATTTATGACGGCTAATCTATTAACGCACTCAAATTTATTTGCAGCGGGTATAGCTAGATCAGGTGCATATAATAGAACCCTTACTCCTTTTGGATTTCAATCAGAAGAACGAAATTATTGGGAAGCGCCAGAAGTATATTACAACATGTCACCTTTCATGCATTGTGATAAGATGAAGACTCCGTTGCTATTAATTCATGGTCAGGCAGATAATAATTCAGGGACCTATCCTATGCAGAGCGAACGATACTTCAATGCTCTAAAAGGACTTGGTGCGCCTGTAAGATTAGTTATGTTACCTAAAGAAAGTCATGGATATGCTGCAAGAGAGAGTATTATGCATATGTTATGGGAGCAAGATCAATGGCTAGAAAAACATGTAAAGAATAGGGTAGTTACACCATAATCTTTGTTCATTATTAGTATAAAAAATACTTCGTCACGAGATCTTGTGACGAAGTATTTTTTATTTATATGATAGTCTTTACTTGACTGAGCATATAATTTGAGATTTATTTCAAATTCGCTTTTTCATTTCCTACGCATTCTATTAGCGTTGCTTCATTTTGATCCTAATCTAGTAGGATGCCCATTATATGTTTTAGTATGTTTTATATCGTAAGTTGGGTGTTTGGCAGTTGATATTATTTATAAATATATGTCAAATATCTACTTTCCATTATGTTTCCTGTATTGGCAATTAATAATTATGGTTTTAAGGAGATTGAAATTTGAATGTTTTGAAATAAATGTCCTTCAAAGGGAATCAATTGTTTGGAAGTATTACGTTCTTGCATAATCAATACATTGACTTATGAAATTATTAATTAAAGCAACTGTTACTTTCTTGTGCATTATCATCTTTTCAGATGTTTATTCTCAATCTATTAAATCTGGTCCTATGCTCGGCTATAACACCATGAGAGAGATAGGTGTTTGGATTCAATTAGAGAACCAGGGGTATGCAGCAATCAGATATTGGCCTAAAGCTGACAAGTCAGATATGAAAATGTCAGAGACCTTCTATGTAGAAAGTTACAAAGCCAACACAGCAACCATAGCGGTAGGTCCATTGGACCCGGGAACAGAATATGAATATGCTGTAATTGTTAATGACCAAGAATCTGATAAAACATACGAGTTTGAAACTCAAAGTCTATGGCAATGGAGAGAAGATCCACCGGAGTTTAGTTTCATAGCGGGGAGTTGTGTTTATATCAATGAAGAGAAATTCGATAGACCAGGAAAGGCGTATGGAGGTAATTATTCCATTTTTGAAAAGATTGTGGAGGAAAATGCTGACTTTATGGTTTGGCTTGGAGACAATACATATCTAAGAGATGCGGACTGGAACAGCAGAACAGGTATCTATCACAGATACACGCATTCTAGAAATGTGAAAGAAATGCAACCACTACTTTCAAAAATTCACCACTATGCCATATGGGATGATCATGATTATGGTCCCAACAATAGTGATGGTACATATTGGGGGAAAGATATTACAAGAGAGGCTTTTATTGACTTTTGGGCTAATCCTAATTATGGTGTGAGTGGGTTAGACGGGATTACTGGTACATTCACTTGGAATGACTGTCAATTCTATATGCTCGATAACAGATGGGATAGAACACCGCAATCTAGTGAAGGGAAAATATTAGGTGATAAACAGATAACTTGGTTAATTGATGCATTGAGGACAAGCAAGGCTAGTTTTAACTTTATCTGTGTTGGTGGTCAAGTGGTAAATGATGTTGCTGAATATGAAAATCACGCAGTATTTGGAGCGGAACGGAAAAAGCTTCTACATCTTATTGATGATTATAATATTCCTAATGTAGTCTTTCTTAATGGCGACAGACATCATTCTGAAGTGAGTCGATATGAAACTCCTGATGGTCAAGTCATATGGGATATAACCTCTAGTTCGTTGACATCTGGTGCGTATGATCATAGTGATGAGCCCAATAGTTTCAGGTACAAAGAATCTATGATTGGGGAAAATAATTATGCTGTAATTTCGATTTCAGGTAAACGAAAAGATAGAAAATTATCTGTTGAATTTAAAGATGCAAAAGGGAAGAAGATAAAGAAGTATATGTTGAAAGATTGAAGAAAAAGGGTGACAGTTTCATTGTATGTTGTTTAAGGTTAATTGTTTACCATTACTAGGTGTGATATAGGTTCATTATGCTGATAAAAACATATTAATTTTGTTAAATATATTCTGTCATATTGTATCAGATTCTTTTCTATCTTGCGCTTTTAGCAAATTACAATATCCCTAGGATGATTAAAATAGGTGTGATACGAGAAGGTAAAGTTCCTGCGGATAGCAGGGTGCCATTAAACCCACAACAGGCAAAAAAAATGTCGGATATGGGTGTGGATATCGTCGTGCAGCCATCAGATATCAGATGTTTTCCTGATCAAGATTATAAAGATGCGGGGATACGTCTTCAAGAAGATTTATCAGATAGAGATGTATTGTTAGGTGTTAAAGAAGTGCCTATTGATGAGCTGATTTCTGGGAAAACCTATTTCTTCTTTTCTCATACAATTAAAGAACAACCTTACAATCAACCATTGCTGAAACATATCGTTGACAACCAGATCAAATTGATAGATTATGAAGCACTAACGGATGAAAATGGTGCTAGAGTAATTGCATTTGGTAAGTTTGCCGGGATGGTGGGTGCACACAATGCACTTTGGACTTATGGACAGCGTACAAAAGAATTTGATCTGCCAAGAATGAAAGACTTGTTCGACTATGAGGCAGCAACTCAGGTCTATGATAAAACTAAGTTTCCCAATATAAAGATAGTATTGACGGGGACTGGTCGTGTGGCTGGTGGAGCAGCTATGGTATTAGATGATATGGGTATAAAGAAGGTGAATCCACTCGAATATATTACCAATGAGTACGATTATCCAGTGTACACCCAATTAAACAGTTTCTACTATGCAAAAAGGAAGGATGGGAAAATGACTAACTCTGTCCAAGACTTTTATAACAACCCTATCGAATACGAGTCTAATTTTTCTCATTTTTTACCAATTTCAGATATTTTGATCAATGGTATTTATTGGAATAATGATGCTCCTTCATTTTTTACTTTGGATCAAATGAAATCTGATAAGTTCGGGATCAAAGTGATATCTGATGTTACATGTGATATAGCACCTGTTTCTTCTGTTCCATCTACTATTAAAGCGTCTACAATTCAAGATCCTATTTTTGGTTTTGATCCGAACACAGGAAATGAAACTTCTCCACATGGAAAATCAGTCGTTGATATGATGACAATAGATAATCTGCCTAACGAACTACCACGAGACGCATCTACTTCTTTTGGAGATATGTTTATCAAAAATGTATTGAATGAACTCGGTAATCGTAGAAGTGAATTGATCCAAAGAGCGACTATAGCTGACTTCGGAAATTTGGGTAAGAACTTTGAGTATCTTAGGGATTATCTTAACGGGAAGTAGTTCTGTTTCTAACTAAGTCTGTTCTTTATAAATTGATTTTTCTATTCTTATGGTGGTATGTGCTATTAGCAATACGTGCCTCCTGTTAAACTAGACACATCTATTGATTTAGTTTTTGATGTTTAAGAATTAAAAGATATTTCAATACTTAATTAATTTTTGTGTTGAATATATTTATTTACTCTCGCCTCGCCGGCTGGGCCTTCATTTTGTCATTGTCACAAAACGAAGCAATAGGTATATACGAGCGTTTGCTGTGCAAACCACTCTTTTTTCTACCTTTTCTTAACGTCAATATTCAATAGAAATACTAAACCTTGAAAACTCGCTTACGTACATATGCTATGAACGAGCTTTTGTTATTATTAGCCATCTCTAAAACTACTTTTAGCTCAAACACTTCAAGCTTCTTAACGCATTTATATCAAATATTGACTAAAAAGCTAAATGCCGACTAACAAAGAAATAGACTTGAAAATTAAGTAGGACCTGATTAAAGGAAAGTATGGTTGAACTTACAACTAGGAAAACACAATCGATATTACATTTAATCGGTATTGTAACATTATGTATAAGGAGATTGAGTACTTTTTTTTAATTTACCTGAATTGTAGAGACCTGTTCACAATCCGTGTTAATCTATTAAATCTATTAAATCCGTTTAATCCGTGGTCCATCATCTGATTTTCTATGTTTATTTATGTAATTCTTCAATTTCATACGTCTTTAAATAAAACCATAAGGAACGAACTAATGTTTTCGTTAATACTTTATGTTTGATAGAATCAATTTTTATATTAAATGGGTCTTATTAATCGTACAAAATGATATGTATGAAATTCAATAAATTAATATTTGGGATGTTGTTAATGTTTTCTGCACTAGGTTTTTCTTCATTTGATGCTTTCGATTACGACAAAGCATGGAAAGAAGTAAACACAGCAATGGAAAAAGGACTTCCTAAAACTGCGCTTGAGAAAATCAATGAGATTTATCAATATGCACTCAATGAGTCCAATGTAGAACAGCAAGTAAAGACTACTATATCCGGTGCGAAACTTACACTTGATACTAAAGAGCTAGGACTAGAAGTTGTTGTGCAAACACTAGATGAAAGGTTAGGCGCTTCCAAAGCTCCTGTCAAACAGATATTGTACTCCATGACTGCCGAATTGTTTCAACAATATTATAGTAGCCAATATTATAAAATCTCTCAGCGTACCAATCTTGAATCTTTTGATACTGGAGATATAAGGACTTGGGCGCCCAATAATTATAGAGATTATATTGCTGAACAATACTTATTATCCACTTCGGAAGCAACAAGACAATACAAAACTGAAGATGCTAAGAAGTTACTTAGAAACGAAAAATCAGTACTTGAATTAAGGCCTTCTCTTTATGATCTGTTAGTAGATCGTGCAATAAGCTATTTCTCTGCAAAAGACTATAATGTAATTTCACCATCCTTTGGATTTACTTTGGATTCTCCTGATTATCTTGGAGATGTCAAGTCATTTATCAATTTTGAGATAAAGTCAGATGAAAAAGATTCAAAGTTATACAGCGCTATCAAATTATTTCAAGATCAGTTAAGACATCAAGCCTCTTTTTCTGACCAGAAAGTATTGGCTTCTTATGATTTGAAGAGATTAGACTTTGTGCGTGGTATCGGTGAGATATCTGATATTGATTCCCTTTTTGAAAAGTCTCTAACTGAGGCAGCAACTTACTATAAGGGCTCAAATTCACATTCTTTTGTAATTCGCTTGGCACAAGTTTATATTAATACAGAAAGATATGATAAAGCCATGCTGCTGTTAGATAAGCTAACGGATCCTGAAATGGAGAGCCACACTAAGTCTCAGAAAAAAAACCTAATCAATTCTATACTTCATAAACACTTATCATTACAATCAGAGCAAGTAGTCCCTTCAAAAACTAATTTTTTAATCAATGTTACTTCCAGAAACTTAGAACAGGTTTATTTTAAGTTGTTGAAGGTAAATGAAAAGGACTTTGATAGTTTAATGAAGAGTCAACAAGAAGAACAATATAAAAAGATTGAATCCTTACCAATTCTTAAAAGGTGGAGTAGTGAGAACATTAGAGATGGATATAAGCAAACTTCTTATGAAGAGATAATTGAAGGCTTAGATCTAGGCAGATATATCATCGTATCCAGTAATAATGATGGTTTCAAAAAAGGTGGATCATCATATCATTTTACCGCATTTTTTGTGTCAGATCTTGCTTATACGACTTACGGAGAGGTAAATGGAAAGAAACTATTTGTTAGAAATAGATCTACTGGAAAGCCCAATGCTAATGTAGAAATCGAAGTCTATACTAGAGCGTACAACCGAAATGAAAGAAAACATGAATTAAAATTAGTCCAAAAAACAAAGTCTAATAATGAAGGTTGGGCTGATATCAAAGGAGTGATAAATAATTCATTCCAATATAAATTGACAAAAGGAAATGACGTGCTCAATCTTGAAGCATACGATTATTTCTACAATCAAAGAAAACCAAATCATACGGGTGAAAGAACTGAAATATTTATAGATCGAGCGATTTACAGACCAGGTCAAACGGTACATTTTAAAACACTTTCTCTAAAAATAAATGATCATGGACTGCCTTCGGTAAATGAAGGAAAGGAATTAACTGTATTGCTTAAAGATGCAAATGGTCAGGAAGTAGAAAAGCTAAAAGTAAAGTCAAATGACTTCGGAAGTGCTTCTGGAACTTTCATTCTTCCTGTAGGGAGATTGACAGGGTCTTTTTCTATTCAAGTAGATCATGGGCGAAAATCATTCAGTGTAGAAGAATACAAAAGACCAAAGTTTGAAGTAGAAATTGACACACTAAAAGGTGAATTGAGTTTAGGAGATTTGGTTGAAGTTTCTGGAGTGGCAACTGCGCTATCAGGAAGCCCTATTTCAAATGCTAAGGTGCAGTATACGATTATGCGTCAGACCTACTATGGATGGTGGGGTTGGTATCGCAGAGTGCCATCAAGTTCTGAGATGGTAGAACAAGGTGTTGCCAATACGGATCAGTCAGGTAAGTTTACGCTAGATTTTTCAGCGGAGCCAGATGCCAATATGAAAATAGAAGATAATCCCACCTATAGTTATGTAGTCTCTGTGGATGTGACTGATCTATCTGGAGAAACAAGATCGGCTAAGGAAACTATTTCGATATCAGCACTTCCATATTCTTACGCTATAGATATGGACGAAATAATCGATGTCAAAGATCTAAATGCTATTAAAGTCAAAGCAGTAACAGCAAATAGTGTGTCTTTGAAATCTGATGCCATATTTAAAGTAATAGAACTTCAGCAACCAGATGTTTGGAAACGCAATAGAAGATGGAATTCTCCGACGAATCCTTTGTACAGAAGAGGAGAATTCGAAAAGAAGATAGATAGAATCGCTTATAATAACACTACAGTTTTGAGCGAGTATGAAGACAAAGAAGTGGTCTTCGAAGGAAAGCTTGATATACCAGTAGGGGGTGTAAATGTCGATGTTAGTCAATATGTGAAAGGGGGAAAGTCCTATCGAATAGAAATCATCTCAAACGAGAAGTATAAGAATACAAACATCATTGCGAAAGACTATATCGCAGTTACAGATTCAAAAAACAACAAATATCCAACATTAGAACTTCTCTATATAAACCCTAAAACGAAAGTGGCTGAAGTTGGAGAGAAGTATGAAGTCAACTTAGGAACGCCAGATAAGGAATTGCAGGTGTACTATACATTTGTAAGAGATCAGGAAATCGTACACAAAGGCATGGCTGATGTGGACAATAACTTTACTGTTTGCTACGAACCGACTGAAAAGGATAGGGGAGGGATCACTCTATTTTTGGATTATGTAAAGCATAATTACTATAAACGAATACAGAAAAATGTTAATCTCTCATGGGATCATAAAAAGCTCAATGTTGAGTTAATAACTAAGAGAGATAAAGTTTTGCCAGGTTCTAAAGAAGAGTGGATGCTGAAGATCTCAGGGCCAAATAAGGATAAAGCGATAGCGGAGGTTTTAGCTACAATGTACGATGCGAGTCTGGATCAATTTGTGCAACATGAGTTCTTTTTTAATCCATATATTTCACATTACGGGTATTATCAGAGTCAGACCTTCGGCTTCGATTATGGATATTCTGGAGAATTAAATTATCAATGGAACAGAGTTAAAAGTGACCGTGTGAATCTTCCTGCGATACCAATGTTGAAGGGGATGGAGATAGGATACAGTATGGGCTATTTATATGATGGTCAGTACAAGACTATGTCTAGAAATCAAATGAAAACAAGTTCAGCTCCAGTTGATGAAATAGTTGTTAGGGGTTCTAGATCTAGTGCGCAAGTCTCTCATGTAGATGGTGTAAGAGTTGCAGCACCGATGAATGCAGAATCCGCTATGATGGATAATGCAGTAGAATCTAAAAAGGACGCTGTAGGAGATGAAAATCAATCTGCTGGAGATGGCAATGGTGGAACCAAGCCAACCAAAGAAATATCTGTCAGAAAGAACCTTAATGAATCCGTATTCTTCTATCCAAACTTAAAAACAGATGCAGAAGGGAATCTACTCATTTCATTTACCATGAATGAAGCGTTGACGACATGGAAGTTATTGACATTCGCCCATGATAAAGACCTTAGATATGGAATGACATCTCACGAAGTGAAAACTCAAAAAGATGTAATGATTCTTCCAAATGCACCTCGATTTTTGAGAGAAGGGGACAAACTAGTGTTTCCGGCAACAGTAAGTAATTTATCTAGTGCTGACATATCTGTAACTACTGAATTGGAAATTATTGATCCAGAAACCAACAATGTAATCAATGATGTATTTGGTCTAACTCAGAACCAAACAACAGTCGAAGTTGCAAAGGGGGAATCAGCAAGAGTAGATTGGGAAATTAATGTGCCTTCGAATTATAAAAAAATGGTAAAGTATAGAGTAACAGCTGTTGCAGGTGATCATACAGACGGGGAAGAGAATATACTACCTGTTGTGACGAATCAAATTCTATTAACGGAGACAAAAGTTATATCTGTCAAAAAACAGGAGAAGAAATCATTTGTTTTTGATGCGTTATCTAATGGAAGCGCTACGTCTCAACCACACAGATATACATTCGAATATACGAGCAATCCGATTTGGTATGCTGTGCAAGCTCTGCCATATCTGATGGAGTACCCACATCAATGTACGGAACAGATCTTCAATAGAATGTATGCGAATACATTGGCAAGCCATATCGCGAATGCTAATCCTAAGATAAAGCAGGTGTTTGATGAGTGGAAAGCGTTGGATTCTGATGCATTATTAAGTAACCTAGAGAAAAACTCAGAGCTAAAATCTGCCATTCTAGAAGAAA
Source organism: Halioglobus sp. (assembly GCA_047628935.1). Classification (GTDB taxonomy): domain Bacteria; phylum Bacteroidota; class Bacteroidia; order Chitinophagales; family Saprospiraceae; genus CAJXUU01. Next base: position 16,525 of record JBLHWH010000024.1, on the reverse strand, counting down.
CGCCTTGGGTCCGTCAATCGAAATCTGAAACAGAACAAAAGAAGAGAATAGCACTCCTTTTTGATTTAAATAAAATGTCGAATGAAACTGCTTCAGTTCTTGAAGAATTGGGAAGAAGACAAATGCCTAGCGGTGCGTTCCCATGGTTTACAGGCGGAAGAGAAAATGTCTACATCACTCAGAATGTAGTGGAGGGAATAGCCCATCTCCTTCATCTAGGAGTCATCTCAGATCAAGACGGTAAGTATATGCAGATTGTAAATCGTGCCCTCGTATATCTTGACGAACAAACTAAAGTCAGATATGATAAACTGAAAGCAAGGATTGCAAAATATGGAGGTGATATCAATAAGGATCACCTGGATCAACTTTCTATCCATTATCTCTATATCAGAAGTTTCTTCGGAGACAAAGAGGTGCTACCAGCATCTAAGACAGCATATGACTACTATTTTGGGCAGTCAGAGAAGCACTGGTTAGGAAAAGGGTTATATCTAGAAGCAATGCTTGGCCTTATGTTGAATAGAAATGAATCTCAAGTGACCAACGATATATCTAAATCATTAAAAGAAAGATCATTCTACTCTGAAGAGCTAGGAAGATATTGGAATCTTGGAAATGGGTTCAACTGGTACGAGTTACCGATAGAATCTCATGCCATGATGATTGAGTTCTTTACCGAAGTTAAGTCTGAAGAAAACTTTGTAGAAGACATGAAAATCTGGTTGTTGAAAAACAAACAAACGAATCATTGGAAAACGACCAAGGCTACATCTGCAGCCATCTATTCTCTTCTTATACAAGGAGAAGACAGAGGCATGATCTCTTGGGTCGAAGAAAGCAACGAACCAGATATCAGCTTAGGCAATACTAAGATAGATCTAGGTCAGGAAGGCACAGAAGCTGGAACAGGATACTTCAAGAAATCATGGACCTCATCCGAAATCACACCTGACCTCGGACAGATCTCAATAAAAAATAACAATGAATCTATCGCTTGGGGAGCTGCCTACTATCAATACTTCGAAGACCTTGATAAAGTCGATAATTTCCAAGAGACACCGCTTCAAGTAACTAGAAACCTATTTGTAGAAGAAATGACCGACAGTGGCCCACAATTAGTCTCTACCGACAAAAATGGCATCCATCCAGGAGATAGACTCATCGTAAGAATAGAAATCAAAGTAGACAGAAGTATGTCTTATGTCCACCTCAAAGACATGAGGAGTAGCGGATTCGAACCAGAAAACGTCTTAAGCGGCTACCGTTGGAGAGGAGGATTAGGATACTATGAAAGTACTAGAGACTTAGCGTCGCACTTCTTCATCAGTCAATTGAACAAAGGGACTTATGTTTTTGAGTATCCTGTAAGGGCTGTACATAAAGGAGATTTTAGTTCTGGGATTACGAGTATTCAGTGTATGTATGCTCCGGAATTTACTAGTCATAGCTCTGGCGCTAGGATTAATGTTGATTAATTAATTAGATGAATATATCATTGAAAAAAAATAGCATGACTAATTAGAAGCAATAAATAATAATTATTACTAAATATCATGATAGATATTCTTTAACTAATGTTGGCGTTCGCCACGACTGGCATTCATTTTTTGGCTTGATTCAAAAAACGAATCAAAAAAGATCAAGGCTTTACCTGACTCTTAACGCTATTTGAAACATAGTTTGACTAAGCTCACAAAACTCGCCTACGTGCGTTTTCTTCGAAAGCCACACTTGACTCAAACAGTTGTGAGCTCTTAACGCCAAAATACATTCCAAATACCTAAGCCAGCTAAGGCCAATAAACAGTAGTTATTTAAATTAGGAATCTTTAAGAAATAGATAATGAAGTGAATGGAATCGCGTTTGCCTATCTCAAATTATAGTTAATGTAAAAAAATCTATGTTCACCAAAAACTATTTTAAATGCGCTAAAAAATAATAGGCAAAATAAGCGTGTAATTCAACGGAATTATTGATTTGTGAAGTGATAACGAAACAAAATTTCCTATAGATTCCTGGCATTTTTGTTACTTTTTTTGACTGAAAAAAGTAAACCTGTCTGGTAAGACAAAACATAGTTAATATAATTCAATCCTAGTAATAAGTAAAATTGCATTTTATGATAATTAATCATCATACTGAAGCTAATTAGTTTATAATAAATGATACTTTTATTCTAATAAAAGTACATTTATGATAAAAAAACTAATAGCATACTTCTTCGCAGGCCTAGTCACAATCCTCCCAATTACCATATTCATATGGCTCATATTCTACGTCGTCAATTTCTGCATGACATACTTAAATCTAGAATCAACCATAATAGGGATCTTAATCGTACTCCTTGGTCTCATTCCGTTGGGATACATAGTGAAAACTTATCTAGGAGGAAAAGTATGGAATGACATAGAAAAAAGATTCTACAGAATTCCAGTGCTTGGTCAGATCTACAAAGCATTGCAGGATATAACAAAGTCAATCGTAGGTTCAGAAAATAAATTCACAGAACCAGTTATTGCAGAATTGTCAGAAGGGTGCATGTACAAAATCGGTTTTGTCACAAATAAAGATATAACGAGCTTAATCGGGAATCATGAATTTGGAAAGGAAAGCTCAGGAGATATGTGTCTTGTTTATTTTCCAATTTCCTTTAGCCTTGCTGGAGATTTATTCTTAGTGCCAAAAAGTAAGTTGAAACCTATTGATAGAAACAATAAGGCAATAATGCAAACCATTATTTCAGGTGGGATTATAGAACAAGATTATGCTGAGGATGTAGAAAAAGTAAGTGATACTATGGATAAGCCAAAATAGGGTAGGGAACCTTCTATTTTAATAGATTGTATCAAATCAAAAAAAGATTAATTTACTTTTTCCTTGTAACTCATTGATAATCCAGTGCTTTAGTTAACTCACAAAAGAAGTATTGCAAAGTGAATAAATATTAGTTGTATTTATACTTGCATTTGTTAATTGTGTAACTATCTTTGCAGCCCGTTCAAAGGAACTAGAAAAGAAAAACAACGGTTATATACCAAGATAGCCTAATCAAGATATATCGCGGGGTGGAGCAGTTGGTAGCTCGTCGGGCTCATAACCCGAAGGTCGTCAGTTCAAGTCTGGCCCCCGCTACTACAGAGACTGAATCAGAAATGGTTCGGTCTTTTTTTGTTTAAAATTATAGAGTTTATTGAGAAATATGGATGCCGTCAGTTCAAGTTTCTGATGAAGCAAAGCTTATCAGAATCCAGACAAGCTAATGCTTCGTCTGAGCTGCCTGCCCCTCGCTACTAGAGAGATTGTAAATCATTGGTTTGCAGTATTTTATAATTTTAAGGCGGTCATATAATGATCGTTTTTATTTCAAGGATGAATTTAGGAGGAATTATTGGATTTTCAATTTGTAGATGATTCGGATTAGTTTCATTAATTCACTCTGTAAGGACTGTTAATACTTCACCTCGTTCGAGTATATCTGTAGCGCGCATCTACGATTACCCAAAATTGGTAATTTTCCCATCAAGTAATTCAATGAAACTGAATATAGGTGAATTATAAACAATTAGGTTTTCTTTTTTCCCAAAAAGCCTTCCATTAAAATGTGCCATTTTCAACCAGGTCAGTCACAACAATTATTATTACTCTAAAGTCGAACTTAGCTTTCTAGACTATTTGATGACCGTTTACTCAATAGATCTACCGTTTAATAAAAAATCCTATTTATATAGAATCTATTTATCTATAATTGAGTCGAAACTTAAACAAAATGAAATGTTTGTTTAATTCTAACTTACAAAAAACCTTTTCAAGTATGTATCTATTTTCATTATTAATTACAGCAGTTACCCATATTATTAGTTTGGATTTCTTCGATCCAGATATTAATCTAACTTTTGATTTGTTTGTACTTTGTGAGTAGAAATTTATCGAGAACATCTTCTTATAAGAATGTTTTAAAGCTTAGGTAAGGACTTTCAATTCTAGGGCTCTAGGGCTAGAACTTAAATACACATCAATGAAACATTTGGTTAATATAGTGCTGTTTTTTCTTCTCTTATTATCTACCATTGTAAAAGGACAAAATTTAGAAAAAGTAAATATTAAAAAGAGTAGTAAAGGATTTTTTACGGATTTAATTGATGCCGATCCTTTTTCTATTTCTGGCAATTTGGGTCTGAATCTAAGATCTTACACCGCCAACAATATAGAAAATCGACAATCTCCCTTTATCTGGTACTTAAATAGCAACCTAAATGTAAATATATACAAGATTAGAATTCCTATCTCGGCAATTGTTTCGACTCAAAATCAAACTGTGTCTCATCCTTTTCATCAGGAAACGATAGATAATTTCAAAAGAAATAGGTTTACTCGGATTGGTGCAAGTCCTTATTATAAGTGGGTAAAAATGCATTTTGGTCACAGAAGTATGAATTTTTCTCCCCTTACCATGTCAAATCATGTTTTTTTCGGCGCAGGGCTGGAGCTCAACCCTGGTCTTTTCAGATTTGCTGGTTTTTATGGAAGGATGGCAAAAACAGAACCCCGTGATTTATCATTATTTGGATACAACCAACAAGTATTTAGTAGAAAAGCTTTAGGCCTAAAAGTAGGATATGGAAACAATAAAAACTTTCTAGACCTAATCCTTTTTAAAGCAAATGATGATCCTTCTACACTTAATGTGATAAATCAGGATTCGACCAAAATCTTCCAAAATGAAAACGCAGTATTAGCCATCAATAGCAAAGCAAATCTATTCAAAAGGGTGAACTTAAATTTAGAAATTGCAATAAGTGGATTCACTAAAAATGCAGTTGACCCAATAATCTCTGATGCGGAATTCAAAATTCAAAATTTTGCGCTTACACAACGTACGTCAACAGTGTATAGAAAAGCAATAAATGCAGGAGTTACTTTTAATGGTGATCTTTTTAATCTAGGTTTAGCTTATAAAAGGATAGAACCTGAATATAGATCCCTTGGTACTTACTTTTTTAACAATGATCTTGAAAACTCTACAGCAAACCTTGGATTCAGCTTGTTTAGTAAAAAAATTCGGATCAATGCAACGGGGGGACTCCAAAGGAATAATCTATTTGGAGAAAAAGAAAGTCAACTTACCAGGACTATTTCTTCTTTAAACGTCAATTATGCCCAGAATAAACTAAATGTTGGATTGATATTTTCCAACTATGCTTCTGACATTAGCTATGTACTCAATCCCGATTTAGATAGCCTAAATGCAATAATAGTCACTCGAAATACTAGCCTGAATACAACTTATTCAATTGGAGAAAGCGAATCTTCCAAACAGATTATTTCTCTTATTCTATCATTGCAAAGTGTAGCTGATGATATAGAAGACTTTAATCGAAGCTCGGAATCTCAAATGATTAATGGTATTTTATCCTATAGGTTCTTACCAAATGATTCGCCTTGGAAGTACAATGCTATGATTAATTACAATCAAAATGAAATAAGAAATATTGCAATCAAGAGAACAGGGTTTGGATTGGGTATTGAGAAAGTATTGATAAAAGACAAATTAACAGTTCGAGTAAATTCAAATTATTATATCTCTACGGGTGAAAACATCAATAACAAAACTTTGAATTTAAGATTGTCAATTCCCTTTAACATCAATAAAAAGCACAAAATCAATTTTGGAGCAATTTTCTTGAATAGGTTAAATTCCACTAGCAGTGCTAATGCAGACTTTCAGGAATTTACTTCTGTCTTGAATTACACCTATAGCTTTTAATATCAATAGAAATAATCATGGTACTAATAAAGATATTTCAAAGAAACAATAAAGCATTCAAGCTATTCTTGATTTTGTTCTTTCTTTTTGAAGCGCTATCCATAAAGGCACAGGTGTATCCCGTTCAGATAAATGGGTCGATGATTGGCCCTAATAGCTTAAATCTATCTGATTATAGTTCATTGAAATCACAGGATCTAATGTTTTTCATAACGCTTAGTGATCCTGTTGAAGCCACGAGAATGGTCAAATTGAAATTTTCAATAGTTAATAATGGGCAAGAAGTAATAATGACCAGCCCCAATTACAATCCTATTCCAATCACTTTGGAAAAAGACGTTACTGTAATGTTGGATGGTAATGATCTAGCTGGCTATTTAAATGAGTTCAATTTAGTTGGGCTAGAAAATCAGCAAGCAGGAGGACTTATCCCTGAAGGATACAATGGTTTTTGTTTAGAAATAATTGACGTAGAAAGAAATGTAGTCATATCAGATAAATTCTGCTCTTACGGTTATTTTGAGCTTTCTGATCCCCCAATTTTGAATACACCAATATGTGATGAACAAATCATGTGGAGCGAATCTCAAAACATCATGTTTAATTGGCTACCCCAGCATTTTTCCTCCGCAAATTCTCCTATGTCAGTTGAGTATCAATTTAAATTGGTGGAACTTTTACCTGAGCAAACACCCAATGATGCTTTCCAATTTTCTATTCCTCTTTATGAAACTACCACTTTTTCCACTAGCCTATTCTATCTGGAAGACGCTCCATTATTAGAACCTGGAAAAGTCTATGCATGGAGTGTGAGAGCCGTTGATAGTCAAGGTTTGAATCTTTTCAATAATAATGGATATAGTCAGATATGTACTTTCTCTATAATGGAGGATAACGAAGACGAGACAAGTGTACCAGAAGGGAGTTGCGAAAATGGTCTGTGTGATTGGTCAGGTGATCTTTCGATTTTCCCATTGACATCTGGGTTGAGCCCTGGTGATAAGGTTGATGTAGGATTTTTTAGCATGGTCATTACTGAGATTACAAATGCTAGTGATTTTTATGAGGGAACGGGTACAATTTATCTTCCTTTCCTACATTCAAAGTTAAAAGTAAGTTTTAGCAATCTCCAAATCAATGAAGATCAAAGAGTTTTTGCGGGAGATATATTTAGTGAATCTCCAGAAAACGAGCTATTAATTCCAGATCTTTTTAGTATTCAAAATTCTTCGTCATACACCGATCCTGCAATTAATCTCGCAACTTCCTTCACTGATCAAACAGCCTTGGCTTTGGATCAATATTTTAATGATCCTTCTTCCAATCTAGTATCCACTTTAGCTGGTATTCCTGAGCAAAGTGCTATACCAATCACCGTACCTATCGGAATGGATTTGTCATCAGAAAATATTCCAGGCTCCTTTAGAGTCGCAGTCACTGGTCTAAAATTCACTGCAAATAGTGCCACCCTCAACGCCGTAATGTCTACTAGATTAGAAGAAAATAGTCCTTGGATCAAATTTGGAGCTAAAGATTTTTGTATTCAGCCTCAAGGATTAGCACAATCTGGAATTTCTAAGTTGAATTTATTGTCAAATTTCGATTTAGATTTTAATGGAATGCCTGTTACCTTCTTGGTGGCAACTCCAGCTTCAGAAGGCAGTTATGTTTCATGGAATTGTGACGGATTTGAAGAATTTAATTTGAAAGGTGAATATGAATTCGAAGATGATTTTAAAAACTTAACAAACCTTGGAGAATCAATTGTTGCTACCTTTTCAGCCTCTACTATAGATTTAGATGATATCATGGCTGTTTTAGATCCAATAGATAGGTTCTCAATTAACGGTGCTGATGATTTTGAATTTGAAATTAGTGACGTGATTGTTGATTTAAGTAGTAAACGAAATGATAATAATTTAGTTTGGCCAGATGATCCATTATATCAAAATGCAGATTCTACATGGATGGGGCTATATGTGAATGCTATCAACTTAACCTTGCCGATAGCTTTACAGTTTGGAAAATCAGCAAATTCAACCATTGAAGGGCGTAATCTTCTTATTGATAATAACGGTGCATCTGGAAGTATACAAGTAAATGAAGCCTTTAGGGTAGACAAGAATGCCTTCGGCAAGTGGCGTTTTAGTGTGGATGAGATATCCGTTAATTTTTTAAGTAGCCAATTTGTCGAAGCTTCTATTGATGGTAGTGTAAATATCCCATTGGCAAAAAATAAGATTGAATATATAGGGTCCATTACTTATGATCAAACCTATCGGGTCAAACTTGGATTGAAGAACGATGTAGTCACCACTCTGGAAGGAGGTCCGACGAATGCAGCTAGAGAAGCTCTGGCGGCTTTTACGATCTATAAAGAATATGGAGGCCGCTTTACCCAGATCACGGCAGATTATAATCCATCAGAGTATACCTTTCAGCCAAATGCCTCGATCTGTGGAAATATAAGCATGCTGATAGATGAGACGATATTAGAAAATTCCGGCATAGATGCTACTACAATTTCAACTATCAAAAACGCGGTAAAAACAGTTTCTACACTTCCCGATCCACTGAGTTTCGGAGCGAATTTCAATATCTGCCTTTCTATGAATTCGGATCGTAATGGGTTTATGTCTTATACATTGGAAGGTTACAATGGCAGTTTATCCTTCGGGGATTTTGATATGGACATTAATAATACGTTGAGCTTATTCGAAATGGAATTCTATATGAATGATAACGATGGTGACGGCATTCTCAACATTTCAAGTTTTATGATGCCGGGTTTTTATGGTTACGATTATTCAGAGTTTCCGATTATTTCTTTTCAAAGTTATACTGGTATACCAGATCTCCAGATGCCTGATTTTCCAAATCTAAATATTCAAAACACTGAGGAGTTTGATCGTATAAAGTCTTTAGGCTTTCAATTTAATATGCCGGCCATACCGGGCTTCTCCATTAAGCTGGGATTATGGAGCTATGCCACCCGACCGTTTAGCAACTTTGATTTTGCTGCCTTTGTGTTTGATATTGAATCAGGTGCTTTTATCTGTGGTCCTTGTTCGGATTGCCCTGCGCTTACTTATGTTGAGCCAACTGATACAGATAACGGTAAAGTAAACATTCTAAACGTAGACGTGGAGTTTACTGAGGCAGACTATAGTGTTGAAAATGAAAAGAAGGTGATAAGTCTAAAGAAATCATTGAAAGAAGAGATTCAAGAATCAGGCGTTTTTAACCTACCCGAAGGATTTATTTATTTTGATATGATATTGGAAGAGCTGACCTTTGAAGATGGATCTAGTAAAGCAAGTATCATTGCAGAGTTTAAACCTCCCTCCGGGGGACTCTTAAAATTGAGAGCCGATTCTATAGGGATATTTTCTGGTGGCCTGTATATAAATGATGTTAAGTTTTATCTGGAAAACAATGTAAATGTATCATACTACGACATCTTGCCGACTGATTCTTATACCGGCACTTCGCAGATTCGTCTTTTAGGTGGCCGTGATTCCTCTTACGTTATTTTTGATTGTGGAGGAATCGCCGAATTTCATCTGGCGGCAGAGTATGACCTACCAAGTAAGTTCTCTCCTATTGCAAGTAGTGATGACAATAAGGTAACAGCTAGCCTGATGCTACAAGGTAGCGATTGGAATGATATTATTGGTACAGCCAATATTGAACCCTTTACCATTAAGGGTGTCGATGACTTTGTATTTAATGTCACCGATGCAGTGATTGATCTAAGTGAAAAGAGTAATCCAGATATCGTCTGGCCAGATAATGAGTCTTATAATATCATGAATGTAGGTTGGACTGGTTTCTATATCGAAGAACTCAGTCTTACCTTACCAGAGGCGCTGAGTTTTACAGACGATGGCAGCCAAACAGAAATAATAGGACATGATCTTTTGATCGATGATTTAGGTTTTTCAGGATTAGTTGGTATAAATGGTTTTATGAATACAGGCACGGATGATTTCGGGGGTTGGGAGTTAACCATTGATTCTATCGGTGTGTCGTTTACAAAAAGTAAATTTGACTTTGCTAATATAGATGGCACGATTACTTTGCCGCTGTTGGATGAGGCCATTGATTATGTTGGAGCGTTGACTTATGAAGATCCTGATAATAGACCCTATACAAAAAATAGTCGCTACGAGGCCGTCTTAGGATTAAAGGAAAATGTGGCTTCCAGTCTGAGTATTGGTCCGGATGGTGCAAGCAATACGCTTGCTAAGATTACATTATTCAAGGAGAATACCAATCCTACGCTGAGTGGCAATACTGAAGTGCGTGCTTTTTATAATGAGCTGAAAGATTCTTTTGAGGTAAGTGCAATGATTTGTGGTGGTGTAGACATTAATATTGACCGGCAATCATTTTTGGATACAGGTATTCCTTTAGAAATTGTTGAAGCACTAGAAGGAGAGATAGATGCGTCGCTGAGTTTCCATGCTGGCTTTGATATGTGTTTGGATATTGATCCTTCTGGGCTACGCTTTGATGGCTCCTATTTTGATTTACAGGTAGGCACAATAAACTTGAGCTTAGGCGATTTATCGGTTGATCTAGACAATATTCTAAACTTAATGGAGATGGATTTTACCATGCCAGTTCTAGGAGGGGGACTTCCTACTATCAACATGCCGGGTTTTCCGTCAATTAATGTGGATTCCTTCCCGAATATTACTTTCCCCGGCTTTCCGAATATGCCTGAGGTCAAGATGCCTGATTTTCCGCATTTCAATGACCCGGATTTTCCTAATCTGCCAAGTATTAACCTTCCAGAACTATTTTTTCCTTTAGGCTTTAATTTTGATTTTAACTTGAGCGCATTTGGATTGCCGAGTTTGGATATAGGATTGGGATTATGGGCTTATACACCTCTACCCATAGAAGGTATACCAGACTTTGATTTTGCATCCTTTGAGATCAAGGTACCAAGCTTCTTTTTCGACTGCATACGCGATTTGGAACCGTTGAGCTTGTCGGGAGATAATGAACTAAAAATAAACTTCCTTAGTGAGACCTTCATCGTCGATGAACAGATAGTAGGTACTACAACAGCTTATAAGATCAGTGATGCCAATGACGGCTTTTTCGAGAATATGACAGTGGACAAACTGATGACTAATTATATGCCGAGTGAACTTCAGTTTCAACTGCCCGAAGATTATAATATGGCTATTACAGGCATTAGCTATGAGACTTCTGATAATAGCGCGGCGCTGACCGCGGAACTAGTACTAGATGGATTCACTTTCGGGGGAAGCTTACCTATCGACGGTAAAGGAGTAGTCATCGATGGTGCCAAGATAGCATTGCTTAGTGATATTAGTATGGAAGACATGGGCTTGCCAGGCAATTTACCAATTACCATTTTGGGCGGTATGGACAAATCTTATGTAACCTTAAGTTGTAATGGCATCCAGAATTTCCATCTTACTGGAGAGTACAAACTGCCATACCCAACCTATATAAAAGCTGATGGAGGTACAGTTACTGTAACAATGAGTTTAGAAGGAAGCCAATGGAAAAATTTTATAGGTAAAGCGAGTTTCGATTCGAAGTTTAAGGTAAGCTTGTTGGATGGCTTTGAATTCGAAGTTGGTACAGCAGTGGTTGATTTGGACACCACTGGCAATGATGCTAACCAACTCTTTCCATTAGGCTATGGCCAGGATGATTCTTGGCGGGGCTTTTACCTAGACACGCTTAGCCTGACGTTGCCTGAAGAACTGAGCTTTACCGACGATGACAGTTCCACTACTTTTGAAGGTAATAACCTGCTTATTGATATTGATGGAGTATCCGGTGAATTGCAGGGTACAAATGTATTTTCAGTTTCTAAGGATGCTTTTGGCGGCTGGGATTTCAGTATTGACACGATCGGTGTGGAATTTCTTAAGAACGATTTTGTAGAAGCACGAGTAAATGGAGATATTACCATACCCTTAGTGGATGATAAGATTGGCTATGAAGGCTTTATTAATTATGAAGATCCAGATGAAGTGGTCAATTCTCAGGATGAGTTTTACAGAGCTACACTGGGTTTGAAGAAAGATGTAGTAGCCAGCCTGGGAGCAGGGCCGACGGATGAAAATGGAAATGCATTGGCGACCTTCACGATTTATAAAAAATACGGTGATTCATTTACCGAAATCAGGGCAGATTATAACCCTAATGAAAATACTTTCGAGCCCAATGCCTCAATCTGTGGAAGTATAACCATGCTGGTAGATGAGACGACATTAGTAAACTCCGGAGTTTCTCCTACAACTATCGCTGATGTTAAAAATGCTGTGAAAACGATTACTGATCTGCCTGGCTCGCTTAGTCTGGGCGCAAACTTCACTATGTGCTTAAGCATAGATCCAAGCCGGCTTAATATGTTCAGTCTGGACAGCTATGCTGGCACACTGTCACTTGGAGGTTATTCTATGGATATGGGAGATTTGAATATGCTTGAAATGAATTTTGACATGTCTACTCCTAGTGTTCCAAGTCTATCACTTCCTGAATTTCCGAATTTTAATATAGACATGGATCTTTTTCCAATTGTTGCTTTACCTCAGCTTTCTGGATTTCCTGATCTTCCTAATATAACAATGCCTGATTTTCCGAATTTCAAAACGGATTTTCCTTCAATAGATCTACCAACCTTGTTCATGCCCTTTGGCTTACATTTTAATATTCATTCCATACCGGGTTTTAACATAGAGATGGGCTTGTGGTCGTTTGCGGACTTGACAACAGACTTTCCAGAGACTCCTAAATTGCCAAAGTTTGAATTTGCTGCCTTTGAATTTAATATTGAACCTGCAGCTTTTATCTGTGGCCCGTGTTCAGATTGTCAATCGCTTTCTTATGATGAGCCAGCTGGTACGATTAACGGGAATGTAAATATCCTGAATGTAAATGTAGGATTTGATCAGAATGCTTTTAGTAATGATGGCAATGAGCAGATTATAACTCTAAACAAATCACTGAAAGATGAGATAGAAAAACTTGGCGGCTTTAAACTACCCGAAGAACTTGCAGATTTCGACATGAAGTTGGAAAAACTGACCTTTAAAGATGGGGTTAGTAAAGCAAGTATCATTGCAGAGTTTAAACTTCCCGGCAGTAGCGAAATATTAAGATTGAAGACCGATGATATAGGGATATTTCCCGGTGGGATGAATATAAATGAGGTAAAGTTTTATCTGGAAAACACCAGTGTAGAATTATCAGATTTGGGTTTGCCAGGCGAATTGCCATTGCGCCTAGTGGGTGGAGGTGGTCAGGATAGCTCCTATGTTATCTTTAATTGTGCTGGATTCGCTGAATTCCATCTAGCTGCAGAGTGCGACCTACCCAGAATGTTTGACCCTGTAGATAGTAGTAATGGCGATAAGGTAACAGTTTCAATGTCACTACAAGGCAGCGATTGGAATGATATTATTGCCGAAGCCACTATCGAGCCCTTTACCATTGATGGAGTGGATGGCTTTGAGTTTACGGTCAACAATGCAGTAGCTGATCTGAGTAAAAAGAATAATCCCGAAATAGTCTGGCCGGATGATCAGTCATATGATGCCATGGATGAAACTTGGAAAGGGTTTTATTTAGAGAAATTATCCGTAAAACTTCCCGAAGCACTTAGCTTTGGCGATGGACAGGCTGAAATCACTGGTCGTAACTTGTTGATCGATGATTTAGGGTTTTCAGGTAATGCAGGATTTAATAATTTCTTGACTTCTTCTACAGATGATTTTGGTGGGTGGGAATTAACCATTGATTCTATAGGAGTATCATTTACCAAAAGTGAGTTAGATTCTGCATATATGGATGGGTCAATCTCTATACCTCTATTAGAGGATGAAATTGAATATATGGGAAACCTAAAATACCAAGATATAGATAAAGGTGATAATACAGATTACAATCAATATGTAGCTACACTAGGATTGAAAGAAGATATTACGGTTGGATTGTCTGTAGGTTCGCAAAGCGGTAATCCCTCTTTAGCGAAGATGTCTTTATTTAAAGAGATTGAATCAATTAATGGAGCTACAGAGATACGGGCTGTATATGACGAAGCTGAAGATAATTTCACAATAAGTGCTACAATTTGTGGGGGTGTAAGTATTGACATCACGGAGCAATCATTTGTAGATGGAGGCGTTCCGCCCGAAGTCATTGATCTTATGCAGAAAGCAGTAGGTGACGATATCTCCTTCAATGCTAACTTTGATATGTGTTTGAATATCGATCCTTCAGGGCCGAGTATAGGTAGTCCTTATTTTGATTTAAATGCAGGTACTGTAAGCATGAGCTTAGGTGACATGTCGGTTAATTTAGATGATATCCTAAACTTGATGGAGATGAAATTTACAATGCCTATTAATGGTGTTGGCCTTCCTACCATTACGATGCCGGGTATTCCTAATATTGTTGTTTCTGGTTTTCCAAATGTTTCTTTTCCAGATATGCCAGATATGCCGGAGATTCAGATGCCAGATTTTCCTAATCTTTCAGGTATTAATCTTCCAGATCCATTTTTGCCTTTAGGTTTCAACTTTGATTTCAATTTAAGTGATATATCTCCTGGCTGGCCAAGTATAAATGTTGGCTTAGGTTTATGGGCATATACACCTTTTCCGATAGAAGGTATACCGGACTTTGATTTTGCTTCTATTGAGCTTAAAATGCCTAAAGTTAGCTTCTCTTGCTTGATAGTTGATCCTAATCTTTATGTTTTAGGTGATAACCCTTCTAGCATTAGAGTTGACTTTTTAGATCATATTTTCCCAATTAAACCTGTCGCAGGATCAAACCCTCAATCTTTTAAGTACGATGCTGACGCAGGAGATACATTTTTTGATGGGTTAAATCTTAGGTCTGCATTGGATGCTATGCTTACATCAGCTCCTTTTGAACAAGTGATTGGTGAAATAGGAACAAATTTCGAACTACCTGTAGATATTTCAGTGACAGGACTTACTTTTTATAAAGAAGATGGCATAGCAACGTTAAACACTGCTTTAACTATTACAATAGATGGCTCAACATATTCTTTTGCCGCCACTATACCCATTGATAAAGATGGCTTTTATATAGATGGAATTAAGATTGGTTATGTCGGCGAAACACAAAATTAAAATAAAAATGGATCATAGAAATAATTTCACAAAACTCAATCACCAAACATTGGCTCGCTATATGAGTATATTAGGTCTATTTGTTTTGAGTATAGCTATCCCTAATATAAGTATAGCCAGTAATGTAAATAATAGCGAGTTGATCTTAAATGAACCATCAACACTTGAAAAAACGGTGGTATCATTTCTATCGGTTAATCAGCTGGTGCTTATGAATCATTATAGCATGAAGATCACTTCACTAGAAATAACAAGTGGAAGTGCTGCTACTGGTTTTGGCGAAGTTTTTATCCCATTCTTAAAAGAATCTTTACCCGTAAGATTTGATAGCATAGGAGTTAATGTCCTTGGAGAATTGATGTATGGTGAAGTATCTTCTATCACAGATTCCTCAATAGAATCATTGAAGGGTTTATCTGAAAACGACTGGAATGAATATCGATGGTTAGCTAAAGATAGAAGCCAAATGCCTATACTGGTGAGTTCAGATTTAGAATCACTAGGCATTAATTTAGGAGGCCATGATTTTATTATAACCGATATAACCCTAACAAGGGAATCAGCCAATGTGGAGGCATTATTCCTTGTAGAAAATATAGATGGTAGTATTACATCATTTAAGCATGCTAATGTACCAATAGCTTCAATGGGCTTGGGCCTTGAAATGTGCAATATGCAATTTGCTATGGAAGATGAAGGTGCGGACCCCATAGATCATGAATTCCCAATTCAAATTCTTGGATTCAATGTTGATAACGGTACTGGAACCTATGTTTCTTTTGATTGTGATGGATTTAAGGAGTTTAATATAGCTGGAGAATATGTGTTTGATCCGAATAACATTTTTGTTGCAGAAACAAGTCCAAGAGATACTGTCAAAGCTACATTTGCAGTAACCACAAGGGAATGGGGGCAATTTGTCGCTAGCGTCAATTTTAGTCATCCTTTTGAGGTGGATGGCGTGGATGGCGTAATTTTTACGGTAGATAATGTATTCATTGACTATAGTGAAGCCATTAATATAGATAATTTTCCAGATGACTATACATCTGGACCTGATCCTTTTTGGCGTGGTTTTTTTATAAAGGAACTTTCAATTCAACTACCCGAAAGTTTTTCTTTGCAAGGCAATGAACGAACGACAATCTCTGCCACTAATATAATTTACGATAACTCAAACGGTCTTACAGCAAAAATTGGCGCGTATGGCTCACCTCATCTAGTTGAAGGTAACCTGGAAGGATGGCAAATGTCTCTGGATACAGCTTTAATTAATATAACTAACAATTCATTAGATAACTTTAGGCTTGCTGGGGATATGCATATTCCAATTACCGGAGAGGAAGATAGACTTCATTATTATGCTCAATTTATTAAAGAAGGGGATGAACTTAAAGCCAATTTAAACCTAGATGTATCAGGTACTTATACCATACCATTTCTTGATAATTCTGCACTTGTACTTTCAGATAACTCAACGATAGGGATTGCTAAAGCCTACGATTCAAAAAAAAATAAAGATGTCTATAAACCTTTTGCGAATCTAAATGGAAACTTTGAAGTTAGTGTAGGTGATTTGCAGTTCGATGCCTTAGGCTTTCAA
>JBLHWH010000023.1:0-45024 GCA_047628935.1 Halioglobus sp. | reverse complement strand
CGGAAACATAAGATTCATAGACAAATCAGAATCTATCCTTTCTGATCCAGATTTCACACCTCTAAAAAACAACATCCACTTCCCCACTTTCAACCCATCAGCTAACTTTTCTTCTCCTAACAGGTTTAATCCAAACAGGAACTGGCTTGATGTATTTCAATCCTTCCACAATCAATAATTTGACTTACTTCAATATATTATATATTTTTGTAATATGAATCCCTTCCAATTTCAAGCTTAATCTCATATAGATACTCCATACAAAGTGTATAGATGATGTATAGATAGTGTATCAATTGATAGCTTGTAAAGTATGATAACCTTCAGAAGAATTATTATTTACCCAAAAGACATTTCTATCATCACTGGTAAAAGTGAAAGGTACGGTAGATCTACTATCAACAAAATCAAAAAGGAACTAGGCAAGCAAGACCATCAATCAATTACTTTCAAAGAGTACAGTGAATATTCAGGAATAGATCTAGAACTCATAGAAGCAACAATCTTTAGGTAAATAAATCCTCTGCCATTTCTTAAACACATCCAATATCCAAGTAAAGGGAATTGAGGATTATCATACATACTCATGCGAGGTAGGTCCAGATATACATATCTGCAAGGTCTGAGATCCTTCGTCACTCTGGCACCTCCTCCGTCGGCGATCCACCTTGCATATAAGTATATCTTCCCTTAGTAGGCATACGATAGTATGAGCATCAGTCTCATCAGTTATTTTTTCATTTATATATATTATCATTATGGTTATTACATCTACAGCTGGTTCAGTCCAGTTATCACCACAGGTTAGTGAGTGTCTTTCACTTGATCTAGGTTTATTATCATTTATTAGGGAGTCATTGGCTCGGCACAGAGCGGGTGATTTCGGGCAGGTTTATGGTCCAGAGTTTGAGTCATCTACTCAGGCATTTGAGTTTGGTGGTAGGTACAGGAGTATATACCAGTACCAGCTTGAGTCTTCACTATTATATGGTCACTTGATTCGTATTGTTTCACCAGGGGCTAGAGACACTACTTTCGTTTCATTTGTTGAGGAGCTTTACTAGCTTCTCTTTTTATTCCTATTGTTTCTGCAGGAACCGCGAGCAATGCTTGTGTAGAGAATCATTAGATTCTTGGGAAAGCCAGTGTTTCTGCAAGAAACGCGTACTGAACATGTGTAGAGAATCAACGATTCGCGGGCATGTTCAATTATTTAATTTTTCACTTTAATCAATATTCATTCGAAACAGTACTCCTTCAATAGTACTTCATCCTCTACTGTTCCTACTATTCTTTACAAAGATCAGCATAGACCATTCTAATATGAAAGGTCTAAGGTCAGCGACTACATCGCCACCTTTGGCAGCCTGACTGAAAACGTCAGCCCGATCCACCTTGCATATATGAATGACTATACTAGTAAAGCATCGATAGTATGAGCTCTTGTTCATCATTTTGTTACTTAATATTTTATAATTATGAGTTGTATTTTTAATGTTGGAGTTATCCATTATAAGCATACCATTGTAGAGGCGATTTCTATAGCACCCATGCTTTTGGAGTATGTTTGTTTTGTTATGGGTATGCATACCCAAGGACATTGGGGCTCTATTGGTGTCGCTGAATATGAGGCCAACAATCAGTGTCTTGCAGCTGGTACTAGTGTTTCTTCTGAGTATGAGTTAGCTGAGGAGTTTCAGCAGTTCGCTGATGCCCTCATTATCACCACAGATATTGCACTTGGTATTACTATTATTTCTTTATCAACTTAGTACAGGTATTTAGCTTTATGCATTTATTGAGACTGTATACTTTTTTAGGTGTACAGTCTCATTTTGACTACACTTTAAATCCAATCTTACTTTTTATACTAATCTAATGCAAATCTAGGTACAGAGCTCTACATCTGAAAGGTCTGGACTTTTCAAGTCCTGGCACCTCCTTCGTCGGCGATCCACCTTGCATATGTATTTCTCTTCCCTAGTATAGCATCGATAGTATGCAGCGTCATACACATTACTTCACTTGTTCGCCTATTGGCGGATTATACATTTCACATTATGCTTACATCTTCATTTTCTATGGGTCAGGTAGTGGCCACTTCATCTATTCAGTCTCTTATGACTTCTGATCTTTCATTTCATACTTTTATCTATACTTCTCTCATGAGACATGAGGAGGCTGATTGGGGTGAGGTCTGTGAGGAGGATCATCAGAGCAATGAGCTGGCTCTGATTACTGGTCGTCGTATCTTTTCAGTTTATCAGTGCAGTGAGTCTCATTCAGTGCATGGAGATCATATTTACATTATTACTGAGGCCGATCGTTCAGCTACTACTGTTTTATGGCCTAGGGAGTATTAGGTGATAGAAAAACATAGTCATTCATAAAATGATTACCGGTTATTTCTTAAAAGCTATCGTTTGATAGAACTACTATTTAGCTATTTATTGCTAATCTCACGATTCCGTGAATTTTTCATTACTGATTATTAATGTACACCGTTGTTGATTAACATAATTATGTGTAAGGGCACTAGTTGAGGAAACAGAAAGAAAATAACTGAAAAATTGATAAACAATATATACTTTAAACTTAGCAAGGTGAAAAGGTTGTTTTATTATGGGTTGTTGCTGTTTCGCAGGATCGGGGTAAATTAATATAATAGATTAATATAAGTTTGAGTAGAAATATAAGGTGTCTCATAGTTAAAAACTTAATAGCCCAATTTTAAAAATAAAACAAAGAAAATGAATAAAAGAAATTTATTTGTATTTGCATTCATTACTATGACTTCCATTTGCCAAGCTCAAGAATGTCTATCTCTGTCATCAAATGAAAGAATGGCACAGGCTCAACTAAAAGGCATAATAGAGCTATGGTGTGAAGACCATTTTAAAGATTGTTTTGATTTTCCATTCATTGATATAAAATATATAAACAGTGATATTTCTATAAAACCGAATGGGGCAATAACTGTAAGTGGTACAAATCGAAATTCTGGATTATTTGGAAAAGAATATACACGAGAATTTATAGCCACAATTAAATGTACTTCAGAATCATCAGCAAAAATTCATTTTAAGAAGCAACAAAAATTTACGCATGCCCCCGATAGGTGGTTGGAATGTACAAAGACTGTGTATTTTTAAATTATTTTGATTTAATACACCTGTAATTAAAGGAACATCTCTTTCTTCTATTTAGGCAGTTTAAGGTCTAAATAGAAGAAAGCTTACCACTTTCCTCGTGTTTGATCGTTAAGGTACTCCATTCCTATTTCCATTAAGAATTAACTCCCTTTTCATAATATATTTTTTCTATATACAGACCCCACATCAAAATTTCGACTGTCAATTCCTCGAAGCCGTAAAACGTGATCCTCATGATCAAATTCCTTGATGTGATTTTTATTTACTATTGTTTGTCGGCTTATTTGCTTGAATATTGATGGAAATATAGCCTTTACTTTAGCTAAAGTTTTATTAATTATTATCACATCATCACCTGTGCATAATTTACATTTGCCAGAATTCGTCGACTCCACTTCAATAAACAAAATGTCATTAATATCTAGAAAATGTGTCCTATTCGCTACTCTGATGGTTATTCTACTATCTTGAATTTCCATTACGTCATTATCAGTAGATAAAAACGATAGCTTCTCTAATATTTCTTTTTCTTTAGACTCCCAGTGTTCCCAAAATGGCTTTTTCAGTAGCATCAGAACTTCATCTGAATAGTTGTTTACAACTTGTTGGGCATATTCGAATTGGGCATATCCTGTATTTAGAATTATTGGTGGGATATCCAACCCCAAGCTCTCCATCAATTCCAAAACTCTGAAAGCATCACCTTCTCTAAGTTTTATGTCTAAAAAAATACAATCTGGTTTGGATTCTGATATTACTTGAATAGCTCCTGTTACTGATTCAGCCTCCCCAACCACTTCCCATTGATTTGATTTAATAAGCCTTTCAATTAATGCTGTCCTAATGTCTTCTTCATCGTCGATTACAACTGTTCTATACTTTGTTGAGGTCATAATTTATTGATTTTGGGATGTTGACAATAACTCTAGTTCCATATTCCCCAAAAATATCATCTTGATACTTTTGACTAATTTTTTCTTTATTTTGACTATTGATTATGGTATGGACTTTTGATAATAATTCTGTGCCAGATTGCGTCCCTTGTGACATTACTCTGTTTGCACCTTTTCTTCCAATCCCATCGTCTTCTATTTCGAATATTATATTGCTAGCCTCTTCATTTATTGATATAGATACAATTTTACTTTCTAATCTATTTCGCAACCCATGTTCAATTGCATTCTCTACATGTATTTGCAATTGCATGATAGGAATATTGAAATTGGCATATTGCTCAGCATTGTTCGGAGGATGGTATTCAAAACTATCTTTAAATCTTACCTTCTGAATCTCAACATAGTTTTCTACTAGTTTGAGCTCCTCAGCTAAGGTGTGATATGCGATCCCTTTTTTAGTTTTCAAGAATATGTGCTCTATGTTTTCTGAAAGTCGGCCTATTACCTTTACTAATGTCTTGTCATGACTATATCTTGATTGTGCCCAGTGTAAGCTGTTATTTATGAAATGTGGATTAAATGAAGAAATAATGGCTTGTAGTTGCGTCTGATTTTGTGCTTGTGTAAGTTTGGCAAGCTTTAGATCTTTTTCAAGCAGTTGCTTTTCTTTTATTGATTGAGCTCTTTGGAAGTATACAAATATTAAGAAAAGTAAACCGCCTAATGTAAGCCAAAACCATAATTTTTCACTTAAAAAGGATTGAGCATGTATTAGGTATATGTCAGTGTCAATTAGTTTATTGTTTTTGTATGTTTTTGCTATCAGTTTATAATTTCCTGGCGCTAAGAAAAATTGGTTGGAGTTTTCTAAAGGGTCGTATAATTCAGTAAATAATGTATCTCCTTTGCTGTTTAGAAGGGAACTATATGTATAGATATTATTTCTAAGACTGGGATTGGCTCTAATATTATATTTATACGAGAAATTTCGATTTTCAGGTGGCAATTCAATCCTATTACCATGAAATGTAATTTTATTTTTGGCGACAATAATTTCTTCTAAATACAAGTCGATCATGCTAGTATCAAAGACCATTTTGTTTAATTCAAATTGTAAGTAACCTTCTTGAGTTCCTACCCATAAATTGTCTTTTGAATCTATCATCATCCCATTTTCTTCTGAAGAACTACCCTGAAGGTCATGCTTGTAGGAATAGGTAAAAGCATTGAACATTTCAGAATGATAAAATTGATTTAGATTTATAAAGAAAATTTCATTTTCTGCAGCTACAATCATTATGCTATCATATTGAAGGATAGAAGTCACATTCCCTTCAAATGGAATAAGTGGTATCTTTTTAAAATCTTTGTAGACATCTCTGTTTTTATAATCATAGTCAGAGGCTCCTTCTAATAGATATATTCCTTTGAATGATCCAACCCATAAATTATCCAAAGAGTCTAATACGAGGGAAGTAATACCAAACCTATTGGATTTATCATCCTTAATATGAAAGGTTTTTGCCTTGTCTAATATTGGATCATATACGGCTAACCCTTCTTGCTGACTGCATGCCCAGATTCTATTATTGTTATCTTCTTCCAAACAAAAAACATAATTGAGGTGCAGCCCTTCTTCATGATGGATTGTCTTTATTGTGTCTGAAAAAAGTCTTTTTTGATCAACGATACCAATGCCAAATTTAAATCCCCCTATTCCAATTCGATTATTGGATAGATGTTTTATATCATAAGCTGGAGCTTTATAGTTGTTTTCGTAGAGTACCTCTTTTGTTGTTATTTTACCATCTTTTATTATTTGTAATTTGTTGTAATCCTCTGAAATAAACACTAAGGAACCATCATCTAATCTTACAGTACCAGTCATATAATTATCTAACCGAGAATTGTATTTTGGTAATATTGTCAATGAGTTGTTTTGAAACTTTGAAAGACCTGTTTTATATCCACCAAACCATATGGAGCCTTGATTATCTTCTCCAACAATATGAGTTGAACCTACCATGCCTTCATCTTCTCCATCAAAATAATGAATATTGAAAGAGTTAATATTTAAACCGTTATGACTTTGAGCAAAGTAAAATTCATTGTGCTTAAAAAATGATCCAAGGTTGTAATTTCTAATTCTACCTATTGATTTATTGGTTTGCAAGTCAAAAATTTCAAATCTGTTTTCTTTAGGGAGAATTAGTTGAGGTACGTTAACGACTGTACCTCTAAAGTCATCATCAATATGGGTTGGAATTTGAACTGCATCTTCTTTATCAATATGCATAAACAATCTACCTAATGTATCCCTTATTAAATGCTTTCCCAGATAATGCCCTCCAATTAAATGGGATAGTGATTTATGTGCCTCAATAACCTTCGTATCATACTTATCTAGTTTTCTATTTATGAGCAAGCCATTTATAGGGTTATAATTTAAATCACTTCCATTTGTATCAAAATAGTTTGATGCAGGAGTTTGAAATTGCCAGTCAACTTTTTCAAACTCATATCCATTCCAGACCAATTTTCTAAGGATTCCTGTTGAATCCATAAAAATGGCCTCCTTTGAAATACTAGGGTCATCTATCGTATGTTTTATTTCTTTCCATTCATTTCCATCAAAGACTCTATATGTGTTAGTTCCATCTTCATAAATGTGAAGCAAATTGTACTTATAATATATTCTAACTGAAGGACTATCCATTCCGGTTACTACATGTCCATAGCATGTTAGTTTGTAGCCATTCCACCGACATATATTTTGACCCTCGACACTCATCCAAATTTCATCATTTCCTGGAGCAATACTATACACTTCAGTACCTGGGAGTCCTTGGCTTTTGTTAATAGTTTTGTTTACCATGTATTGGGCGGAAGAGATGCTACACAGCAAAAAGATTAAAATGAAGGTAAATAAAGTATTTTTCACATAATAAATATGAGAAAATGAAACGACAAATTGACGACTTAGTTAATAAACAATAGTTTTCGATGGCTGAAAAGGGTGTTTTGTTGAAGGAGAAATACTTGTAACACCAACTCAATCGATTTATTCAATCAATTTTTATTGTTTTAAGTATAATTATTCACCAGATCATGAATCAATATGAAAATCATTCAATATTTTATCAGTCTTTATTTTCTTATCAGTATAGTTATTAAAGTTGACGCTCAAATAATCTATCAAGAGGACTTTGAAAGTAATCCAGATTATATATCATTCCATTCTGAAGCACAATGGTTAGAAGATGAAGGGACATATAGAGTTAATACTTTTGACGATGAATTAGAGAAATATTGGGCGCATTCGCCAGAATTTGAAACTTTAGATAGTGAAGTTGATTTTACTATCGAATTTGAAATGATGACCGAGAGAGGAGACTTTGGAACATACCCAGGCATTGCCTTCCACAATCATACACCTGAATCTATAAGCAATGAAGGAGAATCCATTAGGATCATGTTTTTCTGGAGCTCGGTTCATGATCATAAATTTAGATTCTTAACACGTAATGATTCGAATGACACATGGGGTATAGAATCTGAAACATCATATCAGGATAACACATGGTATAGATTTAAGATAACCTATACCGCGGAAAATCAAACTGCTGAAATCGAAATTTATGATAAAGAAAATGGTGATCTTCTTGAAACCATTTCAGAAGTACCATGGTCCATACAGGATATACATTATGTATGCACTGGATATTACAACACTGCCAATTGGGGCAATAACTGGTCTCCTATTCAGATTGACAATATTACTCTTACACAAGAAGGCCCGACCTCTATAAAAGAACAAGTTAAAAGTTCAGCCATATATCCAAACCCAGCATCACATTATTTAAACATCCCTGACGAATTAGTTGGACAGAAAGCGGTTATTACCAGTAGCAATGGTTACCAATACATCAAAACTATACAAACATCAAAATTAGATTTATCCAATCAGCCTGCTGGTCTCTATCAACTAAGCATACAAGGTTTTAAGCCGTACAGATTTATAAAATTATAGGCCTTCATAGAAATCAACCCTACGCTCTTAAAACTTAAAATACAAATGTCAAACTCAACAACAACTTTAGTCTTTTTCAAACTATTCCTTATTAGATTATTGTCTACAATGTTATTGCTTCAATTCATTTCGATTTCATATGGACAAAATGAAATAATCATCTCTCAAGATGGTATAGAACTAAATGGCCGTATTGATGTAGAACATCTTGACAGATCGGTATCCATTGGCAGAGAAGCAGGTATAAATCTTACTGTTGACGGTAATGAAAATGTTTTCTTAGGACACGAAGCAGGTAGAGATTCGGATACCGCTGGAGGATCAACTTTTGTAGGTGCTCTTAGTGGCCGAGCCAATACATCTGGTTATGGTAATACTTTTGTAGGCTCATTTTCTGGTATACTTAACAATCAAGGAAAATGGAATACCTTCATTGGAAGTCAAGCAGGTTATTTTAATAATAATTCTGATCACAATACTTTCATTGGTTGGAATACAGGATATTCTAACAATGGAGGAGAAAAAAACACGTATGTGGGAGCTACCGCTGGAAATAAATCAACCACAGCAAATCATAATGTTTTCATAGGACATGCATCTGGTAATAATACGACTACAGGTGAAGACAATACTTTTCTTGGATACAACTCTGGATATTTAAACAACACCGGAGAAAAGAATACCTTTCTTGGTACCAATGCTGGGCAAAATAATCAAACAGGTAGTATGAATACGATCCTTGGTCACCGGGCTGGTCAATTCATGTCGAATGACATATCTGGTGTAATTCTGATTGGCAATCATGTTGGTCAAAATTTAGAAACTGATAATGTCTTAATGATTGATAACAGTGCCACAGATAGTCCTCTGATTCACGGAAATTTCACTACAGACTCCCTTGCCATAAACGGCAGCTTACATGTAAGTGAATTCCTGAAAATAAAGCCCTCAGATACGCCTTTAAATCCTGAAGAAGGTACAGTACATTTCGATAATACGACTAAGAAATTAAGAGTGTACAATGGTACAATATGGGAAGATTTGAATTAACCTATCATTTATAATTTCTTAAAATAAGTCAATTAAATTAAACTATTCCAAATGTCTAATAGTACTAACAATCTCATTCTCAAAAATAGTGAAGGCTTACAATCAATTCCTTTTGATGAAATAATCAAGATCGAAGCGGCAAGTAATTATTCTGTGGTTTATACTGATTGTCGACAAATTGTATTTGCAAAAACACTAAAATATATTGAAAAGAGATTGCCTAATAATTTTAGAAGAATTCATCGATCAAGGGTCGTAAATATAGATGCAGTGAATTATATTAAAAAATCAATGTTGATTACTACATGTGGTACTGTTTTGAAAATGAGTAGAAGAAAAATGAGATCTATTGCTTTCTTGATTTTATTATTTTGTTTTTCTATTAATATTTTTGCACAAAACTCTATTAATTCTACATATGGTAATGAAGGGAATTGTGACAGTCTATGTACTACAAATCCATCAATTCCTGAAGGTTTTAAAATTAATATTCCTATCAAATTTTACAAGTCTGAAATAGGAATTGATATAGACCAAATAACATTAGATGGTGCAATAAGTCATCTAAACCAAAACTATGATCAGCAAATAGGACATATTAATTTTTTGCAAATAGGAGAAATACAGTCAATTTCAAATATTGATTCAGTTTATTGTGAATATAAACCTGGTGGTGATAATTGTGACTGCAATGAATATGATGAATCAACTTCTTCATTCTATACGCTAGATGGTATTGCTGAATCTGAACAAAATTATTTTCATATTTTCTTGTTCGATACCCTTTTTTTTGATACTTCATCCATGAATACAACACCTTGTTATGTATCCTTTGTAGGAAATTCATATTATCCCAAAAACAACGGTAGTACATCAACTAACTTCTTATTAGTTACTACTGATAAACTTGTAAATGAAGATGGAAGAGTATTAGCACACGAGTTAGGCCACTTATTAGGCTTGTATCATACTTTTGAAGATAAAGCATTTTTAAATGGAGGGTGTAGCGAATTTGATGGAATAAATGACACAGAAGACACGAATAGTGATTGTGACTCAAATACTGGTAATTTAATGGACTATGGCCAGTATTGTGATGATTCTCCATATTCTGAAATAACTGAATTATGGTCTATTACACAATGCCAATACTCAAAAATGATTGACATTATCTTTAATGAAAGATCAAATCTATGTTCAAATCCTTTACAGCCTGATGTACAAATAGAATCTGGATTATCTGTAAATTCAATAGAATTTGACTTTCCACTCAATTTTAATGTTCTTTCTTCAATTTTAGATATTACCTCAGCTACAAATAAATCTAATTATGCAGAATGGAATTTAAAAAACATTAACGGACAGTTAATTTACAACCAATTTAGTTCAAGCTTTGATATTCAAACTATCTATTATCAATATAGTTTAGCTGGGGAATATATATTAGAAGTAAGAGATTCATCAATTTATAATACTGATTGTGTAAGTCAACCTACAATTGTTACAATTAATTTCCCTCAATGTACAGCTCCTTTGTTCATTGATAATCTTTCTATGTCATGTGGAAATGATTCTTACAATGCAGCTTTTAGTTTTTCAGGTAACGAAAATGAATTATATAATTTATATACCAGTGACCCTAATGCTTCTCAGTTGTTTAATAAATCTCCAGGAGCATATATCATTAGTGACATTACATCAAATACAACAACAACACTTACTATTCAAAATAGTATCAACTCACTCTGTCTTAAAAATCAACTAATAATTCCTCCGAATTGTGATGAAGATTGCTCCCCACCTTTTTTACTTGATGAACCAATAATAATCTGTGATGGTAATTTCTACAATTTATCAGTGTCTTTTTCTGGTACTCAAGGAAGTACATAC
Organism: Halioglobus sp.; assembly: GCA_047628935.1. Taxonomy (GTDB): domain Bacteria; phylum Bacteroidota; class Bacteroidia; order Chitinophagales; family Saprospiraceae; genus CAJXUU01. The sequence continues at coordinate 34,006 of JBLHWH010000023.1, read as the reverse complement.
AATATCTATGCTTCATCAGGAGAATCTATCTATAATGGCCCAGATGACGAACCATCTGGCACCTACGAAATATTAGGAATACCTATTGGAACAGATGTTACACTCTATATTGAGGACAACGCCAATCCCGAAACATGTCTCTTTTCATCCGAAGTTATTTCTCCAGAATGTATAGATCCCTGCGAAGATCCAACCATAAATTCAATTACCACCTCGTGTTTTGAATCGTTCTATAAAGCAACAGTTTCTTTCTCTGGAGAAGAAGGTCAAGATTACGATGTCTATGCAGCTGATTCAGAAGGAAATCCATATTCAGGTGCATCAGGGGTACCTTCAGGCACTTATTACATTGATGGCATCCCATTTGGATCAGATATTAACGTAGTTGTAGAGAATATAGAAAGTCCTTTTGACTGTAATATTGTTCAATTTACTGAAGCCCCAGATTGTGGTGGTGAAGGAGAACCATACATATCTGTATCCTGGCCGTCACAATCTGGTCAATCTGTAAATGTAGGACAGGATGTTATCATTACATGGGCAAATAGTACAGACATCCAAAATGTCAAAATAGAATATTGTTTCGATGATGATTTGACAGAGTGTAACTTGATAATAGCTTCTACTGATGCTGACGGATCTTATAACTGGCAAGTACCAAATCAATCAGGAGAAGGATTTTACAAAGTCAAAATTTCAAATATTGTAGATAATGAACCTTCTGCAGTTGGCCCCAGCTTTTTCATAGATGACCAATGCTATACCAATTGTACTGAAATAAATGTGACCGCTCTAACTCCTAACAATGGAGAGATTTTCGAACCAGGAATTGTCAATTTAGAATGGTGTGCTGGTGGATGCGAAATAGAGCGATATCTGGTCAGAGAAAGCTATTCCTTTGACATGGCTGAAGCCAGCGTCTATATCTCATATGATGAACAAGTTCAAAGGGAGTTTTCACAAGAAGGTTCTGTCTATTGGCAAGTAAGTGCCAAGCCACCTGGATTTCCACAAGGAAGTTGGAGCGAAAAGTATCATTTTAAAATATGTGAAGACGAAACCAATTGTACTGGGCAAAATCTCTCATTGGATGATGATCTTATATTTCCTGATATTATTTGTACCGGTCAAAACATCGAAGTTTCCGCTGAAATAAAAAATGATTCTGATCTTCCATATTATGGTACCATATCCGCATATCTTGGCAGTGTGTCTACAAGTCAAGCTCAGTTCATCCAATCCTATCAAAATGAATATTTTGCTCCTGGACAAACTAAAGCTTTTACTTTTCAAGGGTTAGTGACTGTATCAGGCGCACCAGATATGACACTTTCCATAAGTGAGACAGACAGCGATATGGAATTTGATTTTGTCCTCGATGGTGACGGTGACAATATACTACCTATCGAGTTTGATGATTGCGGGGAAGAAGGAGAAGATGACTTTTTTATCACTACCCCAACCGTATCCAATCTCTCTCCTGAAATAGGTGAAGAAGTCTATCTTTCCTGTTTCCAAAACAATGCAGGTGGTTCTTCAAATGTAGCAAATGTGATCATGCATTATGTCGTATCCATCGATCAAGCAACCAATGCGAATGATATTGTCATCGGAGCCGATCAAAGTACTTTAAGTGTTTATCAAAATTCTGAATTTGAATCAGGTAATTTTACAATACCTGCCGTTAGTCCAGGGACCTACTTTATAAGGTTTTGTGCTGACGCAAGTGAGGATTATACTGAATCCAATGAAAATAACAATTGTGAATCTATAGAGATTCAAATACTATCAAGTTCATCCGCTACTCAGTTTATTGTCAATTCTTCATTAGATACTTCTGACGACCTTCTAGGCGATGGCATTTGTGATGATGGAAATGGAAACTGTACCCTCAGAGCTGCATTAGAAGAATCAAATAGTAATGCTAATTCCAACACAATACTTTTTGAATCCGATATTACTTCACTTGACTTCGCCGCAGACGATTTAGATATAGTGTACCCCGTCACGATTGATGGAGGAAGTACTGGCATAGTGACTATTGATGGAAATGGCCTAAATCAAAAACTAGAAGTATATACTGATAACTTTAATATATATGGCTTACATTTTACAAACTTTAGCGGTGAAGCAATTTATATATCTGATGCTTCAAATATAACCATTGGAGGCCCTGATAACGGATGTATGTTTACCAATTGCCTTGATGGTCTTTTCTTTGATGGGATTGTCAATAATGTCACTATAGAAGGAAATTACTTTGGAACGAATACTTCATTTGATCAGAACCTCGGTAACTCAAAAGGAAATATCTGGACTAGTCAAGGTGGACTATTTACCAACTGGACCATTGGAGGCAACTTCAACTCAGATAAGTCCAATTATTTCGCAAATGCAGGAAACGCTTGTATGCTAATACAAAGCGAATTCAGTGGGAATATCATTGGCAATTTTATTGGAACAGATAACTCCCAAACTATTGACCTCGCAAACACCAATGGTATTTGGACAACAGGAGGAACAATTGGTGGCTCATTTGAGACTAGAAATATTTTCAAGTTTAATAGTGGTGATGCCATACGAACTTTGGACATGACACCGACAACGATTTCATACAATGTATTTGAGAATAATGATGATGCCATTACCTTTAATGGTAATCTCGCAATGTATGCACCATACAATAGTTTTATTTGTAATAATCGTGCTATTGTTAATGATGCCATTAATGAACCTCAAATCTTATCTGGTGAAGAAACACAAGTTACAGGCTCTGGTATTGAAGGTGCAGTGATAGAGTTGTATACATATACTAATGATGATTGTCAAAGTAATAATTATGCCCAAGGCAATGTTTCTATAGGTACGGGTATTGTCTCAAACGGTACATGGATCATGGCTATAGATCTAAATATAGGAGACCAAGTGGTTGCTTTGCAGCATGATGGATCAGAAACCTCATTTTTTACGAATGCGTTTACAATCATTGAATCTGGAACAATAGGTTGTATGGATGAGCTAGCTCATAATTATAATCCTAATGCCACTGAAGATAGTGGAAATTGTCTTACGTGTTTTGATGGCATACAAAACGGTGATGAAGAGTGGATTGATTGTGGAGGTGTTCTGTGCAATTCATGTCCTCCACCCTGCCCTGATCTAATTGTGACTTCTATTGGATTGAAAGCCAACGGGACATTTGAAGGAACAATAAAAAACATCGGAAATGACACAGCTTTTTTAGTTAACTATAACGTAGGAATACAATATTATCTATCCAAAGATTCTATCTTTCTTAATGATAATGACATCCCTTCTGGAGGATGGGGATTGAATACTACTCTATTACCCAGTGAACAATATTATTGGAACTTAGGTACTGTTAACCAAGATAGCCTCTGTAAATATCCATATGTCTTTGGACATATTGATAACACCAATACCTTGGAAGAATGCATTGAAAACAATAATATAGCCTTCAGTCTAGAAGGCCCCTGCGGCTGCCTTGATCCTAGTGCTCATAATTATGACCCTATTGCTACAACCACAAGTAATTATTGTGAAACTTGTGACGATGGAATTAAAAATGGTGATGAGATAGGAACGGATTGTGGAGGAGATCTATGTAGTCCATGTACTTATGTTGAGTGTGATTATGAATATGCGGGATTAATTACCCAATTGTATGAAGGAAGTACCAGTATACATTATGCAAATGATAAAATATACTCAACTTTTGCTGGAGAAGATGTAATAAGAATTTTTGACTTGGATGGTAGTCTTTTAAATGAATTTGGTGAACTAGGAAGTGATGCTGGGCAATTTAATTTCAATACTCCTGCAAATATCCATATAGGGTCAAATAACAAGCTATATGTTCCAGATAGTGGAAATGATAGAATTCAGGTATTTGATGCAGATGGAAACTTTGACTTTTCATTTGAGCATTGGAGCGTTGATGGTCCTAGAGGAATTGATATCGATAATGATACAGTGTACATTACTTCTTGGTATCCCACTCGGATTTCCCTCTTCACTTTACAGGGTGACTTCATTGATCAATATTACATAAATAATAGTCTTGGCTTCCCATCGGACATTGAAGTATTTGATAACATATTATATGTCACAAGAGGTTTGGATAAGATTTATAAATATTCTAAAACTGGACAGCAATTAGATGTTATTACCGCTCCTTTTCAATTTACATCTGGCATTGAAATTATAGATTCAATGAATCTGTTTGTAACTGACCCAAATCAAGAATTGCTTCATCATCTTGATGTAACTGGAGTATACCACCAATCATTTACATCAGATGCAAATGGATTGACAAAGATTAATGATTTGATAATAGCGAACAACGATGTTCATTTTTATCAATATTCCCCTTGTGGAGCTATAATAGGATGTTTAGAACCTGAGTCCCATAACTATAATCCACTCAGCGAAATTGAATCTTGTGAAACATGTTATGACGGAGTCTTGAATGGTGATGAAACAGAAATAGACTGTGGAGGAAACTTATGTCCTCCTTGCTACTTAGAACCAGAATTTGTAGGCTTTTCAAACGATTCTATTACCATTGATTATTTTGATGTTCTGGACATAGATTCTTCTGAAACTTTTACTGTCAATGGAGATGTCTTTGGAGCCTACAATGGAGTTTTTGACTATAATGATGGCATGTTATCATTCTCTTCAAATCAAGAATTTGTATCAGGAGAAGTTTTACATGTCTCAACAGACACTTCTATGTACTCAAACAGTGGAGAATCATTTGGCCCTAAAACTTGGAATTTTCAAGTTCCTACAACAAATACCACTGATGCAACTTTCACACAAACTTTTGATTTAGGAACAATACCATTAGAAAACATAAATGAACATGTTATCATATTTGGGAAAGACATTAATGGAGATGAATATGTAGATATAGTTGTAAAAACATCCGACAATGAAAATACATTTTCTACTTTTTACACATTTATCTATGATGCTGTTAATGGATTTTACATAAAGAATTCATTAGTTCAAACACTACCGGAAATTTCATCTGTTTTATTATCAGATCTAAACAAAGATGGATTTATGGACATGTGTTTTACCCATTCAGAGAATAAAAAAATCGAAATAAAAATTAATAATGGAAGTGGTCAATTTATAAGTGAATATTCCTACACACATCAAGATTCGATCCTTATGCTGATAAGTGCAGATATAAATGCAAACGGTAAGCACGACATTATTTTCTCCGACGCAGAAGGTAAAGTTTATGCAGCAATTAATAATAATAACGAATTTGAAATAATTGAGATTGTTGATAATGTATTGCCAATTAAAAAACTTATTCTTTCTGACTTGGATAGTGATGGAGATCAAGATTTAATTATCAATTCCCTAAATCAAGTATCCATATATGAGAATCATTTACCCTTAATTGTCTTTACCCTAGATAGTACTTATCTCGAGTCCTTAGATATTCTAGGATTCGACAAACCATTATATCTTAGCAATGATTCTATTATCATTTTAGAAAATGGAGAATATGCTAAATTGCCTTATGAAAATCTTATTCTTGACTTTTCAAACAAAGCACCAATTTCTCAAGATCTAACGACTGGGTTATGGAATGATCTTACCGGTTCCAACTTCAATGACTTATTCGTATTTGATTCAGACTCTACTAGTTCTCAATATTTGGAAATATTCACACATAATAGCACTGGATATGATATAGTAGAAGGAGGTTTTGACATAGGTAACAGTGTATCAACTGGCTTTGTTGATATGGATCGAGATGGAGATCTAGATTTACCGTTTGTAACTATTGAAGGTAAATTGAGAATAGCCATAAATGGAACATGCACCGAGGTAGGTAGTAATTTGGACATGATGATTCCTGGTTCTTTGAGATTCGCAATAGAATGTTCTAATCCTGGGGATACAATTACTTTCACAAAATATATGAATGGTCAGACCATTCCTTTTGATGAGATCTCTATGATGATCAATAAAGAACTTACTATTTATGCTCCATCGGATTTGATGATCACGATAACCCGAGGATCTGATGGAGTATTAGTAAATGTAATGGAAGCAGGAGATCTTACTTTACAGGGAATTAAACTTAAAAGACTAAGTATTTCTCCATTGATTGAAAATAGTGGTTTGCTTACATTAAAAGATGTTTACCTTTTAGAAGATGTAGGTTTGGAAGGAGTTGAAGAAATACTCTTGAACTTGAATCAACTGAAAATAATTGGTGAAGTATATGTTCAACTGAAAGAGTAAAATCAGTCCATGGTGATCGTATTTGGTTTATTACTGAGGAGGATCGATCAGGTACTACTGTTTTATGGCCTAGTGAGTATTTGGTCGAATTACATGTAATATAAAACTTCATTAACATTACCGCCCACTGCCCCATTTCTGCCGATTAAAAGTTTTTTATGATGAATAATAATTTATTCTTTAACTTTAGTGTGGATAAACCATTGTGATGAAAGCCCTAATTATTGAAAACGAAGTATCAGCTAGTAAACTCTTAATGAAAATCTTGGAGGATTACTGTATTGGAATAAATATAGTTGCAGTCGGTACAAGTATCAAAGAAGGTTTTCAACTCATCCAATTACATGATCCAGATCTGGTATTTCTAGATGTCGAACTGAATGATGGTAAGAGTTTTGACCTTATCGATATGTTTGAGTCTAAAAGGTTCAAAATAATATTTACTACAGCTTATGATCAATATGCTCTTAAGGCCTTCCAATATGCTGCAGTTGATTATATTCTCAAACCATATACCCCAAAAACTGTATCCTCTGCAGTAAATAGAGTTTTAGAAAGAGAAAAAGGCAATAAATCATTTCAAAAACTAAATGATATTATTAATAATGGGAAGTCAGCTAGTCGGCTTTCATTATCTACTTCTAATGGTATAAGGATCTGCGATATTAATGAGGTTACTAGACTAGAAGCTTCCTCTTCATACTGTATTGTATATCTATCTTCTAATGAAAAATTAATGGTGAGCAAACCACTTGGAGAAATCGAGGAAAGATTACCTAAAAATCTATTCTACAGGATACATGCAAGTCATACCGTAAATTGTAATTATGTCAAAAATATCATAAATCAAGATGGCGGAGCTGTAGAATTAAAAGATGGTACATTGTTGCCATTGGCGAGAAGGAGAAAACAAGATTTTTTACATTGGTTTGAAAATTGAATTTGATTACCCAATGCGAGCAAATCTACTTACATACATATTAATATTTATAGCTTCTATAATCACCTTGGACAGTTATGCTCAAAGAAGTAAATTCATCTATGAGAATTTTACAATACAAGATGGACTTCCAAGCAATGAATGTCATGAAATATTTGAGGACTCAAAAGGATATATTTGGATCGCAACAGATAATGGAATGTCTAGATATGATGGAAATAAGTTCAAGAAATATGGAATTAAAGATGGACTTGAACAATTAGTCATCTTCGAAATCCAGGAAGATCACCTGGGTAATATTTGGGTTACAGGACTGAGTGGAAAGATTTTTATTTATAATTATAGTATTGATTCTTTTCTACCATACAGGTTTAATGATGTAATAGCCGAACATATCCCAATTCAATCTAAAGGTTATTTCGAGAAGATGATCTTGCGAAATGATTCTTTGATTATTCCAATTGATGGTTTAGGAATTTTGACAATTTCAGGCAAAGGGAAGGTTACAATCGACTCACTAAAACACTATACTGGAGTAACTTTTAAAGTTTTATATGATGATATTTTTGTCTATTCTGGAGCTTCTAAATCACAATCGCACGATTACTATTATTCTGACATAAATATTGACACGCTTTTTTTTAGTGAAATAGATTTTAGGCTTACTTCTAACCTTACACATTTAGCTTTAATTAGAACTCAAAGATTTAATGACTTTGATTTAATGTGTCTATCTGATTATATATATGTCAAAAATAGAACAGAAATTAAATTATTTGACAGGCTTGCGGTTGCTGATTTAAGCAAGGATCGCTTAGGAAATCCTGTTATTGGCTATTTAGGTGAATCTGGTGCAAGAATGTATTCGAATATAAAAAACAATATTTATGAAACATTACTTGATGAAATATCTATTACCGGCTTTGTTGAGGACAGAGATGGTGGATATTGGTTGTCATCACTAAGTGGCGGAATCTTTTATAATCGAAATCCAAAAATCAAATATGCACATCATGAATTAAAAGGAAAGAACTACAATCATATAACGACAAATGGGAGGAATATGATTTTTGTTTCTAACTATTCTGGTGAATTAATTTCAATGACAGATAATGAAACCTTAGATATTCAAAATTTACACACTCATGAGATAACTCTGCTATCCTATGACATAATAAGCAATAGATTATGGTGGAACGCAGGAGAAGGTTTAAATATTTCTGATAGTTCCAATTCAAAACGTACTATATGTGAGAATTATAGTACAATCAAAGTAAACACTAAAGATATCTATTTTGATGATGATATGACATGGGGTGTAGGTTCTACTGGCGAAATAGTCAGGATTGATAATGATTTAAGCAAGATCACAAGATCAAGAGAAATACCTGGCTCTACAATATTTAATAATCGACCCAATACTATATTTCTCAAAGACTCCGCATTAATGGTAGGAGGGATATCTGGAATTTCAATGTATAATGTCAATAACCTAAAAGAATCAACGGTTATAAAACCCTTTTCTGGACTAAGAATTGAAAAAATATCAGCTTTTTCGGATTCTACTATTCTCGTTGCAACACAAGGTAAAGGTTTAGGTTTTTATTCAGAGGATGGGAGTATAAATTATATAAATGAGACTCATGGTCTCATAAGTGATAATATTGAGGATGCATTTGTTTCTCAAGACAATTCCATATGGGTAGCATCACTTAAAGGGATAAGTAAAATTACGCTCTTTGAAAAAGATTCTTTTGAAATACAAAACTATACCACCAGCCATGGATTACCTTGTTCTGATGTCTACGAAATTACAGAGCTCAATGGCCTCATATATGCAGCATCTGGAAATGGGATTATAACCATTGAAAGAGCTACTCCTAAAAGCACTATTTATAAACCAATGATCTCTTCATCCTTCATAAATGGAATTGAAGAAGATCTGGACCAAAACAATGAATTTGAGTATGATCAGAATGATATTCAGATAAACTTCATAACCCTAAATAAGGCACATTCGAAGAATATGCTTCATAGACATCGATTGAATAAAAAGGTATGGAAACTATCGAGTCAAAACACCCTTATGTTGAGCAATTTGGCTCCTGATAAATATAAACTAGAGGTTCAATCGCAAAACCAAGATGGAGAATGGAGTGAATCAATGATGATATCTTTTTATATCAAAAAACCTTGGTGGAAAACATGGTGGTTTCTTGGGTTCCTTTTCCTTTCTGGGCTATTTTCAATATCAATTATGATCATTCGCTATAAGGATGAAATTATTAAAAAAAATAAGATAAGTGAAGAAATTAGGAGCCTTGAAAAATCAGCTCTCCAAGCTCAAATGAATCCTCATTTTATTTTCAATTGCCTAAATTCCATTCAAGGTTTTATAATGGACAATGATAAAGAACAAGCCATGGAATATCTTGGTGGTTTCGCGCAGTTGATTCGTTCTAATCTTAATGCTTCTATTTCAGATAAAATATCACTAGATGAAGAGTGTCGCATCCTGTCCAACTACCTAAAACTAGAGAGACTGCGTCTTAACAATTCATTTGAATACGAGATATCTTTACCTACCAACAAAGATGCATATGATATCAAGCTCCCTCCTATGCTCATCCAACCTTTTGTTGAGAATGCAGTAATCCACGGCATGAAAAATGGCACAAAAAATGGATCCATCAAAATCAAGTTTAATCTAAAAGCTTCTAAATTACATGTTGAGATCACTGATAATGGAAAAGTGCAGGACGCAGAAACCAAAAGAACTGGACACAAGTCAGTTGGTATTGAAATTACACGTAAAAGACTAAACTTCATAAACAAATCACACAAGAGTATAGATCATCTCAGCATCAATCATACTCATTCAGGTACTATTGTCAAATTATCTATTCTAGTGGATCACCAATAATTGTTGTTTTAATTCCAGTTAGAAGTTACATTCTACCACTTAGAAACTTACCAACACTTTTCTTCTTGACACTATCTACTTTTAACCTAACAAACAGTAGCTAAATTGAAAACGAAAGCAATAATGTGGGACGGAATGAATAAGCTCCAAGGTGAGCTAATCCTTGATGAGACATCTCTTCAGTTTCGATTGAATGACTTCTCAGAATCTGATCTGAAGATGAATTTACAACTTTCAGAAATTGATACTGTCACCTATGAAACGGTATTCGGTCTAGACCTAAAAGCGCTTAAGATCATAACAGATAAACGTGGAAGTAACCTTTTTGTATTAGAAGGTGCCGATGAATTCAGAATGTCAATCCTGAATGCTAAAAATCTAATTCTTGAATAATTTATTGAGTCGAAAATTCTGATAAATGAGAAATTAGGTTTAAATAGATAGTAATGTGGGAAGCGTAACATATTGAAAAAATGAAAGACATAAGGATAAAGTAGATAACAATAAAATGTAACATAAATAAACTAAATATGAAAAACCTATTATTTATAATTTTGAGTCTGCAATTTTTCTTGATATCTTGTAATAAAGAAATTGATTCCTATATTTCTTATGAAGTTACTTTTTATAAAGATCATCCAAATTATTTAATTCAAGAACATCAACTTGAAACTATCACAGAACAGGTTCTAGTGCGAGATGCTCACAATGAAGGTGCTACTTTTACGACAAATACCGAGCAACTTCTTTCTAGAGATGCATACATAAGTTATTCTTCCCTTATCAATCAGAATAAAATAACTATAGTAACAGACTGTGAAATAGATTCTAAAATCGATCTAAACTGCAGGGAGTTTTTAGATTCCATAAATATAGTCCGTATAGACAATCTTGCCCAATATACTACACGTACATTCGAAACGGTTCTGGTCAATGGTAACGGCTCCATCGTTCCAGCAACATATACCACTAGGACTTATCAAAAACTTGTAAACAATGGAGAACTACTCCCCAATCTGGACTTAAATAGATCGAGTGAACAAATCATTTTTAAACTCCCTTTTGGAACATCAGTGGACGACTACATACAAAATGAGATGTATAACAATGGAGTATCAAATTGCTTCTCTGGTACATCATATATTATTAATTAGAGTCTACTGTATAGAACATTAAAAATAAGAACAAAATGATAAATGCAAAATTATTCAAAGAAGCTTTACTTCTTATTGTGGCAACATTTATTTTCATATTGCCAAACGTAATCGAAGCACAAGAAGATAATATAAGCTCGAATAACGAAACCAGTAATTCAATTCAATTGGGTATTAACGGAGGCCTTGATTATCCTTCCTTTCAAAGTCATCAAACTACCCAGCTCTCATACGATATGGGTTGGAGGCTAGGAATATTTGGTGACTATTATTTTTCAAAATTCGGTCTTGGTATTGATGCAGATATCATAAATAACTCTGCAAGTAGTAAAATTCCGTCAACTATTTATTACAGAACTTTTCCAGAAAGTATTTCTACAATTTCAAACACTGTAAATAGATTTTTTATAGGAATAGGACCCAATTATTTACTGAAAGAAACGGGTAAACTAAGGTTTGAAATCAATTCAAGATTTGGGATTGCTAGAATTAACGGTGGAGAGATAATGCAAATTTCTGATAATCCTTATAGAAGGGGTTCTGTCGATATTCATTTGATGAGTACTGGGTACGAAGACAGCAATGTGTTATCAGGTAAATTACAATTAAAGGGAAGCTATAAAATTAATGAAAATCTCTCATTAAGTGCGGCAATATACTTTATGCATCATCTATCCGTAGATTTTAGAGAGAATTTAAGTATTGTGCCTAAACATAACCAAGGGATTTACTACGGAGAAAGCATATTTGCTGAGAACGGAGCCAATCCTTTCACATTGGACAGTAAAATACCTTATGTACTAGAGCATAATAACTCTACTTTCCAACCAAGCAATTCGTTATCATCTTTTGGGCTTTCCGTTGGTGTCACGTATTCATTTGGTTCAACAAAAGGTTTCACTAAGCCATCATCTGACGAGCCTACAGTGCCAGAAGTATCTCAGCAAACTAATTTGATAGTTACAGTAAGGGATGAGATTTCAAAATTGGTAATTCCAAATGCTGACGTTGCTGTTCTAGATGAAAACAACGTAATCGTCTCAACAGGTACTACGAACTCTTATGGGGCTATTGAATTCAATAATATAGTAAAGGGAGATTACACGATTACTGGTAAGGTATACAATCGTAATACCACTATAGCTAAAGTTGGCACATCAGAGTTTAGCAATTCTAATAGTATCAATAAAGAAATACTTTATACAGATCAGAGTTTCATTTTAAAAGGTGCTGTAGTGAACACCATAACTAGACTAGCTGAGTCAAATGTTCAAGTGAGACTGACTAATAGCTCTACCAAAAATATTCTACTCACATCATCAAACAGCAAAGGAGAATATGGATTTACTCTTGATAAAAATTCCAGCTACAAACTTGTAGGGATAAAAGACAACAGACTTTCTAATATTGAGAGAGTCAGTACTGTTGGCTTAAATCGTAGCACTACTTTATTCGTGAATTTAGAATTGGGTGTTGAAAATTTTGATTGTAACCAAGGTACACTTTTGGATATAAAATATGAGTTTGATTCATCCAAACTAGGGTCTGAATCGCTGAATGAACTAGACAGACTAGTAGCATATATGAGTGATCATCCAGATTCCAGAGTTGAGTTTTCCGCCCATACGGACAGCCGAGGAGATAAAGACTACAATCAGCAATTATCTCAATCAAGGGCTAGATCTGCAGTAGATTATATTATGTCACAAGGGATTAATCGAAGTCGAATAATCGCAAAAGGTTATGGAGAAGAACGATTGCTTAACAGATGTGGGGACGGAGTAAACTGTAGCGAAACTGAGCATAGTATCAATAGAAGGACAGAAGCAAAACTTATTTGCAATTAAATAAAATACAAAATATAATAACATGAAACGTATATTATTTTTCTTGGTAATTGGACTATTAATAGGGTCTTGTACAAAAGATCCAGTAGATTCAGGTGAATTTGAAATTCCAACGTTTCCAGTACAAGCCAAAGTAATGGGTGTGGTTGAGGATCAATATGGGAATACTTTGGAAGGGGCGATCATACAGATTTCTTTTAATCAGGAGGAGACAATGAGTAATGGTTACTTTTTCTTTGATCGCCAAAGTCTGAATGCTAAAGGCACATTAGTTAAAGCAAGTTTGACAGGATATTTTGATTCTTATAAGATGATTAATCCAGTGCAGGATGTCACATCGCTTGTAGTATTTAATCTAATCCGCAAAGGGCAAAATGGATCCTTTAATGCTTCAGACGGTAGAGAAATAAACCTTACAAGTGGAGCATCCATAACTTTCAGTCCTAACTCTATAGTTGATGGTAATGGGCAAGTTTATAATGGCAGCGTATCCGTTTTTGCTCATTATATAGATCCTAGTGATCTGCCGAATGTCGAGGAAAGTATTTCTGGTGATATGAGATCTGTAGATTCAGACTATAACCTAGGTCAAGTTGTTCCTATTGGTATAATTGAAGTAGAATTAGAAAGTCCATCTGGAGCTCCACTTAGTTTAGGTTTGGGTTCGACTGCAGTTTTGAAATATCCAACGCAGTCAGCTGCAAACACTGAATACCCTGATGAATTAACCTTATTTAATTTCAATGAGAGCACAGGCTTTCTAGAAGAATCTGGAATAGCGAATTTTGAAAGTGGTAAATATGTGGCTGAGGTGGCCCACTTCAGTCAGTGGTTTGTTTGCTATCCTGCATCTAAAGTTGAGCTTGGATTGAGAATTCTTACAACAGGAGGCGCTCCATTTCAAGGTGGTGCTAGCTTAAGCTCTAATACTGGATATTGTACTATGCCAGACCCAGGCACAACGCAATGTATTTATTGGACATGCATCCCAGCTCGTCCAAACTCCAATGGCGATATATGGGGAGGAGTACCTATGGGTGTAGAATTTCAATTGAGGATATGGGACGGAGACGGTTGCGGTAACTCGAATGTAATATACTCTCAGCCAATAGGTCCATTTTCTTCTGATGCTTCCGAAGTTGTGACTGTTTCGCCATCAGATTACTCTCAGTCCTATAAGGAAGTGCAGGTTACAGGAAATTTCCTTAATTGTAATAGTCAACCAGTGGAGAATGGTCTCATGAAGGTAGATGGAAGATATTACGCTTTAAGTTTTGATGGATCTTTTAATCTATCTTTTTTTGTATGTGATTCTAAAGCAGACATAGAAATTGAAGCATTTGATTTTGATGCGGGAAAGACATATGGCGTTGAGATAATAGCCATTCCAGATCCAGATTTGAATGTTATAAATTTAAATGATACTGAAATTTGTATTGTATTGGATGAATATATAATCGTAGAAAACTCTATTTGTAACAATACATTTGTCCTTGTGGATTTCGATCAATCATATATTCTAGGAGACTCTCAAGATTTTTCAACATTTATAATTATTTGGTTTGGTGATCCAAACGACCCAAATAGTCCGATAAATATTACACAAACAGGGACATATCCAATTCAGAATGAATCATCATCAGATTGTGGGGGTGGAATTTTATTTTGGGAAATGGGTTCTGAAATAACAGTAACATCTTTTCCACAAGCGGTAGGAGATTACTTAGAAGGAACATTTTCAGGAAGCTTAGATGGTATTGCTACCACAGGTAGCTTCAGAATAAGGAATAATTAATATGAAAACTGCGAATCAAATAATACTCTCACTTGTATTGCTTATCGTGAATACCGTATTTATTAATGGTCAAACTCTAATTCCGATTAATACTGATGGCACAGGATCAAATCCTAGCGATCTACATGTATTTGATGAGAAATTATATTTCATTGGATCAGACGAAAACAATACAAACGTCGTCTTCTCAATATTTAATGAAGACGATCCAGAAATTGTCAACGACTCGCCAGAATTCATTTCTTATGGCGAACTGACAGTACTACCATCAAGTTTAGTTTTCACTGGAGATTCTGGATTAGGCAAGAAAGCATTTATGGTTTCTAATCTAGCAAATGAAGTATTAGAGATTACTGGAGATTATTATGACCCAAGTGATTTCATTGAACATGACGGGGTGATCTATTTTGCAGCAAAGAATGCAGATGACAGATATGCAATATACAAGATAGACAACTCTACAGCTTTTCAATTAGGCGATATTGACCACCAATACATTAGAACAAAAGAGCCTTATGGTGCACCTAATAGTCAAAAGAATATTTTGGTAGCCAATAATAAGCTTTGCTATCTTACAACAGAGGGAGTGTTTTATATAGACTTAGCAGATACTGACGAGACATATTTTGTTGTCAATTCTGACGCCTATACCTACAGTTATACTGGTGGTGACTACACTAATTATCAAATAGGTGATTATATCTTTTTTCAAGAAGGGATAGTTTCTAATTCGGAGTTATTAAAAGTTGACTTTGCTCTTCCTAGCCCTCAGATTGAGAGAATCGATCTCAATCCCACAAAATCGAGTTTACCAAGACACTTTATAGAATTTGAAGGCTACATGTTTTTTACAGCAATAGTAGGATTATTTGATCAATTGGTATGGTATTATAATCCGATTACAGGACTTTACAAACATGATATAATCAATAATAAAAGTTCAGGTTCTATGGGATTTGCAGATGATGATCCTTTTTATGCTTTTGACAATCGTCTATTTTTTTACGACCATGAAATTGTGATTAATGCGGACGGAACTCCAGAAATCCTAGATGATATTCTATGTGCTCCAAATCAATCGATAACAAGAGAGCTTCTGTCTCTTGATGACCAATATTACTATATTGGTCGAACCCCAGGTTCTGATTTTATATACGATATCTATTCATGTGATGAGAACAATCAGATAGTCCAAGAAACATGCTTGATAAATGGGCATACAGGCATTTACAGTTTTGCAAAATATAATGATAGAATATACATAAGCTCTGCAGTAGTACCAGCTGAAATAAATGAATTATTTAAATGGCCTGAAGATCCAGGTAACGGACTCTGTCAGGATATTATCAATATAACAAATGTTCCATTGACTAACAATTTACTTGCCTACCCTAATCCTGTAAGCAAAGATCTTTGGATACAATCCACTGAAAATGAAATATCCAGCATTGAGATTTTCAATGCCATAGGAATTAAAATAGATAGCTACAGGATAGATTATAAAGACAGTAATAGATGTAGATTATCTATGGTTAGTTTTCCAAAGGGCATCTATTTTTTAAAGGTATTTAATCAAGCATCTCACTTTGAATTAATCAAAGTTATAGTTGAGTAATCTCTAAAGTATCTTCATTATGAATATCACAAAAATAATTATACTTCTTTTCTTTAGTCAAGCCCTTTGGTCTCAAAATGAATGTCAAAATAACTTAATATCTAATCCAAATTTTGACAACTTAAGTAGTAATCAATTTGGATCATATTCATTTATGTGGGCTAGTAATGGTTGGTCGAGTATGAGGCTGAATCAAACATCTTCATTGAAGTTTTATAATGAAAATCAAGGACTCAACCCAGCTTGGAATCCAAGACCACCTTCTGGGAATTATGCTGCATTATGGATACAAAATTGGTCAAGTAGTTCTACTGTAAAACGACAAGGAATAATCAATGAGTTGACTACACCTATAGGACAAAATACTGGAACGTACTTGATGACTTTTACTTATTCATGCCTGAATGATTGCAACGGCTCAGGAGGTAATTCAATTAATAAGCCTGAAATTTCTATTTTCGGAATTAATAATCCGAGCAATAATGTTCCACTTAATGTGTCAACATCACATTTACCAAGCAATACTGATTTATTTGGATCAGCTAATACTACTTTATTATCCACATTTACTGTAAATGAAAGTTGTGGTGATGAACTATATGTTTGGTCAAGTTATTTGCAAATTTATAGTCCTGACGAAAGGGGAACAAAATATAGTGCTAGTATTGAGATTGATATGAATAATATGTCTCATGAAATAACACATATAATGTTAACTCATAGTGATCAGGTATTAAGTCATGCAGAAGGATATATTGGAGTAGACAACTTCTGTTTATCTTCATTAGAAGATAGGCCTATGGAAGATGTATGCTGCAAATGCTGCGAAGATCTCCAGAAAGAAAACCAGCAGCTTACAGCTCAACTTCAGAAGTGCTGTAGCATTAATCCTAAATGTTGTAACAAACCAAAACCTAAACCAAAGCCGAGTCCAAGACCAGGCGTGCTTACTCCAGTAAAACCAAATCCAGCCTTAGGGTCAATAGTAGATAAATGTTGTATATGCTGTAACAATTTGGAAAAAGAGAATGTCGAGCTCAAAGCTCAAATACGGATGTGCTGCAAGAGTAAACCAGATTCGGGTGTATTAATTCCAATTAAGAAAAATAAAAAAGGATAATATGAAGATATATTCAATTAGGAAGTGGCTATTGTTAGTTGTTTGTGCTTCTTTATCAGTTAGTTTTTGTAGTGCTCAGTCATGGGTAAACTGTAATGAAATACTTTTGACGGTAGATGACTTTAATACTGATCTTGATTTTTCCAACCAACCTGTTAACTGTGGCTGTAATAACAACAGTGGGGAATGTACTCTAGTCAGAATAAAATTAGTAGAGACAATAAATGGAATAGAGAGCCCAGTTGAGTACAGTTCCATAGGATTTATGCCGCCTTTGTCTCCACCGCTTGAGGTTAATTATATTCAAAAAGATTATATTGATATATACAATCCTTATTTTCAGTGTCAAGAGTATCAATCTCAAGGGCTATTAAATCACAGTTACAGATTTTCTCCTGTCGCTCCAGCAGGTCATGAGATGCATTTGCTTGTATGTCCAGGAAGTGAGACAGGTCAAATGAGAGGTAGGTTTACATCCGTTACACCTGGATCGTCAATACCCGCTGCAACTAACGTTCAAGCATCTGATGGACAATCGGGCATTTCAGTATCATTTGACTCTCAGCCAGGGAAATATTATATGGCATACAGAAGTACAGAGAGATGTAACGAAACTTGGGTGCCAATTGATCCATCTATGCCGTGGCCACAAGCATCAGGAGCTACCATGACTATAGCAGCTCAAAGTTTTATACCAAATCAGCAACTTATGTATCGAGTAGTCGTTAGCGATCAAGGTTTCGTAGTGGCTACAGATACAGAAGGAGCTTGGTCTGAAGGGGATTTGGGACATTATGGTTCTACTTTCGATCAGTATGATGTCAATAATTTCTGTTCAATGGACTGCAGTGGAGATATTACTGATCCTATCATAAATTGTCCGATAGTTACGCTACCAATAGAGATCCAAACGGATGGTACTGCCTCCGCTTCTTTTGTTGATTTCAATATAACTGCAACTGATGATTGCGATACTCAAGTTGATATCTCAGATATCAACTTTAATTTGGATTGCTCTCATGTGGGAGGTCCTGCATTATATAACACTGTGTTTGCTACGGATGATTCGAGAAAGGCAAAGAGACTGATAAAAGCTAGGAGGAATAATATTGGATAGAGTTTTTGAATGGAGGGAAATATTTTACATCTTAAAAGAGATAGACTAAATACAAATAAAAAATTATTTAAAACACACAAATATGAAACGGCTTACACTCTTTATCTTGATAATAATATTATTCTCACAATTATATGCTCAGACATGGGTTGATTGTAATGAAGTTTTAATTACGGTTGATGACTTTAATACTGATCTAGACTTTGAAAATCAACCTGTTGACTGTGGGTGCACAAATGCAGGTGGAGAATGTACTCTAGTTAGGATAAAGATGGTAGAGACGATAAACGGATTAGAGACACCTGTTTCCTACAGCACTATCAACTTTACTAATCCAATAACTCCTCCTCTAGAACCCAACTATAGCTTCAAAGACTATATTGACATCTATAATCCATATTCCAGTTGCACAGAATATCAAAGTCAAGGTCAGTTAAATCATAGCTACAATTTTTCTCCTGTCGCTCCTCCTGGGCATGAACTGCACCTTTTAATATGTCCTGGATCAGAGCAAGGGCAGATGAGAGGTCGATTTTTTTCACTTAGCCCTGGGACACCGCTTGCTGCACCTACAAATGTGCAAGCGTCAGATGGCCAATCGGGTATATCAGTAACTTTTGATGCAGTGCCCGGCAACTACTACATGGCTTACCGAAGTAGCGAAAACTGTAATCAGGCTTGGACTCCCATAGACCCATCTATGCCATGGCCGGAAGCAACATCTACTACCATGACGTTATCTGCAAATAGCTTTATTCCAGATCAGCAATTCGAGTATAGAGTAGTTTGTAGCGATAATGGATTCGTTGTTGCATCAGGGACAGACGGTGCTTGGTCAGAAGGAGATCTGGGTTATTTTGGCACATTGAATTTACCTTATACATCTGCAAATGATTGTACACCTGTTATGGGCGGTGATTGTACTACGGACACAGAAAATCCAACTTGTGATGGCAGCTTATTTACAGTCCAGCTAGATGCTGGCCAAACATACTATACTTTTAATATTAATGACTTTGCCTCTGATAATTGTACGGATATACTAACTTATGAAAATGCATATTTAGATCCAAGCACACCAAATGGTAATAGCACGTTCGATGAAATATCAAATGGGGTAAACGATGAATTTTCTTGTGGAACATATATAATTACTAGCTCATCTATATTTGATGATATTGGAAATTTTAGTGATTGTGCATTTACGTTTAATGTGGAATGTGGAGATACAACTTCAGGTAACGATCCCTGCGTGGTGGAATCGACTTTCTCATCTCCATATTGGAAATCATATTTTGGTGGAGATGGAGAGGACATCATTGTTGATGTTCATTTGGATGAATCTACCGAAATTCTTTATGTTATTGGACGTACCAATAGCAGTAACTTCTACACAACTAACAGTACTATCGGGACTTCGAATGATACTGTGATGACCTTTATTAGTGCCATTAACCCAGATGCTTCATTACGATGGTCTACTCTTATTGATGGATGGAAACAACCATATGCTATAGATATGGACAATGATGGTCAGTTAACATTAGTAGGTGTAACAGATAATCCAGTTTTATTTGGATCTTCTCTACCTGGTTATGATAAAACTCATAATGGTGGACTAGATATTATTATACTAAAATTGGAAAATGATGGCACAGATTTAATCTATAGCTCATATTTTGGTGGTGATGGTAACGACGAAAATATTTCGTTTGGAACATTTGTTCCAGATGACCTTAAAGTAGATTTTATGGATTCAAAAATTTTCATTCTTGGTCAGACAAATTCATCTAATTTACCTATCACCAACCAAGCAATCGATTCAAATCCAGGATTAATGTTTGCATGCGTATTATCAATAACACCATCCAATAGTACACTGGAATACTCTTCGTATTACAAAAATGCACTTAATGGTAGTATTGCGGCTCTAGAAGAAGGAGGTATGGTTACAATTACTAATAATGCCGATGGAGACTATAGTTCATATATAAGCAACAATGCCATAGAAGATCAATTTGATAGTTATGCTCCACTTCCTATATTATTAAAATTTGATTTAAATTACAATGTGACATACGGCACATATATAGGAAGTTTTAGGTCGGAACAGACTTCAACACAATGTGATTTCCCAGTAACTAATGGTACTCCAGCAGCTCCTAATTTTTATTACTATGACATAAAAGTCGATGATTGTGATGACGTTTATTGGTATAGCCAAGGCGGTGGATTTAGAGCTCCCTTTTTCTCATCAGAATATATTCTTCCCGCGAATAAATATGAGCCTAGTTTAGAAAGTTTTCCTGATTCTTGCAATGTTAGTGTAGGAAACCCATTACTGAAAATTAATTTTAGTAATGATTCCGATCCTTTTATCGAATACATGTTATTTTTTGGATATGGTGGTTTTAATACTACTGACTCAGGATTTGATGTAGATCAATCTCACAGGATACATTTCGCTACTAGAGGAGAAGCCTTCTTTGATGAGCCACTCATTAATTTTCAGAGTTTCGCGGATGAATCGAAAGAGAATTACTTTATTTTTGAAAGTGATCTTTCCGATGTATCAATACAAACTCTAGGAGATGGTTTACCAACAATTCCAGTCATTCCACTTAATATAAAAACATTCGATAATAAAGGATATGTATTTGGTGCTATTCAGAACACATTAACAAATACGAATAATACCTGGACTGATCCAGATGGTAATATCAATAACATAGTTCAACCAACCTTTAGTGGAGGTATATTTGATGGTTTTTTAGACATTTTAGATAACAATGAATTGTGTGATGGGTGTAATACCCCACCAGATACCTCAGAGTGCCAAAATGTAGCACTAAATTTCGATGGAGTAGACGATCAAGTATTTGTAAATTCTCCATTATCAGGTAATACGGATTATACGATTGCTCTAGATGTTAATTGGAGTGGAGGGTCAAATGGAACCTATCCGAGATTGGTTGGTTTCACAGGTTTTACTACAGAAATTGCTATTCAAAATACAGGTGAATTAGCTTTCTATAATGGAGGTTGGAGAGATTCTGGCTCTTCTATATCTACGGGTCAATGGTATAATGTAACATTGAGAAAAAACGGAAATCAATATGATTTGTTATTAGATGGGCTTTTAGTTTTTAGTTATACTAGTACGGCAGTTCTAAATTTTAATGATCAAATGATATTAGGTGGAAAGGCAAACAACAACGGAGAGAACTTTGATGGCAGTATAGATAATGTAAGAGTATGGGCAGCTGCATTAACTGATGCAGAAATACAATCTAATTTCACTATTGTATCAAATACTATCGCACTTTATTTCAATTTTGAAGAAGGAACCCCGGGCTTGGATAATTCAAGCATACAAGGTCCTTTGGATGTGTTGGCCATTTATCAAGGTACATTCTCAGGTTTTGATTTGATGGGGGATTCATCAAATTATATCTGTGATGAGTATGAGATTGAGTTTTTTGATCCTTGCGATTTTGACACGACGCCACCATTAGTAGCATGTCCTATTGGTACAGCATACGTTTTCAACATTACAAATGGGAGCTATACGCCATCAATATCAGATTTTAATATAGATGTTACTGATGAGTGCAAAGTGTCCTACACATTTTTACCTGCTATGTTTGATTGTGATGACTTAGGTATAAATCAGGTCGAAGTTACTGTCGCAGATAAGGCTGGTAATGAGGCAGGGTGTAATATTAATTTTACTCTAATAGATACGAATTCTGATTGTATACAAGATACTTGCGGAAATACTGTGTTGGATTTTGATGGAATAGATGATAGAGTTGAGGCTTTAAGCCCCTTAAGTGGAAATTCAAATTACACCATTTCATTAGATTTTAAATGTGAAAATCAAACTGGGCCAGGACTGTACCACAGACTAGTCGGGTTTACCGATTATCAAACTGAAATTGCAGTTAGAGGTGATGAGTTGTCCTATTATAATGGTAGTTCATGGAGAGATGCTGGCGTTATTGTTTCAGATGATATTTGGCACAATGTTATTCTTGTTCGAGATGGTTTGAATTACACACTATATCTAGATGGCAACTTAATTTCTACAATTGAAGGACCAAGTGCTCTCAATTTTAATGGTAACACCATATTAGGTTCGGAATATTCTGGAACAAGTGAATTATATAAAGGTTTGATTGATAATTATCATGTTATGGATTATGCTGTTGATGATCAGAGTTTATGTCAACTTTTGGAAGGTGATCTTTCTGGTAATGTACTAGTTTATGATTTTGAAGATGGAATTGGTTCTGGTGACAATACGACTAATATCATCCTAACAGATTTAGCGGGAGGTAATAATAATGGAAGCTTATTTAATTTTAATCTTACGGGTGATCATTCGAATTACCTGTGTGATGGTGTCGATATTATCACTAGCAATTGTACAGACGATCTTGGAGATTTCGTTAAAATTATTAGAACAGATAGTATAAATTTAGCAAGGGATTTATTTGTTCATGATGGTGGCATTTACACTTCTACATTAACATCTTCTAACTCAATTATTAGAAGTACAATAACAAAATATTCACTATCTGGTTCAATTTTATGGCAATTCGATTTACCCGATAGTATTATTATAAATGACATCAAAACGTTTGATGGAAATGAAGTCTATTTTGTAGGTCAAACTCTATTTACTACAGGAGGAAAATCAATTATTGGGAAGGTTTTAGATAATGGAAATTCATATACTACCCAATGGATCAATTACTATGATGCCTTCTATACATTTTCAAATGGAGTAGTGACGAATGTACCTGATAGAAATTTTAACATATTGAAAAGAGGAAACTCACTATTTATACACGGAAGTGCCTTTATACCCAATAGTGCTCCGCAAGAATCAACCATGATTCTTGAAATAGATGATTCTGGTAGTACCATTTCAAATCATAGATATTTTTATGACCGAGACTTTAACGTTGATCCTCATTTATGGCGAGGATTTAAGGAAAATAAAAGTGATGGATTTATGATTTTTGGACAAAACAATGATTCTGGCAATGACGGATCATTTATCTATACAAACAGTAATGATGCCGTACAAACCAGTCTTGTGCCTCAAGTGGGCTATTATAATGACGGATATGATCTTGATGGGCAAAATATTCTTCTTGTTGGTGAAAACACCTTATCAATTTTAAATCTTGATGGAACAACATCTTGTAGTAAAAGCTTTTCTGGAATCAATGGCTTGAGAAATTTATTTGGGCCATTCATAGATGATAATGGAGAAGAATTATTCTATGCCGATGGTTACAAATCATTAAACGATACAATTCAAGATGTATTAGTTCAATTCAGATTAGATAATAATTGTATAATTTTAGATTGGGTGAAAGCTATATCTGTTTCGATGACATTAGCCAATAATGGAATCGGAAAAATTTACATTCCAAAACCAAACGAGTTTTTCTATCTTGGTGACAGGGTCAACACAAATGGAAATGATGATATTGTGCTTGCATCTTTTGATTCTCTTTCTTGCCTGTTAGTTGACATTGATGCATCTTTGCAAGATCAGAATGTAACTCTTAATCCAATAGAATTTATTACAACTACATATACCCCACCCGCTCAAAGCGATGTTATTGAAATCTCTTCACCCTTATATAATTGCATTACTTTAGCCCCTTGTAATTCTAATGATCCATGTGATTTTGACACGATTTTTCCAGTATGTTTAGCTATAGATATCAACTTAAATCTTGATCAAAATGGTCAAGCTATATTGACTCCAGATATGATTGATAATGGATCCACAGATGAGTGTTCTGAAGTAACACTATCTATTGATGGTCAAACTACATTTAGCTGCAGCGACATAGGTGTCAATGAAGTTATTCTTGTCGTTACGGATGAGAACAATAATACAAGCACGTGTACCGCACAAGTAACTATTGAAGACAAACAATCCCCAATCTGCACGCCCAATTTTATTATTGTGTATTTGGATGAAATAGGTCAAGTCACAGTTGATCCCGAACAATTAGACCTCGGATCTACAGATAATTGCCCACTGGAATTTGCTATTGATCAATCAATTTTCACTTGCATAGACTTAGGAGAGAATTCTGTAACACTTACAGTTACAGATGCCAGTGGTAACTCAACTGAATGTATCTCCATGGTGGAAGTAAGAGATTCTCTTAATTTCTGTGCTGAAGACCCGACATGCATATTTTCTTGTACAGCAGAATGCAGTACAGACAATGTGAATTTATCTACTGGCATAGACCCAGTAAGTGCAGCATTCTTAGCAATTGGAGATTATGATGCTAACTGGACCTTAATTGGTTCGTCAGATCCTGGCATTCAAGTACCTAGACCAGCATTTGTTTTAAATCCGAATTCTGTTTGGGACCAGCTACCTGGTAGTCAATACATTTCAGCCTATCCTAATGCTGAGAATAACGCAACCAACATTGATGACAATACTTTCTACGAGTTTGAGAAATGTTTCTGTGTCTGTGAAGATAATAGCGACGTAACTATTGATTTATCCGCATATGTAGATAATAATCTTGAAATATTACTTTTTGATTCTGATGGTCTCGAAATTCAATCTCTTTTAAATATTACTGATACAACCCCAGGGGCCTTTACCGGAAATCCTGAAACAACCATAACAACATTAAATCTAGCGAATGGTATTTATTGCCTAAGAGCTAGATTGAAAAATGATGGGTCGCAAACAATGGGCATGACTATCGAAGCAAATGTTTCTGGTATAGGCTTGATAGAAAACCAGTGCTGTAAATCATACAATGCTATAACCGGAGTTGTTTTCCAAGATCCTAATTGTGACGGGATTTATTCAGGGGAAAGTTATTTAGCAATTCCAGATTGGGAAATTCAACTTTGTTCAGGGTCTACTGTCGTTGAATCAATAATGACAGACGGTTTTGGGTATTATTCCTTTAATAATATACCACCAGGAGATTACGCCGTCAAAGCGAACAATCCCGATATGAATCTGCCATCAACACCATTGATCAATGATGTGATAATAGGAGATAACGAAGTAATTTCTGTAGATTTTGGCTTCTGTGATGTGGATGTTTGTTGTTTTGACAATACGACTTTTAATAATATAATAGGTGATGGACCGAAATTACTTAGGTATGATTGTGACGCTATTTTGAAGAGCTCAGAAGAGTATGATGGTTGTTTCGAGACTATTGTGGATTGGGGAGATGGAATTGAAGACACCTATTATGGTTCTTATATTGTCCAACATGAATATTTAGCCAACGGAGAATATGAAATATGTATAGAGACCGTTCAAAGAGATAGTGATGGTGTTATCTGTAATACTTTGTCAGAGTGTCGCTCAATATGTATGACATGCGATCAAGAGTGCCTAGATGATTATTTATATGCAGTAGAAAGCTATCAATATCCTGATTTCAATGCACTAGGTAGTATTAACAAAGATTCTGATGTCTTTCTAGATGATACGGGTTTATATGCTGCATATTCCAAAGACAATTTTAATGGTGGAACAGATATCTTAATATATAAAGATGGTATCCTAGCCCATACTATGTCCAATTCAATTGGAACTCAAGTATCTGAAATACAAGTTCATGACGATTATATTTATTTGACAGGTTCATTTGAAGGCGGGGATATGCTTGTAACTTCCTCTGATGGCAATGATATAATATTAAATAATAATTGTTATCAACCAGGAGCATGTTTAAGTGATGGTTATGTGATACGCTTTAATATGGGTTTCACGCTTGATTGGGCTTTTAGATTAGGTCAAACATGGATTGATGTAGTAGAAGATATTACTGTAATCAATGAATCAGAATTTGCCATATCAGGTACGACTAGATTGGACGCTGATTTTGATCCAAATCAAGGACAAGAGACTCTGGCAGAACCAACGCATACCATTAAAAGTTATGTAGCAAAGTATTCTATTGATGCCTCTCAAGATCTTCCAGTATGTGACTGGGTAAATACATTATATACAATAGATGCAGCAGTCAGTAGTTCTTATGGTTTGGGCATTACGCATGATCCAGTAAGCGGAGATATCTATTGCACAGGAGGTTATGGATCTTATAATTATTATGGAAATACTTCTGCAATGCAATTGTATTCATCTACTTCAAATTCTGCACTAACGGGATTCAGTGTTCCAGCAGGAAGTATATATGGATATGTAGTTTCGTATGATGCTCAGGGCAATCTACTTTGGCAGAACAGTTTGGATAATCCCGGACCAGTTCCTTTCAGAAACAACTATGGCTCAGATGTAGAAATATTAAATAACTCGCTTTTTGTTGGAGGTTTAAATACAGTAGCTAAATATCAATTAAATGGGGATCTTGATCCTAACTTAAACATAAATCCAATAATTAAATATGGACTTGATATAAACGAGATAGCTGTATCTAATAATAGAGTGTATCTTTTAGGGTTTGTAAATGATACCTATAGAAATTTGGCGATTCAACAACCGCCTGGTATAGGCCCACAGATTACTTCTCCTCTTAACATGCTATTTAGTGTCTATGATGAGAATTTAGAATATATAAAATCTCTAAACCCAGGAGGAAATGGTATTGATTATGGGCTTGGTGTTTCCGTTCATTCGGATCAAATAGCTATATGTGGCAGTACTTCATCAGATATATTTTTGCCAAATCATCCTAGGCTAAATCTAGGAGATCCTCAGCTTCCTTTGCTATCAGAGAGGGATTTCTTTGTGGGACTTTATGAATGTAATTGTAGTCAATTTGATGAAGGCACTGCAGGATGTTGTGATGGCTTAACCGCTCAAATAAAAGATGATCCTGCATCAAACTATTGTTGTTCGATATCGATAAATAATAATCAGGAGTTTGATATTTCTTTTATTACGATTGAGATAGATCCTAATTCCACTTCAGTGTTTGAAAGTGGCCAGTTAGAGATAAACACTGATTATTTAATACTAAACTCTACACCCACAGCAATTGACATTGGCCACATTTCAGGAAGTATTCCACAAGGACCAATTTCTAGCTTAATAGACTTCTGTTTATACAATGACGCCCCTAATACAACAGGTCCTATAGAATATAATATTTCATATATACAAGAAGTAAATGGTCAAGATCAAGTGGCTTGTGAAGATATTGTAACTGGTGATTGTGATCAAGGAGAATTAAGTTCTTGTGCAAGTATAACTAATGTGTCGATTTTATGCTCAGAAGAAAAGGAAGCATATTATGAAGTTACATTGAATGTAAATAATGAAAGTGGAAATGAATTAGATGAACTACAATTATCTGGATTACCTGAAGGAATGAGTTGGTCACCCTGCGATATTGAGCCACCTATCATTAATACAGTTTTGGATATTTCGCTTGATGCTTTGCAACCAGGTGAGACCATAGAAATTTGTGTAAGGATATATACCAACAATCCAGTGACCATGGTGACAAATGTACTTTATGCAGCATCTTACCTTGATGCAGATGGAAAGACATTCTGTACACTTTCTGAACAAGAACTTGAGCTTATTCCTTGTTGTGACCCATGTGAAGATATTAATATTAAGATATCAGAATCATCTGATTGTTGTTACACCATTTCCATGAATGGATTCTGTGCTACTAATAATTATCATGAGTTAAATATTTCAGCTCCAAATGGTGTGGCGATTGTCAATACTAACATATCTATTAATACAGGACAAATACAACCTTGGTTATTATGTGATACGGGAAATGATGACTTATGTGTTACACCAAGAGGTGATTTTTTCACAGATGCAGCCGGAGCAAATGAAATCACTTTCTGTTTATCTGGAATCCCTGATGGATCTCAACAGTTGGTATTTGATTTTAAAAATGATAAATCTGACATTTTGTGTTCTAAGACTGAAATTGTAAATTGCAATGGAGGTTGTGTGCCCGAAGGTTTTAAGGATCCATCTTTAGTTTCTATAGGATTAGTCAATCAAAAATTTAGACTTGAATGTGATCAGCCACCTTTGATTTTGGACTGCCCTACTTTTAGTGAGATATTCATCAAAGGCCGATTTGATTGTTCTGAAGACTGTGATGCAGAGGTATCCACATCGGTATTATATAATGGAATTGAAATAAAGCCTAAGGAATCAGATTCCAAAGATGGTACATGGGAGATTTATCTAACTGACTTAATAAAGAATCCTGGCCTTTATCAGATCATTGTGGAAGGCGATTGTGACGGAAATAAACAACAGTGTACATATAGTTTTGAAGTAACGGAAGATTGTTTTGACTGTAAGTGTAGTAAGTTGAATGATGATATATCCAACTTATGGAGTTTAAATAATTATGATGGGTGCCAAATTGGAATATCCCCAAATGGGTTACTAGAATGTGATGAGGTGACTTCATACAGTTTTAATGCTAATATTTTAGACGGTCCATTTTTGCATAATGAAGAAGTAGTGTTCAATATCCCACAAAGTGGTATGTATGTAATTTGTATGAAAGTTAAACGAAACGGAGAAGATGCTGATTGCGAGGATCAGATATGTGAAACTTACAACTTGACGTGCTCTTCTGATGGTGTAAATGAATTATTCTGTAAAATACTATCTATCGAAAATGGAGATTTTTCTCAGGGTGTCCAAGGATCACTTCATGATAATTCAAATTCATTTTTACCTGGTTGGGAATTATTAAAGGGAGAAGGATACTTTTTTGAAACTGGTGGTTCAGGTGATGAAAATTCAGGTTTTATCCGTTTGAAAAAAGGATCATTTGATGACGCATTTTTGAAAACGGGTTATATTAACCCTGAAATAGAGGAAGGCGAATCAAATATTGTGAGAGTATTTCATGATGTAAAATCACTGTCAGATTCTATAACTTATTCCATTGCTGTCTTTACTGTAAATGATACAATTATAATCGCAGAAGGTGTATCTCATGAAAATATTTGGGAGTCAAAAATGATTGCCTTTCCAGTAGATAATGAAATGATGAATTCTATAGAATCGGGAGAAGCAGAAATTGGACTGCTGACTTGCCAAATAAACTGTGAAATAGAATCTTCAGATGATGATACTGTTATTGATTTTGATAATGTGTGCATTGAGATTGAAAAAATGATAGTAGGCACTGAAAATCAAGTTAGTGATGAAAATATCATGATTTATCCTAATCCGAATAGAGGTCAGTTTTATATTGAATTTGAAGACCCATATCAATATTTAAATATCACAATTTTTGATGTGGTTGGTAGAATAATATATGAAAATGCAAGCCTAAAGAAATTGATGCAACTTAATCTTGAAAGGTATTCTTCAGGCGTTTATATATTGAAA
This sequence comes from Halioglobus sp., assembly GCA_047628935.1. Lineage (GTDB taxonomy): Bacteria > Bacteroidota > Bacteroidia > Chitinophagales > Saprospiraceae > CAJXUU01. Next base: position 3,833 of record JBLHWH010000023.1, on the reverse strand, counting down.
GTTAAGACCTTGGCTGGAGGATATAAAAACCTGAAATTTATTAAAATAAGATAATTGCCAATTATAATCATGGGGTTAAAGAAGATGATGTTTTCTGCGATCCCATGATTCTTAACAAATTTCATTAACCAATAATAATAAGAAGAATTAATTTAGGATTAAAGGAGTTAGATGCCAGAAAGAAACTGAATACGACCATTTAGAAGATAGCTTAAACTTTTTTCCATAATAGTTTCATCTTGCTTCTGTATAACTATACTTGTTCATATTGATATAGTTAAGGAAAAATAATTCTCTCATTTATTTAAAACATTATGAAAAACTTATACTTTTTATTCCTATTTCTTGTAGCTTATGCAGATTGTCAAACACTTATAGATCAGTCAATTTGGGGCTCCTATGGAACTATAATATCAAAAACAAATGGAGTATATTTTAATGCATCAACAGATGGTACAATACCTACCGGTGCATATTTTCTTGATCAAAGTGAAAATGTTTCGTTGTTGTTAGAAAATGCTTCTATTCAATTTGAATATAATGGAGATTTGTATTTAAAAAGAACAGTGGATCATGAGATCCATAAGATGGATTTGGCATCTAACACAACTTCATTATTTTATTCTGATCCCAATATTTTTATTATAAGCAAAGAATTACGAGAATATAATAGCAATTTCTATTTTGTTGGTTATAATATTTTAGACAATGATTTTTCTTTCATGTCTTTGGATGGAAGTGGTGCTTTAAGTACTTTGGCTATAGTACCCGGTCCTGTTGGAAATGGAAATAGACTTCATATAGATGCGGGTATTTTTTATTATTTTACAAACACTTTACAGCCACTCACTAGCCATCATTATAAATTTGATCCCTCATCAGGAGTTGCATCAGCGATCACACAAACTGAGTATCAAATGCATCCTTGTCCTTTATGTATGCCTATCTCAGAAATTGATCTAAATGGTGAGATATTCACTATTAATAATGATGGGCAATTGGTTTCAAACTTAACGAATATGGATTTAACTTGTTTTGAACTTATCGGAGAAGAAAATATTCCAATACCCAAACTTCTTGGATCAATTGGTCAAAATATTTATATGACATTAGATTTTAGTGATGGTTCGCCAAATGCATTATATCGTTTTCCTGAAGACCTAGGGAATGGTCTATGTGGAAACTCCAATGAGTTAAATGTAGTCATGAATTTTGATGGCATTGATGATAATATTTTTATGGAAAATACTTCTACTGGCATTAAAATATCTTTTATGGCTTGGTTTAAATCCGATTTTGATAACGGAGCTTTTGAAGATCGAATTATTAGTTATGGTGGTGATAATAGATTTGAAGTAGGTATTGCTGAAAACGGTAATTTTTGGATTTTTGACCAAAGTTATCAAAATGACCCTATTGAATACAACTTTGTAAGAGATGGATTGTGGCACCATTTTGCTGTTTTTATTAATGGTAGTGGAAGAACTGTTTATTTGGATTTTCAAGAAGTGGATCAATTCATTTCTGGAAATGATTCATATGGTCCAGACCTACGTATAGGCGCATGGGCACCAGGAACGGCTATTGGGACTGAATTTACAGGAGAGATGGATGATGTTTTATTTTTTGATACAGGCTTGACATATGATGAAATGTGTACTATTGTATCAGGTGATTTGTCTGTTGCAGGTAACAGTAAGTCAATCCATTTTGATTTTGAAGAAGGAAATCCTAACAGTAACAACCAAAGTTTAACAACTGTATTAAACCAAGGCTTTCTTCAGGATGGGCTTCTTTTTAATTTTGCACTTTCTGGAAATTCTTCAAACTATGTAGAAGGTATTTCCTTGCTTAGTAATGATTGTAATTTAACATCAAGTACTGATTTAGTTTTAAATGAATTATTAATTGAACCTAATCCTACACATAGCCAAATAGAAGTTAAGAACTTGAAAAATGATATCAATAATTATGAAATTTTTTCATTAGATGGAAACACAATAATAAAAGGTAGAATTAATTTATCTAATCCAATAATAGACGTATTGAATTTATCGCAAGGTGTCTATTTCTTAAAAATATTTGATCGCAAGAATATCTTTTACTCTACGAAATTTATAAAGATTTAGTAAATCTTCTATTTTGAACTCCAACATTATTTATCAATGAATACTCCAGACTAAATTAAAACAATATTAGTAAGAAATGAGGTCTCTGCCGTACAAAATAAACTGTTAATAAATTAGACTACCAGTACTTGAAAGGAAGCGAAATGCCTTTTAATGTACAAAGCAATGAAGTGATACCACGAAAGCCTCTCCCTCGCCTTCTTAAAGTGAATAGAGGTACGTACAATGGTGATGCTTGGTGGTGTGATAATGGTGATATAATTACTAGCAAGTATTGCAAATCTTGTGGCCCTCAGAATAGTTGCAAAAAGTTAACCTTCAAAATGTAATTATGTCGTTTATCTTCGCCTTATTTTGTCTTTCATTAGGGTTTTCCTTTATTAGGAGTGCTATAGTTGACTATCGTAAATCTTCCTCTGTTGTTAAAGAAGGGAATCGAACCATAGCTATTATCGTGGAAGTGATTAGAGAAGAAAGCGAGGATAATGATGGGAAAACTTCAGTTTCATACTGGCCGATTTATGAATTCGAAAATATCTATAGTCAGGTAGTCAGCTATCGACCAAGCTCGACTACAGATTTAGTTGATTATAATGTGGGTGACAAGGTAGCAGTTGCCTATTTGCCTGATGAAGAAGATCAAGTGGTGATTTTGACAAATAATGGAAAGTACGCTGATGTATGGTGGATGACTATTGGCGGCATCATATTTATAGGATGTGGCTTAGGTATTATCTCAACAACTAGTTGGTACAAGTCTCTCCTTCATATTGGTTTGATTATTAATTTCTTTTCATGAAACATAAATTGCTGACTATATCGATTTTACTAGTGGGGTTATTGATCCTCAATTCTGCATATCGCTCCTATCAAAATAGGAATGTAATTCTTGCAGATGCCGTATATACTTTTGGTACGGTAATAGATGTGCAAAAGTCAAGCGATGTCAATTCTTCATCAGGATATACTTATCGTACAGTGATTTCCTATTTGGATAGTGACGAACTTCCACATACATACGTTTCGGAAACGGGCTATTCTACTTCACAAGAGCATCTTTTAGGCGCAAAACTGGATGTCATTTATCAAAAAAGTAACCCGAACAATGTATTACTCGATACGGAATATGAAAAGAGTCATAAGTATATATATTCCACCATGATAGGTTTATTGTTTTTAGTTATTGCTGTAAGCGTATATGTATTTTCTATTAACAATAAAAGTTCAATACATGTGTAGCTCGATTCTATCATTGGTCATTTCTATTGTGATAAAAATCTGCACTTCGTCTAAAATACTTGGTATCTAAAATTTTAATTTTTACTCAAAACATTCTCAATTCTATAAATACCAAAACTTTGCTCCCTACCCTATTTTGGTTATCTTCACAATAGTCATTTGAATACAAATTCAAACAATACTTACGTGTATTAATCATGACCACATGATTTTTATTTTATGTAAACTATTGATTGTTAGCACTATAAAAACTAAGGTTCGAACCCTGCCGGGATCACTTTTTAGTTTTCAAAATATATCAAATGGCTGTTAATCTTATGATTATCAGCCATTTGTCGTTTTGAGGTATTTATTTAAACGTATAGAGATCAGTAGTTAAATGCATATATAATTTGTACCTTATGCGTAGATAAAACAGGACTATATGAAATTATTTAAAGGTAGAAACCTTCTAGAGTTTGCTGA
>JBLHWH010000022.1:0-45452 GCA_047628935.1 Halioglobus sp. | reverse complement strand
AGTAGCCATGTGTGACGGAATGAGTGCAGCAAGACAGCTATAGTGACAAAGCGTATGTGACATAAAGGAACGACTGGCGCATGTGCTGTGAGTACTGGACTGACTGCAACGAAGAGAAAGGAGGGAATCACTCTGGCGATACAGCTGTGGCAAGCTCATGGAGTCACGCCATATCACAGTGCATATACCTAAAGTCTGACGTAGGAGGCGGAAGGTATGTGTAGAGTAGGTTATACGACCATAGGGAGTATGCAACTATATTTTACCACTATTTATAGTTAATGGATATAGATGTTTTAGTTAGAGTTTAGTTGACATTAATAGTTCTTTTTCGAAATCTAAACCTAGTTGTTTTTCTAGACCCGGATCAAAGATACTGTATGCTACATACATCCAACTGAGCATTGCATAGCCAGTTAGTTTTTTGTTTGGAACTGTACGAAGGCTGTAGACTTCTTTCTTTGCTGGATCGATACCATATCTCCCTATTTCCGCTATTTCAAAACCTATGTCTTGGACTTGTTTCTTAGAGAGAGATTTCATGAATAATTGAGCATCTTTCATATACATAACAACTGCCATGTTCAGACCAATGGCTTCTTGATTTTCTTGAAACTTACTCATCTCAATGTCTTCCGCAGAACGATCTGTGTCTAGTTCAAATGGATCACTTTCAATTTGAGACATGAGTTCTTCAGGAGACAAAGAATCTGACTTATTAGTTGCTGGAAGATCTTCTTTCTCCAATCTATAAAATGAGGTCAGGTTAAGTTCTTCTCCCCACCATCTGATCATGTCGTATTCTTCTCCTGGTGTGCGATCTGTTCTTAGTTCTTGGAATTACCGTATAGTTTTGCTCCTTTATTGAGTAGATGTTTTTCTTTTATCCGACTTGTGAGATCTATACCAAACAGATCTTTGAAGTGCATAATCTGTGGAATGGCCAATATGATATTCGTATCTCTTATTCTTTCTGGAACTAGTCCTTTTAATTCTTTGCTATCCGCGCCTTGGAATATTGTTTCTATCATTTGAAGTAAGGAAAGAAATTGGATTGGTCTTAGCTCAGGATAATTATTATAAATGTAATCTTCTATAAAAAGATCAATTGGGGCATTGTAGAGTTGAAGATTAAGTCCATCAAATAACTGCCTATACAAAGTATCTGCATAACTAGTTGGAAGGCCTTTCTTAATAAGGTTCTTCTCAATAACTGAATACTTTATTTTGAACTTTGAAAACATGGAAGAGTTAGAAACAAATAGCTCATTACTATCTTCAGCTCTTGCTTCGAAAACTAGTTTCAAGTGCATTAACTCATGATAAAGTAAGTGATGGTGCAGAGGATTATCTGTCTTGTATTTGATAATGTGCTCCTCTTGATTCCGATATTCCGCGATCTCAATTTTGGCTGGTGTAGGTATAGATTCATCTATTACACTTACTATGGGTTTATTGGATAGCTTTTGTAACTGTTCTAATAAAGTATTTCTTTTTGGATATTGGTCAAATTCTTTGGCTACTAGACTGCCCATTTCCTTCATAAGTTCGAGAGAAAATGATAGAATGCTCTTTGATTCACTATTTAAAGGTTTGATGCTCTTCATAGTAATGGTACAACATTCGAATGCTTCCGAGTATTGACCTAAGTGAAAGAATGAAAGTGCTTTCCCATATAGTGCATTTCCAAATTTTGGCTTAATATCAAGTGCCTTATTAAATAGCTCTATTGCTTCTTTGAATTTACCTGCCTTTGCGTTTATGGATGCTATATTGGAAATAGCCAAGTGGTCTGTTGGTCTTAAGTCCAATACTTTTCCATAATATGTCATTGCAGTATCAATATCGTTCTTTGTGCCACCATAAATATTACCTATTAAAGTAAGCGCTTCTATATTCTTAGGCTCTACTTTTAGGGCTTCTATAAGATCATTGATAGACTCATCTATATTCCCTAGTTCCATATTAATCTGGCCTCGTAGACGATAGATATTAGATGATCTATTTTCAGGAAGGATTATGGATTCATCAATGGCAGAGATTGCTTTCGCAAAATCTCCTTTCTCACACAATGATATAATTTGTTGTTCGGTCATAATTACTGTTGTAACAATAGCATTTAGAATCAAAGATACTTATGAGTCTGGAATAAAGTAAACTGATAACAGAATATTGAATTATTGTTATCAGTTATTTATCAGTAAGTCTTATAGTATTATTTCCGCCTGACATAAGTAACACTAAACTCTTTGCACTTCCTTTCTTCTTGTACTGAATTGGCTAGATTAAATGGATTTTTGAATTCGTAGTACTGGAACATATCTAATCCTCTGCCAAGTACAATAGACCAACCATTATCACAGTCAATATATCTGTCATGCGCAGACTCAGGTATGTCGAAGTCATACTCAAAGTTAATCCCAGTACCCTGAAGTGATTCCTGCAGTCTAATAAGATTTCCTTCTTGATCTGGCTCATCTGTGTCATCTTTTGTGAATAGTTTTATTGTGATCTCTTCCCCATGAGGCTTTTGCTCATATACCATCTGAATGAACTCAAATAGATTCTTTATTTGAAACAATTTTCTGATATAAGGATCTGTGATGTGAATTTCAGAGGCACCGTTTATATAGTCTGAAAATAGATTTTGATAACTAATTCCTTTTTGTCCATCTTTGATAAATTTGGTCTCTTCTTTTAAGAAAACTGGTTTTTCTGAGGATAGCAATCCACTGTCAGTAGTGCCATCTAAATTTTCATCTGATCTGCTTTGCTGATTGTACTCTATTTCTTCTAATGTTACGACTTCTTTTTTAGCCCCATTTTTATTAGTGTATGAGAAATCTACAGGCACATCAAAAGTTTCATCCATTTTTTGAATCTGAATTTTCACTCTTCGTCTTCCGGCAATAGCAAATTCAATAAGCTCTTGAGCTTCTTCATCAGTATAGTTTTGGTCTGGGTATAGGATCTTTAGCAATCCAGCATACGTCTTCTTTATTGCTGTCTTGTCTCTTGTAGTGAATGAGCTATCTAGTTTAAAATGTTTCTCCAGTAATAAGCTATAGTCTTTAGTTCTTAAGTGATGCAGGATCTCAGCAAAGTAATCTACTATGAATCCAAAACCATCGCTGAACATATTGGTACGGATGATATCCATCTGCCATCCAGGAAGATAGTAATGTATCCTGTCCAAGAAAGCGGAATCGTAATATCCCTTGGGAAGGGGATCGAACAAGTCAGCATGCTTCATCATATACGGTACGCTGTGCTTCGTATTACCTACAAACACCATCGAACCATCTGCTCCAATAGATTCTTTCCCTCTAGAGAAAGTCTTATTGGCCATGTAGTTTTTCATGATATCTACTAGATCTTTGTTAACCTTCTTGTCCTTGCCTGCGAACTCATCGAAGGCTACTGTATCCCAAACCCCGACAAGCCCTATGGCGTTATTTGTGTTATTTACAAACAACTTTGCAGCTGTCACCTCACCTCCCGAAATCAATATACCATGAGGTGAAAACTCAGAATAGACATGTGACTTACCAGTACCCTTTGGCCCGAGCTCTATTATATTATAATTTCTCTCGCAAAACGGAATTAACCTTGTCAGCTGCATCAATACTTGCTGTGGAGAGAATTGTTCTATGTTTAGCCCCAAAGTCGTTAGGAGTAGATTTTTCCATTCATCTGTCGAGAACTCTTTTCTAAGGTTGACATATTCATCAAAATCAATATTTGATATCTGGATTGGTTTAATGTTTTCTACTATCCAAGGACTATCTCCACCTTCTTTCGGAATGTATCTAATTGATATTATTGCCCATATTCCTCCTGTGAGAATCTTAGGATATTTGTCAGTGTATTCCTTTTTGATAGGCACTTTCTTAATTCCTAGATTAGTGAAATCCACTTCTGAATATCCTTTATCAGCGTTGAACCTTGCCGTTATTCTATCGATTACTTTTGTGATACGACCATCAGCTATTCGAGATTGGATTAATTGTGAATCTTCTCGGTTGACATAATTGTTAGCTATGATGGTTTTAACTTTATCGAGTCCAGCACTTATGATCTCTTCATCGAAGCTGGCACAATGTTGTCCTAGTAAATACTCTAATACATAAGTAGGGACTACAGCATTTGTCTTGATATCTTTGGCAAGACTCTTCTTTACTACTTTTCCTTCGTATAAGATTGATATTTTCTTTTCTAAGCTCATTGGTATTTTCTTTTAGAATTCGTCGATTTCGGTTATGTTCGTGATTATGATCTTATCATCAATTATTGGATTAAGTACATCGTCTACATCCATTGCTCTGAGATATACAAAACTCTTCGATGATCCTACAGTCGTCAAAGTCATTATTCCATTAAACGTTCTTTCTGATGGTTTGTCAGAGGATTGATTGAGGTCGAATGTTATACTGTTGGACATTAGCTCGTTCTGCAGATCATACAACCCCAAAACAATACTACGCGATTGAATCTGAGGGCTAATTGCATTTTCTTGTAAGACAGATACCTTGAGTGAAGATGTCATCCGCTGTGTATTGTCTATTCTTTTGAACTTGACTTTGGATCGCTTAGTATTAGATTTTCTATAATATTTAAGGATTGGAACAACTAATTCTTGAAGGCTTCCACCTCCATGGACAAATCTCAATCCTATATTTCCTTTTCTCCTATATCTATTTATAGCTTTAGGGAGTAAAACCTGCAATTCTGTATCTATTTGTGTCGTATTTTTCAACGGAAATGCGTAACCTGTTTTATGATCAGTACTATCATCTATAATGCAGCATCTACTATCTTTATGGAAAACTTTGCCAGTCGAAGGCATGTCTTCTTTGTCTATATCTTCTACCGCCCTGTGATTATATAGGAAACCGTGATCGGCTGTAACATACTGGTGATATACCTTTGCACTATTTAACTTCTTTGTTAAACTATAAATTTCTTGAATAGCTTTATTGCAAGAATTAAAAGTATAACCTTCTAATTCTCTCTTATCTCCAGTCGCATCAACATGATTATGATATATATATACGAGAGGGTGAGATTTAAACAAGTTGTTTACTTCTTCTGTATTCATTTTTGCTATTTCTGGATAGAGCAAAACGATTGCATTATTTTTCTTCTTTTGCAAAATCTTCTCTCTGTTGGTAGATATAGTTTTCACACCATCAATACTCAGAACAAAATCAGACTTGTCACTGGTAAGCTCAATCGATTTATGAGGCAATAGATTAGTCATACCCATCTGTGTGAATGAAGGGATACTAGCCAATGCTCCTCTGAGCTCTACTTCCGTTTTTTTGTCTTGTAGTAAGATCTCAGATAATTCAGCTGCCAATTCATATCTAAATGCATCGGAAATAATAACAGCAGTCTTGACATCCTTAATTTCGTTTTGGTAGAAATCATATTGTTTAGGATATTGGATGGCACCATAGTCAAATGAGATCTTATCCATCTTATCTTGCCAATGAATATTTTGGCGTTTCTGATGATCGTAGTATTGACTATGTACGGCTGTTAGTAATTCGTTGACCTTCAGCCTCCATTCATCATCCAATGATCCATATGCTATCATCAATTGACGATAGTAAGTATCTGTGAGATATCCTTTCTCTTCGTAATACTTGAGCATATCTTCTATCTGAGTGATATAGATAAACTCATTATCTGCAATTGTCATTAGGAATGCGGATGTATATCGGATAAAGTCAGCGACCGTCGACATACGTCCACCATCCGCATGCCATGTAGATACAGGTATAATCGTATTTTCTAAGCTAACATATGATCCTTTTTCAGTTGCATTTGTAAGTTGGCCTATGATTTTATTATAAATATTGTCTAGTAACTTTGGAGTACTATATGTAAATTCTTTTTCTATACCATACCATTCTATGATTTTAGACTCTTCTATTTTAGAACCTAGACTGTCCAGAGTATTTGAGATCTCTTTGCTGTAGTCTTTATGTTCTATCCATGATTGTAAGAAAGCTACGATCCTATTTTTGGCAGCGGTGTTATTTGTTTTAAGTGACGTATAGGTATCAGCTGGACTATCTAAGGTATGGTCATATCGCAACATGAGATACTTTAGTTTCTCGATAGCTTCGTCAAATGTGTTTTTGTCTAGTTCGGCGTGGTTAAGACCAAATTCTGTATTGATCCATGACAGATATGTTTTTGCGAGTTCATTTTTCTCTAATCTACTAATGGCTGAAGAAAGGCTTTTTTCCTCTTTGGCGAGGATCATTCCCTTCATCAAACATACCTCTCTATCCGCAACAGTATGCATGTCCAGTGCTATACTTATCAATCCGCGTTTGATATTATCTTCTGTGAATGCCTCTGGTCTTAATACTTTGGCGAGTTTGCTGCGGTTTGTCTTAGTGAAATGAGACATGTACTTTTCGGCCAATGGCGAAAGGTGAGGTGATAGATTATACTCCTCCATAAAATGAGCTACATCATCCATCCTTAGTTCGTCATTCGTTCTGAGATAGCCCTGTAGTGCATATAATCCAGTAGGCTTGGCATATCTATGATAGAGAATTACCTTTTCATTGCCTTGAAGTAAGGCAGATAGCTGAATCTTGGTGTCAAAATACCTGTGATTGACATCTAATATTGTATATCCACTTGGTAGCTCGTTGAGTGCCTCTTGATACTCGACCTGGGCGTCAAAGATGAACAAGCACCTAAGTCCGACTTGATTTTTAAATTTGTTTGCTATTTTATCTAGTATCATTTATTCTATATTCTGGAAGCTACTTCATCAATTATCCATTCAAATGCCTTAGTTTGATCATAATCAATCTCAGGCCTGAGCAGTAATGACATATCACTGGTGAAGTCTCTATCTTGTTCTTTGTCTTTGATATTATTTATAAATTGCTTTTGGGTTGGAGGTTTCAATCCTGATCCTTGAGCAATGTATTCTTTGAAGCACGCTACAATAGTTTTGATGTCAATATCTGCAACTTGTGATGCATAATATAGATCAAAAAGATCACGACCTTTTTTGCGTTGGTATAATGCTCTCAACTTTGTACCTAGTAACTCATTCAGATTATAGGTAGTCAACTTTGCAGTCCCGGAGAACCAATCATTTGCTACATCGAAATCTATTTCTTCATGAGGGAGAACATGGAAATGCTCCTGACAGTTGATTTCGATTTTTAGTCTAAGACGATTGCCACTTTCTGAATCATATTTATAAAAAGCCTTAGCTCCATGACCTGCTACTTTTGTACCACGAGGGAGATCGAAGTAGTCGATCACCTCATCTATCCGCTGCATGATGGGCTTGATTGGTTCTGATTTGATCTGTACTAGGTCTATATCTTCACTGTACCTTGGTGGTGGTTTTAAGTAGAGTTTCGTGAGAGCTGTGCCTCCTCGGAATGCAAGATGTGATCTCAAGTAGTCATCAGAAAATATAGCGATTAGCGTCCGAGAAATGATTAGATCTTGCTCTACTTGGTCAGATGTTTTCCATGGGGCATCAGTGATTTTCCATTTATTGATATACGTTCGGCCTACCATAGATCACTTTCTATCGTTTTATTAATTCTGACTTTCCACTTCTTATTATAAGCTATAGTACCATCATCCGTTTTACTCAGATCTACATGGAATAAATTTTCGTTGCTAAGGCGATTTGTTATACATTCTATTATTCCTTTATCAGCACCAATCATCTCCAGTAGGCAGCCCATCCGTTGTATATTACTTATTATAGGATACCAGCTCATCAACGCTTCCATATCTGGAACATTCACCTCTTCTACGAGCTCTTCTAGGACAGTATATACAGCGGATATTCCACCTATATTACCATGTTCTTTTATCAAGTCTATTGCTGTAAGAGATGGACTGGAAATCATGTAACCACCTGCATCAGACTTATGCCGTTTTAGATTGGCTTGAGGCCAATTCTTTACTGTAGAATAATTGATGCGGATATGTCCTTTGTCTATATCTCGGATGGATGGTTGTACTATCATCACAAATTCTTGCATGACCTTCTGATGACTTGCCCCATAGACCTTAGCTGCAGAATATAGTCCTACATAGTATGATTGATCTACATACGCCATAAGTTTATCAACAAACAAGCTTAATGGCAGTGTACCATATGGAGAATGGTGAGGAGGAATGATAATATAGAATCCCTGTCTTACTGATTTCAGTTTGCCTTGACTCACTTGTCGTCTGATAGATGCTCTGATATTATCTTTACTTATACCAGTAGTTGACACTGCCTCTTCGACAGATAAGGAGTATTCGTATTTTGATTGTAGGTCCTTTATGAAATCTAGGAATGTCATAGTGTAAGTAATAATATGCATAATGGTACGAAAAACGTACTATAATGCAAAATATTACTTAATATTATTGAGGCTTAATTCTATTTTTATCAAATACTAATGATGTAAAGAAATGAGAAAATATATGCATAGAGGTACGATAATAGTGTCTTAATGCATAAATATTCTCGAAAACTATGTGGTATAGATCTAAAGCTGAGATCTACAATTTGCCATCAAAAATTCTATAAACACCACTTCCAAGAGTTGATAATATATTGGTTCCATATTTAGCTTCTAATAGTTTAGCATTATTACATGCTACTGGTAATAAATTAAGAAACTCCGAGAAATCATTCTTTGGTTCTCTACCTAAAACTTTAGATATGCGTCTTTTGGAAAAGGTCTTATTGTCTATTTTATAATTATTTATTAGGTCCTGTGTTTCTTGAGATGATATCTGTGATAAGTCTTCAAAATGGAGTGAAAGCCATATCTCAAAGCAAGAATTAGAGACGCACAATCCAAACCCCTTTTGTTTGCAAGCTTGTATGATTTCTGTAAGCATTCCAATATCCCAGCGATCTCTATCTATCACCATCCATAGTTCATCATCGGCTTTTATATTGTATTTCTTCTTATATTCAGATAATCTTTTGATAACATGATTTGGTGAGGACTTTCCATTTTCAGTTCTCAATACTTCTATCTGAAAGCGTTGTTCTGATAGTACTGATTCAGCATCCAACTGTCTAAAATAATTGTATTCTGTCACAGCTCCTTCAGTAGCTATGACGATGCACTTACCATCGCGAAATGCTGTTCTTCGCTTGAGCTCTTTCTTAACCCTCATCAGCTGCAATATTGATTAGCGGATTAGGTGTAGTATTATAGAATTTTGGTATTGCACCAAATCTTCCGTGTAGATAACCACTTCTTATATCTAGATCTTTTCTCACATTATATTCTGCTAGACTTCTTATCTCTGATTCCCCATTTTTATTCTTGTCTACAAACCATACTTCATCCTTACGCACAAGATCTTGATCTAGTAATGCGGACTCATGTGTAGTTACTATCAATTGACTTCGTTTACCTACTGTAAACTCGTAAAACATTGTCATTATTTTGACCACGAGATTAACGTGTAAGCTCCTTTCTATCTCATCTATGATAAATACTCGATTGTGCTTAGTCAGCTCTGCGATAGCTGGTATGAAATCCATGATTCGCTGCGTACCGTCTGATTCATCATTCATCTCAAAATTTACAAAGGCATCATTCATATTCTGAGTAGTATGCTTCGTCATTAGCTTAGAGGCTGAGATATCTCCATTGGGCATTTTTTCAAATTTATACCTCAGATTATCCATGCCAGTGAATAGCCCCTTTTCACCAACCTTACTACTTGACTGTATTTCTTCTTTTATAAACTTGGGTAAGTCTACATCTGAACTAAAGAAATCTACATCAGTTTGCTCTAATCCTTTAATCGAAGTACCAAAATATTCTAAAGCCCACTGAAATAAATCTGCGAAGGATTTATCAGTATCTAAGCCGACTTCTAATCCACCAAATCTCGAATTAGGAAATATAATCGTTAAAGAATCTGTAAACCAAGAGTATGCATCCTTAAGCATGTTGATGCCCTCCATATCGTCTACATTACTACTGATAAGAGAATGAAGAAAACACTCGGCTGGCTTGGTGATCCGCCCCATGAAAGCAAGATTATCCATCTCTTTTTTCTTGAGCTTGAGGTTATCAAAGGTAACTTCGACTTGCTTCCCTGTCGTCTTACGATCAAATATTTTGAAGTCTTTCTCTTTATTAAAGTAATAAAGCCACTCCGTCTCTATCTGATTATGAGTAAAAGTGAATCCATAAGCATAGTTTATCTCATTAATATTAAACTCCATCTCAACTTTGGAGGGTCTATCTCCTGCCAAGCCATCTAGTTTAAACTTATCATACAAAATGGTGTCTCGTTCACCATGCAGTAGTATTTGCTTCATGAGATATATGGCTTTAATAAGATTAGTCTTACCACTAGCATTGGCTCCATATATAATGGCAGACTTTAGTATGTCTACATCTCTAGACTTATTTTTCTTAATAACATGATCGCTATGATTTCTGTTTTTACCGGGTATGAGCAATAACTCTTGCTCGCTATTAAATGACAGAACATTGTCAACTGTGAATCTGATAATCATGTCTTAAGTATTAATAATGTATCAATAACGAGAAATATTCTCAATATAGCACACTAATTGAACTATTATAATAACATTATAGTTCCATTAGTAACTATCAGATCAATTATGAAAACAAAACTTATTGAAGAAATTTTAGACGAATTACTCAAAAAATTTGGCGCAGGAAAGCATAAACCTGGTTCTGGAAGTGCAGCTGCACTAACCTGTCTTCTTTCTGCACACCTAAATGTAACGGTAGCAGAAGTAACGCTTGGAAAAAATATGTATTCAAACTTTCATTCGGATTGCAATTTCATCAAATCTCATTTGAAAGATGATTTAATAAAGAGACTAGAAATACTCTTTCAAGAAGATTCTGAAAGGTTTGATTCGGTGCATAAATTAAGAGAAGCAAGAGACAAAGAACAAAATCAAGCTAATAAGAATAGTCTTAATAGTCAGATACAGAAGAAGCTAGTTAGATGTACCGAAATCCCTGCAGAAATTGCTGAAGTCGCAGCAGAAATTGCTGATCAAGCCATCTCAGTATTTGATAATGGTGCTTGGTGGGTAAGGGGTGATTCTCAAGTAGCTATCAGTAATGCTATATCGGCTATCAGCGGATGTTTATCAATAATAAATCTCAACCTTTCATTTTTTCCTCTTAATGAATGGGTCGCAGAAATGATAATCAAAAGAGATCATCTCAAGGCTGAATACAAAAGGTTACAAAAAGCAAATGATGAAAGACTAGAAATGATGGACACATTTGCAGAAAGGAACAATCAATTGAAATACAAAATAGATCAACTCAAAGGTGCGCTATTATATAAGAAATACCTTAATAATAATGAAATAGAAGAGCTAGCTAGAAATATGCTTCTTACAATGCATAAGTATCAAGACGTAATATGGAAAGACGGACGCTCTAGAAGTCCATTAGAAACCATTGATGCGACTAAGTTATTAAAGCTTCTAGAATATGATTGTAAAGATATTAGCTCCTGCGGAACAAATGAGCATAATGAAGAAATTGCTGGCATCATCAATAAGGATAATTATACAGTCAGACTATCAAAACAATACCCAAAAGAAGTAAGAAATTTTACAAGATCCCATGAATTAGGTCATGCCTTATTACATACTGAGGTAATACAACATAGGGATAGACCATACTATATGGTGTGTAATAAACATGGAAGAGTATCAGCCGAATATCAAGCTGATAAGTTTGCCTCTTACTTCCTTATGCCTAAAAAAGTAATGAAGAGTATCTTCATTAGAACATTTGGTACAGATAGCTTAGTATTAAATGAAGAGACAGCATATGCCGTCACCAACAGTTCACTAGGTACTTTAAATAAAAAAGTGCACAATCTTAGAGATTGGAGTAGAATAGTAGCAAGTAGTGTTATGTATAACTCTAGCCCAATAATATCAATGACATCTGTGTTTAATATTTCAGTAGAAGCAATGGCAATAAGACTAGAAGAATTACAGCTTATAATAATATGAAACATGTATTTAACGATTGATAATAGGCACAAAAGATCTAACGTCCTGCTTACTAGTATTCGTTAATGATGCACTTTGAAGTTCTTTCTTAGAGCAAATATAGATGAAGCTAGCCATAATTTATAAGTCAGCATTTTCTTTAGAGGCTAAACTTAGATACTCAAATCTGTTATCTTCTTTATTGCCTTCGAGCCAATCGAACAATAAGATCAAAAATTCATATTTTTGTAGTACTTTTCCAAAGCCAGCTTTGATGTCGAGATCTTGCTCGTCGTCTATTTTATAATTAAAATTATTAATATTTCCTTGAACCTTTCCCTTCATTGTAAGAATGGCATCATTGACAGACTCATTTGTACTTTTACCACCATATTGCTGACTCAAATTTTCAAGAAGACCAGAGAAGAAGTTTCTATCTGATTTTGCACCAAGTTCTTTGAAGGCCTCATTAATATTAATGTCAAGATCACTGATAATTTGATTTTGCTCCAGCAAGGTATAAATTGGATTAATAAATACTTTATGCCCTTTAGATTCGAAACTGTGTTTAACGATTAGCTTTCTCATATCCATTAAATATCCGTCATATTCTGATGGCTTACTTAAAAGTTCTAAAACCTCATCGCTCAAAGAAACAATTGGATATTTAGTTGGGCCTTCGTTTTTATAAGCTTTAACAAGACCGCCAGAAAATAACATATTAGGGGTGGAGTAATAACTGCCAACTGAAATATTACCTCTCACGAAGAAGCCATAAAACATCATAGACTGCTGAAATGATATCGCTGCATTAGCTAAGCTATAAAAGTTATGCTTAAAGTCTGCACCGAAATCAATATAAGGTATTGATAGAACTATGCAGTCTGAAAACATACGATATTCGAAATGTTCCTTGAAGTCTTCGTCACCTACTTTGGATTGTATATCAAAGGCGGTTGATACAGCTAAATCTAGAGCTGCACTTATGTTTTTCAAGATAATACTGGAATCATCATGGTCATATTTCTCAATAAGGTCTGCAAAACCCAGAATATCTAGAAAGCAAACAATAGACTGTCTGGTATCAGCTAGATCTGGGAATAATTTTTTTGGTCCTGATTTTACTTTAAAACCAGTGCCGGGGTGTGCGTCGTAAAAATCAAAATCGCATTTGTTTAGAATACTTAAAATTGAGGCTTTGAATACTTCTCCATGGTCATCAGTGTAGACATTTACAGAATCTATAATCGATATGATAGATTCAATCTCAGATAGGAATTGATCACATGAAAGGTTATCATTTCTAAATCTGATAGTCCTTTTTAGAAACCTATTTAACTCTTCGACGACACTCTTGACAAATTTGAAATTATTTGTATCTTTTTGATAAGTGTAATGAAGTGATTTTATATTTCGCTTGAAGCTATACGTGAAATCAGCTGTGGATTCATATTCTAGTATTGAATTTGGAAATATCTGAGCTATATAATTCCTTAAATGGTTTTCAGAAAGAATTGAATAAAATAAGCCTTCTGAAACGTCGCGTATTGATTTAGTAACATCAATAACTGAGGGACGTTTAAGGCGATTACCAATGGCATGGCTAAAAAACAATTCAGCTAAAATTTCTACACCCTTCTCAGTGCCCAAGTACCTTACATCAAAAAATAGTATTTTTTGATTGTTCCAACTTTCTATTTTTCCTGCGTATAATAAGCCTTTTATTTTTAGCTCTTTTTCGTATAAAGGGTTGTCCTTTGATAGAAATGTATGCACATCATCCCAAAGTGATTCGGTAATAATTATTTCAGTTAAAGTGAAGAAATCTTTAATCAGTTCGTTATTAATCAAGTTATTAACGAACTCAACAATATAATGACTGTTTTCCACTTCCCAATCGGGAATTGTTGGAAGATTAAATGTAAATTTTATTTGGTTCTTATTCATGATTTAATTTTCTACTTCAACTCCCCCACAACCCCAGCAAACAACTTATAATTCTCCGTCACGCCATCATCCAGATCAAAGGTGATCTGCTGATTAGCCAATACCTTCAGCCTATCATCAAAGTCACGGCACTCTATGATCTGCTTACCTAGGAGGTCTAGTCGCTTGGCTTCGTCTTTGGCTAAGCTCTCTGCTCTGGCAGATAGTGCATCATGCTGTGACTGTAGATGCTCTTGATGTGGATGGAGATACTGATTACGGATCTTACTGAGGGTAAATCGATCCATCCGGTGCATATATACGAGCACCTTGAAGGCAGCCTTCTGTGGACTCTTCACATTGGAGGTGAAGAGCCAGTAGATCGGCTTTTTCTTGTACATGGTCTTGTAGTGGTAGGGCCAGAACTTCTCGGTGACGAACTTTTGCAAGGTCATCTCTAGGCATTCTTGCAGGAAGTTTTTATTTTCTGTGAGGGTATCCTTGCCCCATATAGCGGTGAGGATATTGTCGAGTCTTACGAGGATATCATCTTGGAAGTTGCAGTCTGCTCCCATAAGTGGGATGATGGCATCATCATCAATATCTACGGTCACTCCATTGAATACATAAGGGGCTAGCTCATCTGCAGTCGGCTCTGGATGAGCGATATTGAGCCCTGGTTTATCGAGACGGTATCTGCCTAGCATCAAGCCAACGCAGTACGAAATGAATTGGGACATTAGAAGATCTTTGAATACCGGTAATATGTAACTTTCTAAATTAATTGGAAACCCAATTTTCTTACCTTTGAATCCCACTCCTTTTTGTCGAAGTGAAAATTCATCTTTACTAATTTGCTCACGATCTAGCTCTTGCTGTAAAATCGTTATATCAGCTAAATTTACCTCACAATCAATTTCATCTAATAGGTCATATAAAGAATTAAATGTGTAATTTAACTCTTCTTCGTTTCTATGAAGTTTAAAAAATGAGTCTGTTGTCTTTTTAATCCAAATTTCAAATTCTGAAGAGAAATGAGTTTGGTTTAAATTAGTTACGAATATATTTTTTTCGAAATTCCAAGAAGTTTCAGAACAATCCCAGTCCTCTAATGAAATATGAATCGATTCTTCTATTAAATCTAGATCTATTGTTTTATTATCAATACTAATTGGCATTTTTGAAACGACACCACTGCTAAAATTTAGAGTAGGGTTCAAAATCTTGAGAATGTGATTACAAAACTTTGTATTCAGTAAACCTAGAATATATAGATTGTCGTCCAGTAAAATAAATGGCCCAGCATCACCGTAGACGCTTCCTGAAGGATTTAATCTTGCGCTTAATTTTTCACTTGAAATTAAAGACCAAGTGATCCCAGGCTTAAAATAGTTCTTCACTTGTTTTATTGACCTAGATGCGGTGTTATATAACTCTTTTGCATACCCAATAACTTCATCACCTTCATTTTCCCAATTTATTACAAACTCTAAGTTGCCAAACCATTTTCGGTAAGCCCCCCCTTTATTGTAAGGAATCCATTTAGCTGTACTATTTTTAGAATCTTCATGAGAAGATAAATTTAGCTTCATTTTCCTCTGAGATATTTCAGTCCATTTTCGAAGGAACCTTTTATTATCTGAAGTAAACATACCTTGCCCTGAAGTATATTTTGAAGCTATATTAATTCCTGTTTCAAATGCCTTAATAATACTTGTAGATGACCAAAATGCAATTGGACTTCCTGGTATTTTAGAAAAATTAATCTGAGGAATATTTGGATAAAAGATTTGTTTTCCATTTTCCATACTCTCTGAAGGAATTTCATGAGTTCCTTCATCATCTCGATATGTCTTGAAGTCATATCGGTATTCATTATTACCATTGGCATATAAAAATAGCTTTTCTATATCCTGATAATATAGGTGTTGGAAATTTCGCTCATGCAATCGGAAATAATCTCCATGCGAGTTTTCTTTTTGCCCTTTTGTAATAGTAAATGCTACAGAACCAAAGTCAATACCAAATATGCCTCTTCCCATATGCAGTAGGTTGTCAAAGGAGTAATCATCTATATATTGTTTCCTTAGTTTCTCGAAAGAAGATAGAAACATCCAAGAAGGTAGATTGATCAATGAAAACTTAAATCCGTCCTTTGTTAGATTAGGAATCACTTCCATAAAGACTGTCATGAGATCAGACTTAGTGGTAGGGTATTTTTTGTTAATGTATTCCTTGAGATCAGGATTCATGCTTTTCTGGCCCATATATGGCGGATTCGCTACTACCGCTGCATATTGCTGAGTCAGTATCTCTAGTATCGGTAGATAGGCAGATAGGCGCTCCCAAAATAGTCCTCGGAAAGCATCAAGGCTTCCTGCTTTATATTTTTCTTGCCACTGTTGTCCTTGTTTTTGTAGGATGGCCTGAGCATCGTCACTGAGTGCTAGCTGTATGGTTGATCCTAGGTTTTTACCTTGGGCCAGTAGGTGGAGTGCATCTACTACTTCTGTGATGATCGCATCGTCTGTCGTCTCTAGAAATCGGCTGATCTCTTCTCTGCCAAAGTCTATCGCTTCTGGGAATGCATATATACGTGGTACAGGGATTTCGCCCGTGAGGATGCTATCATCGTATGAGGCAGCCTTGAGTAGGATGGCGAGTCGGGCGAGCTGCATAGCACGATCGTCTATGTCTAGTCCGTGGAGGTTGTGGGTTAGGATCTCTCTTACTGCTTTTTTGCTGTTGTAGCCTTGCTCACGGTACATATCCATGAGTAGTTCGAAGCCTACGACTAGGATGTGGCCGGAGCCTGCGGCTGGGTCTATGAGGGTGAGGTCGTGTAAATTTTGAATGTTGAATTATGAATGGGCTCACTTGATGTTGACATGTTGGATGTTGACGGTCCACCCCCGTTGCCCCCTCCAGAGGGGGATATTTCCTGACCTTCGGTCTCGGAGGGGGATACTAGGTATTTCATTTTGGCTTTGAGGTCGGAGTCTTTTTCGTAGTCTAGGTAGATCTTTCCTACGGTGTTTTCTACCATGTATTTGACGATCCACTTTGGGGTGAATATCTGGGTAGCGGCAGGGATGTCTTGAGCTCTGGCTTTCTTGTTATTCTTGAATCCTTTAAAGACTTCATCTTTCTTGTCTGATATGTAGAACTGATATAGCCAGCCTATGAGTTCTACTTCTCGATACATGTCCGACGTGATACTCGCATTCTGATCTAGCTGTGTGAGGAAGCCATCCGCTGCCAGTAGATTGGTAGGGAGGAGGAGGTCCATGTAGGCAGGTACATTTCCAAATATGACTTGCAATACAGGCTGTGTGTTGAATAGATGGATGAGGAGTACTTGTAGAGCTTGCTCATCTTCACTGTTGCTGATGTGGTCAGTGAGTTTAGTAATATCCGCTGCCTTCGTAAGGCTGTGCTGTCCCATCTTTGCTCGTTGGAGGAGGTGGGGTGTGCTAGTGCCTTCTACAAGGGAGAGAGTAGGTTGTATATATCCATTCTCTTCCATGATCTTGATCACCATCAATCTGTTGAACCATGTATAGGCCGCTTCTTCTTCTAGGTCGAGGTAGCTTTGTTTGTTGGTTACTCTCTGGGATAGTCTGATCCATTTGTCAGGTACAGTGGCATCGTCATAGGGTAAGCCGTTGTATATGTATCCACCGGTTACTTTCTCAGGGGCATTGCCATGTGTACCGTCCGGCTGCACATTCCAGAATGTCATTCTATTGGCTACACTTTGCATGATGCTGAGTCTAGCGGCTTTGGCAAATGATTTTATTTGATTGGTATCCATGCGTTCAATTGGTGAGTTAATGAGTTATTAAGTTGATGAGTTATGTGATTAGATCACAAAATCTATTTAGGAAGATGCTCTTAGTTTATTAATATAGCTAATTGGATAGTTTCGCTTTTCGGCATCTGAATTGATGATATCTAAATCACTTATAGTTAATCGATCAACTATTTCGATTTTCGAAGTTGTATTGAATTGAAAATCAATACTAAAATAGTGAGCTGCAACAACTTGATTATTATGGTTTAGATTGATAGGGTTCAGAGAGAACTTAGTATCACCAACAAGGAGTCGATTAGCAAAGAAGAAATCTAAGAGTCTGTATTTTATCAATTCATTCGTCTTATATAGTTGCACATATACACTCACTTCAGCTTGTCTATCGATTTCTAGAGATGTGAATTTCACATGAGGAGCTTCTTTAAGTTTTAGATGACCTAGTTTATATCCTGGCAGCTCTATATTACCTATCATCTCTAATTCGAAGTGGTCAACTATTTTATCACTATTATAATACGGATCATGAAATATCACGTACATATCCTTGGTGCTGGATTTAACAAGGTAATTATCTAGATAATTTTTCATCTCGATAACCTCAGGTATGCCTATGTCCAGGTTTCTTCTAAAACTATTCTTAGATCCCGTATACCCAAAGTCGATATTAAGGTTTTGATTTTCGTTATTTCGGCCCATTACGATTGATGCACCAGAGTCTTCTTTATCATCTACTTCTTGGCTACTAGTATTTTTGCTCCTTTGTATCTTTAATATATCCTCACTTCGATAATTCCTAAGCGTTGATTTCATGTTGTTTAGTTTATCATTGTTGTATAAATTGATAAGTGCATCTTCCGCAATTAAAGCGATTCAGCAATTTTACAATATTATCTTATCTACGTTGCTGAGTTCCGCTTTGAGTTTTGATCTAAGCTTCTCTACATATTCATCTATTTGAGCATCAGAAGATAGGACTTTTGTTCCCATGAGTGTTTTGGTTTCTAGTACTATAGATTTCTCTTCAGGTGCAAGTTTTTGTAGTTCTTCTTTTTCGAATGTAGCTACATTTTTACGTTTTAGTTTAAGACCATCTAGAGAAGTTACTTTATTGATTTGCGCTTCTATTTCTGGTTCATTCACTAAGTTTACTACGCTAGCCCCTTTGGCCTCGGCCTCTTCTTTGACCCTGTATGCGGCGGCCTTATAATCATCCAATGCTGCTTGTTTGGCTTTAGCCAGAGCTTCATTGAGTTTTGCTTCCAGTTCTTTGTGTGCTTTTCTCATGGTCGGGAAGTCGTTCCATGGTTCGCTTTCTTGCATGCCATATTCCTTGAGGCGCGTGATCATGTCAGGATCTACATCTTCTAAGCTAGATAAGCTATGGCCATGGCTCTGTACCCAAGACCTTATCTTTCGGAACTGGTCATAGTTATTATCTATGAATTCTTGAGTCGTTTCGTAAGTATCTTTGAGTGATCGGAGTTCTATATGATGCTGATCTACTAGGGTGCACAGCTGATCAGGTGTAGCTGCCTGCACCATATCGGTCAGTCTGTTTTTGAAGTCATACAGCTTATTGGCGAATAGTTCGTTTGGGTGTTCTTTTGTCAGTTTCGTCACTGCGGTCAATGTAGTACTCAGTCCAGCCTTTACTTCTTTCTGCAGTTCGTATTTATCTTGGATGGAAGTATTCACTACTGTGCCGAGTGCTCTATTAATCTTTTCTATACATGGTGCGCAGTCGAGTGATTCTTCCTTTTTGAGGTCCAGTGATTTTCTAGAAGCAGAATTGATTGCTCGCTCTACGAAGTCAGTGGCAGTTACCGGTTTATTTTGATATTCTGCGTATCGTTGTCGTTTCTTGATGAGGGTGAGGATGACATCTATCGTACTCGTGTCCTTCCACCCGAATGGGATCTTCTCGAACTGTTTGCAGAGGTCATCGACTCTTGTTATTCCCTTATTATTGATGATACTTTCTACTTCTACTTCTGCAGGTGATAGCATCATGGAAGTCTGAGTTCCTGCTTTAGCTTTGGCTCTTAGTTCTTCATTGGTAGATGCGTAGCTAGATGCAAGATCATTTTTACGATAAAGACCAGCCATATGCTTGGTGAGTATATCGTCAAACCTCCTCTTAGGGTCTAGTGAGGAATACTGATCCGCTGTTTTTACTTCTTGTCCACTGACTATAGGTAGTTCTACAAAAGCATCCGATAGTTTTTTGATGATTTCCTTTTGCCGTTGATTATTGTAGCTCGCGAATGTCTCTAGGGTTTTTCTTCGTTTGTCATCCGAGGTACTGTTTTCATTGATGTAATCTTTGGTCTTTACATATTCGTAGAGCTCTTTCCTGAACTTCTCATCAGAGCTGATATATTGGCTAAACGGGATGTAGAGGTCTAGAGTCTGAGCACCCATCATGATTTTATTAGGATCACTCTCACCATAGATGAGGATGTGGGTAGTGAAATCACTTGATGTTTGTATATCCTTATCATCTAATCGGTACTGGATCTTGATATTTTTGTTTCCGTAGGTTACATTGGTCTTGGATCCTAATATCGGTCTTACGATATCTGCCCAGAGGATATCGAGACGCTTATCTACACTTACAGACTGTTGTTTGATGGATTCAGCGACGAGTACTTCGTCATCCGATAAGAATCTGTACTTACCATCTTGCAGTTGGATCACATAGTTGGATTCTAGATAATCTAGAATCGTCTGTATCTCATTGATGAGGTCAGACTTTGCAGTATTGAGATCATTGGTCAGGAGGGTCGCTAGGTTTTCGGCATTGGCAGGAAGGGCTAGTGCTTGTTGTTCACCCAAGTGTGATATCATAAATAATGCTTGCACTACTCGTTGGGCAAATTCGTCTGATTCTACCTTCTCCAATCTCAATGCCTTAGATACGATCTGTGTAGCTGTATGAGCAAGATTTTGCTTTAGTTGTTCATTAAAAAACCGATCAAACGAAACGAAGTAACCCACGTCATGTTTTTGATTTTCTTTGATCGTCGCATGGGTAGTTCCGAGTATGGCTCTTTCTGTATTTTTTACTCCTTGATTGATGTATCCTAGATTGCTAAACGATGCGAAGACATCAGATATCAATTCGAATTGATAAGGGATGAATGGATAAGTAAGTATGAAGTCGTCGTGATCCTTGTAGTTATTGTAAGAATGATTTTCGAAGTGAAACTGATTCTCTAAGGCTATTTTGTTGTTTTTGTAGTAATCATGCAAGTCACTAGTTGCTGCGGCAGTTTTTTCTAAGATTCTCTTCTTGGTGATCATAGCTGCATCCGTCCCTTGGAGTGAGATCCGAGTCTCGAATCTACCGAGGATCTTCCCTACATTATCTTTGCTTGTACCTGCATAATCCATAAGATCTTGCAGTTGTTGCTGGGCAGTACATACGATCCATACCTTGTTGTCACAGTGATCGCCTACGGCCTCTACGATGGTCTGTAGATTGAGCAACAGATTATCATTGCTTCCTATGTATTGAGACATCTCATCCATCAAGAAGATAAGTTTATAATCATCGGATTTTTCACTTACGAAGTCTTGCAATTCCTTGACGAAGACTTCTATGCTTGTATCCTTATCCTCAGTGATGCTTCTTTTGAGGCTATCTTCGTCTAGTTTTGGGACCAATAGCTTTGCTTCACTAATCACCTCATCTAAGAATGACTGCACGTACATGGTTTGATTACCATCCCACGGCTCTCCGATACTTGCCTCTATATTCTTCTTGAATGAATTGAACTGATCTTTTTTATCAAGAATTTTCTCTAGATATAATGCCAATGAGATATTGCCATTATTGTAACCACGGATCGAGTTAAGCCTATTGAATAATATTCTCGTTATTCTAGACTTATCAGCTTCTGCAGTGTTCCCACCTTGACCAGATACTGCATCTATATTGAATAAGTCAATGTAGAAGCTAGATTTATCAATTCTTGATCTCAATGTATTGATCTGTGATAGGGTAGGTTCGTCCATGACATCGAGCGCATCAATAGAATCAGCAAATCTATCGAAAGCCATAGGATACACTTCTCTATTGAGACAAAAGTAGAGATACTTGATAAAGTGAGACTTACCTGATCCATAGTATCCATTGATCCACACCCCCGTTTTCCCTTTTTGGCCTAAGAGAACAGCATGCAGGAACTTGTGTATTTCCTTGGTAATGGTTGGGGTAAATATGTATTCTTCAATCTCCTGTTGTAGTATCTCATCTTCAGTGATTGATGCTACTACAGCGGGATTGATTCGTCTATTTATATCTTTTAAGAATAATTCTTTAATCTGCATTTTCGATCATTTGGTTTAATAAATTGGCTCTGTATATATTTTCGCTTTCTAGCTCTCCGAATAGGTAGAAGGTTTCTCCTTGTACTTCACCGGGGTAGAATAATATCAACTTAAATTCTGTCGTATATGACTCTACATTCTTAAGGAATTCTCCAGGTCTTATGTATGGATACGCTTCTGTAAATCCATTCACTAGAATATATGGTTTCAAGGAAATATCTCCCTCTTTGAAGTGGGTTTGAATTTTATTTTTGAGGTGGACAAAATATCCATTTTTCTCATCGAAAAGATGTTGTCTTACCCATGGTGTTACATCTTCTCCTTTGCTCTCTTTTCGTTGGATGAGTTCGAGGAAAGTAAATTTACCAAACTGCTTATCTTTGAAAAATGACATGATATCATCCCAAATGTGAATGTGCAGATTGTCAAGATGATGAGAGGGTCTTGCAAGTTGTTCTTTCAGATTTATGATCTCTTTATTTACGGTATGTTCTTCGTTTACGTCATAATGGTAGATGTACACTGGAAAAAACAAATTGCCAGTATCAGGATCTTTGAATCCATCATTGGATAGGAGTTTAAATATTTTTTTGCTGTCCATTGGGGGTCGTGTTATATATTTTGGTGTGTTACATCAAGAAACCATTTTTCTCCTCGTTCTAGCATCATCTGTATTAGATCTGGTGACATATCCACAGACACTATTGATTCATTTATAATCAGCCCTGATTCATAAAGCGTCCGGAATAGCACTTGAGCCATTTTGTTTCTTGTGTTTTCTGTAAACTCTAATAATTCTGGCCTCACATTCGCCTTTTCATCCATCCAAAAGCTTACATCTCCTCTTGATAGTGTATTATTCATAGATAGCCATCGCTTATGGTAGACTTCTATGAGGCAGTCTTGCAATATCTCATGATGGTTAGCAACTGCATAAAGAATAATCAATTTCTTATCGCTATCAGCGAAGTCAAGGAAGTTGAGCCATAATGCATCCCATGGAGTATTTTGCATCCTGTCTATGATCTCTTTCCCTACCTTAATCCTGCCTCTTTCTGAATTTTGAGGTAAGAAACTAAAGTCAACAGCATTGTCTGCTTGAATATCAATTAAGTCCACATGATCTAGCACCAAGATAGTCTCCTCCAAAAAAAGAGAACCTTTAGTGATCGAAGAACTATATCTATTTGTGGTTGTATTATTCATCTTATTGCAATAGCGGTGTAAGATATATTTTCTGATTAAGAATTCGTAAAAATGAGATTGAAAGCATTTTATTTTAACGAATGAAATTTTGTTAAGTCGGTTGAAAATTTCAAATCATATCTTAATACCATTGTTAATATGTTTGAAACGCCGCCCTCATCTCCTCCCAAATTCGAACCATAGCCCAAGTATCAAGTTTACAGTAATCTAAAAGATCCTTTTCAATTATATCTTCTTGTCCTCTATATTTATCCGAAAAAATAAAGTCTCTGTATGTAGTCATGGCCTGTCCGCCGTTTTGAACATTGAGGGTCTTGTATGAAAGTTCCGGACACATCACTGGTAATACTGCCTTGATAGATGCGCTACCTCTGAAGTCTTTGTGGTGATAATAACCTTTAGTCACGATGTCCATGAGATCATAAATACGATCCGCTAATGCTAAAAGAAATAGACTATGTTCTGGGACAGCTGCAGCAAGTTCTTTTGTTCTAGGCACTTCGAATGGTTTGTACCAAACGATTACCGATCCATTGTCACTTATGTCGTTGCGTAGATTTTGAGCTAAAGCCTCCATTGGTGGTTCTTTGGAAGTATGGAGGTATTCCTTATGGATAATCGGTGCACCTTCATGTTCGATAATATGCAATGAATATTGAAAGACCACTTGCTGTTCTGGTCTTTCCTGTACCAGTAGCCATTACTAGAAGTGCCTTTCTTTTGTTTTGCACTAATTGATTAGAACCCGGTTCATTCATTACAAATGCCTCTGTTACTCTCTTGAATGCTAATTCTTGGTAATACCTATTCGCAATATCTAAATCTATTTTTTCTTTTCTAATATCCTTTCGGAGTGTACGTCTAGAGATGAGTCTCTGAAGTTCTTTTTTGGTGTACATTCCATAAATGAGTCTTGGTGTGCCAAACTCATCATCCCATATATATGTGATCTTACCATTGGTGTAAAATATTATAGGTCTTCGACCAAAATTCTCTTCTAGACAATTCGCATATAGCTCAGCTTGATTTTTTCCTTTTTTTACACTGATAGACATTCGTTTTGCCTCTACTACAGCCAGGGGAAGGCCATCATCATCCCATAATACATAATCTATATATCCTTTGCCTGAAGGGTTGACACTTTTGGGCATATTATGGACTTCGTATTCCTTAACATTGGGCTCATCTAGATCCCATCCTGCGGCAATGAGATCCGCATCAATGAATAACTTACGAGTCTTGTCTTCTGATATGTCTGGCTCAGGAATTGGGATATGCTTATTGGCTTGCTTGATTTTTGCAAGTTCTGCTTGAAGATTATCTAACTTTGATTTGAGTTGGTCGTTTTCTTCAACCTTCTTTTCGAGTGCCTTTTGATTCTCAATTTCTTTTTTCAGCTTGTCTCTGAGGCCAGTAACCTCAATGATTGATTCTTTGACTGATTTTTTCTTAGGAATCAGAGTTTCATCAAATGTGCGAGGATGCTCTAGTTCAGTGTATAGTCTTGTTGCATATTGTGTCCAGTGAAATAGATATTTTAGACTTGCCATTACAGCATCAGGGCTGGCTTTCCTGGCATGAATAGCATTATTACCTGTCTTCCTTATAAAGTCCAACTCTCTAATTATGCTTGGCGGTACATCTCTAGAGAAAGCGTCTCCTCTTATTTTAGCTACCAATGTATTTTGATATGGAATCTCGTACTCATGATCTACTTGATAAACCCAATTGATCAATAACTCCATAGCCTGTCTGCTATAGATTGCTGATGTGATCGGTTTACGGTAAGCATTTTCTTCAGCTTCTTGTGCTGCAGCAAATACGTCAGGAAATTGTTCTTTTATATATTCGAAATTAGAGGTCATCGGCAATGTGGTTAATCTTAACTATTATGTTCTCTATATCTTCATCTGTATAAAACGGTTGGATGAGATTAGCACTTATTGCTTCTTCAAGAAATGCATCATCCGTTCTTATTTCATCAAAAGAGTATTTCAAAAATAGTTTTAATTCATCAGAAGTCTGTGCTAAATGTTCAAAGAGATCTATTTCGTTTATAACTTTAACTATATCCTCAAAATCTTGACTCCATCGCCAATCAATAGCTTTTCCATCCGGACCGCTTGGTCTAGTTTTTAACGCCACCAATTTTGTAGCTAGAAAATAAGGTGCTGAAAAAATATTGACTTCTATATCTTTTACCGTTTTGACTATTTTATGTTTATAACCTTCTTCATACCAAGGATTGGTAAAACCTATGATGTCTGGGTCATTCGGCATTATGTCAACTACAATCCCGTTTATCTTCCAACGACAAATTACATTGGATTCAATATCCTCTTGAAACCCTAATGCTCTGAGGCGCTCTTGTAGTTGTATGTATTTACCTCTGTTGGCTATCTCTATAACAATATCCACATCATCGGTCACTCTGAGATCCATGAGTTCGGGCTTGTTACTATATAGAGAAACGACTGCACCACCAATAAACACAACCTCTTCATTGAGCTCTACGAGAGCTCGTGCAACAGCAACTATTCTGACTATGTTGGTGTGGTGATTGTTCATTTTAGTATCTTTTCTAGTAATTGGCTTGCCTCTTTTCTCTCTCTTGTATGACCTATTCTTATGGCATCTACAAGTGCTAATGCTTCATATAGATGTATATCTTCTAGTGCAGCTTCTGGAACTGAAGTATATAATGGTTCTATTGATATACCAACCTGTGTCGCATTCTGTGTAGGCCAGACATAAGCTATATCATTAGTAAATATTGAATTGAGAGGTGACATACTTGCAGCAGTTGGGATTCCTTTGACTATACTTCCCTGTATAGCTGGGAATACATATGGGAGCCCATATAAAATGAACTCGTAAAATGTTTTCACCTTTACATTTTTTGACTTTGCACTTATCAGTCCAGAATATGTACTACGAACCAATGATTCTGATACTTCGCTTGGGCTAATGAATAGATCCTGTGCAATTTGCTTTTGGAATAACCGATCTTTAGTTATTGCTATCTTTAATAAGATCAGTACATCCTGTGGTCTCATTCCGTTGTGTCTCATAATCAGAGGTATTTGTGATTTGCGATTCGCGAATTGCAAATATACGAATATTTTAACTACCTTTTGAAAGATTCAATTGTATGTTTATTCTCTAAAAGTATCTGACGAACAAGCTTAAAATCTGAGCCGATAAATTTCTCAAGTTGAGTTTTGAATTTTTCTTTAAACCTCTCTTGATCGTCTTTAGCTATAGAGTCGTATCTGAATAATAAGTGTTTATAATATCGGTTATATTTTGTGAGTTTTACTTTTCTCTTCAATTTAGTGCTATCTGTTGTCTTGATAATTGTATCAATCATCTCACGATATTCTTCAGATGTAGGTCCTAAAATGAGATCAATTGTCATTTTATCTCCATAGTTCTGTATTTCGAAGAGAAGAACATTGCCAGTACTGGTCCAAGATGTGTCATTATTTATGAACGATAGGTCATTAATCCAAAATTTCTGATGAGACTTATGCTGTCCATCTATGATAACAATTGAATTGTTATCACCTACAGCAGCCATCTCAGTTAGAACCTCAAACATCCAAAGTGAATACTTGGAATACATATCAGGCAAATGCTGGATGATAGTATCTATAGCTAGCTTATGGTTCTTGTATATTTCAGCAACTATTTTCTTTAGGTTTGAATTATCCATAATATCTTCTCTTAACATTAATAAGTATTGTTCTATGAATTCTCTTGGTGCAGTTATGATTTGATGGCCCTTGACTTTTAGTAGCTTTTCGATTGCGGCATCAACAGTACTGTAGCCTATGGATAGATAATGATCGGAGTGTTCTGCGGCTACGTTATTAGGAGATAACAAAAGAAGGATCTGTTTATAATTAGGGTATACATCTTCGACAATAGCCCTGTATTTTTCTAGTTGGTGCTTACTTTCTTTGGACCAAATCTTATTTTCGATTACAATTACAAGGTTATTCTCCTCATCTACAATTAATAGATCAATGTTTCTCCATTCTCTGTGCACTCTAGCATTAGATAGTGATAGACCATCCAGTTCGAAGATGTTCATCTCGCCAAGGCTACCAACATCTACTGCATTGAATACTTCTTTTAGAAATATTTTCAGAAAACTGTCATCTATTCCATGCGTCTGATATGGATCTAGCAACCAGCCTAGAAAATTGGAATGGCGAATCTCATGATGTACCAATCCTAGTGCTCTGAATGTATTGAACTTATTGACATGACTATCTACATCAGAGATAGCTTTATCGTCTAGAATGAAGTTTTCGAGTGCTTTAGTTTTAGATATGTTTGAAGTGTTAGGAGTCATAATATTGGAGCATTTTTATCAATAAGTTGACGAATAAATAGTTTGATAATCTCGTCTGCAATTGTTTTAACAATAAATCTATCGGAGGTATGCACAAGCAATTGTTTTCTGAATAAATATAAAGCTTGCTCATTCAGGAGCTTGGCAGAACTTAATGAATCAGTTATATAGCTACTATCGTAGAAGTAGTCATGCAGTTTATTCATGTTATTTGTGGACTGCGAGAAGAACACAGCCAATTGATCTACATTTATCTCGTAAGTTATATCGAAGAAGTCAAAGAAGTCTTCTTTCCTAATCCATTCAGACTTTAGTATTCTAGTAAATGACTCTTGTACTTCCTGATTCTTTTGACCTGCACTTTGAGAGTTGTCGTATTTTACAACAGCTTGAAAGAAGTCTAAGAATTCGGATCTTACAGTCATTGAATTGATATCGAAAGATCTGAAGACTTTGGCCTTTTTTCTATATTCCGTTTTTTGTTTAGATACTTCGAACGCAATACTCAATGCTGTGTAAACTTTAGGGTCTGTGAATCTAGTACTCATACCTCTGTTCTTAAATTGCTCTATTTGAATAGCAATTTCTAAAAGCTCGTAATAAGTGTACATTTCATTATCTATGTTGTCTAGAATATTATTCATTTCTAGATCCAATTTTTCTTGCTCTATGTATATGTAACCTTTTATTGTTTCGATCGATTGACGATGAGGTTCTTGTACTATGCAGCCAGTATTAAATTTCTTGAGTTCTTGATCATATTGCGATTCATCAAGGAATCCGTCGACTACCAAATGATATACCGAATCCATATAGAAGTATAATCTTGCTCTGTCTGACCTGAGATATCTATTGCTAAAAGCAATCACTTTTTTGCCAGTCTCATCCTTATCTGAATCAGCATAGTCTAGTGAAAACCTTGGCTGTGTATATTGATAATACTTCTTACTTGATTTTGAGCTAGGACTTTCAGGTATTCGACCCTCTTTGAATTCATTGGCAAGAATAAGAGATGTACAAAATAGCATCATTTTATTCGTACCACTAATATCCGGTTTGTACGTATGGATTTGATTAAGAATATCTAAAGTGTAATTGATTGTTCGTAGATTATCTATCTTATATTCTTTGCATCGCCTAATAATCCAAGGGATTAATTTTTCATAGTGTGCCAATAAAGGATTACCATATAGTTGTATCATAGCCGCTAGAGTTACATCAAGATTTGGTTCAAAATTAATTGTCCTCCAAACTGTCTTTTCCTTGATGATTTTGTAAGGTTCGTTTTTTCTGAAGCTTGTAGATATTGTTTCATGAATAAAGGATTCATTACATATTAATATCACTTTTATACCATTGCCTTCCGTAAAATTGGATGATATATAACCAAAAAGATCATGATACGTTATTGCTTTATCTAAACGTTCTAGATCATCGATAATTAGAACTTGATTATCGGCTATAGATATTAGTTCTGATAAATCTACCTTTGTTAGATCATTAAGAGTATCATTTATATTTTCTACATCAGAATCATTTAGTCCTACAACTTTTTTTAGGATAGCTTTTGCGACAGTTTTCCCTATGCTACCAACTACCTTAACGTTCTTATTTTTAGCTATATCACCGAGCTTACCCTTCAGTCTTAATTTCTCATATACAATAGCATCATCTATTTCTTTTAAGTCTTTGATTCCAAATACAGAGGTATAGATAACCTTGCGCTCAATATCCTTTTCAAATTGCTCAGACTTTATATAATAGGTTTTACCTTTGCCCCATGCACCATCGATCATTAGTGCATTTTCTGCTTTTGATTTAAGAAAGGATTTGATAGATTTGATGAATTGGTCTGTCATGAATTAGTCTTTATTTTTTCTTTCTACTAGCTATGTAATTACACCGAAAAGCCCATTCATCCATATTTTCGACCTTTGATCTCACATAGTTAAAATCTTTCAGCTCTTTATTTTTGATCCATTCTGGTAAGTCCAGAGATTGATCTTCTCTAATTAAATTCCATATTTCCCATCTAACAGCACTAACTGTTGTCGATTTACTAAGCTTAAATTCTTCCTCAAAAATAAGTTTACCTTCAATTAATATATTAAAAAGCTGTTCAGAAGCATTCTCAGAATCACCGCAAACAATATAAATGAAAGCATCACTTTTGTCGTACTTAGAGAGTTCGTCACTTCTTACATCAAATAGTGTTTTAACCTCAAATGGTTCATCTGGCAGAGGGATAGCTACCATGTTTACATTCTCTATTTCTAATGTTACGTTTTTCATAATTTATTGTTTTTTATCTACCCAAACACCTCCTGCAACAAACACCCAAACAAATCCTCACTTTCCTTCAAGCTGGCTTTGAGACTGGCTTTTTGTGCTTCGATATTTTCGATGATTGTGGCGAACTGGTTTTGGAGGTCCAAAGGAGGTGTAGGAACCTTGAAACTATTTATCTTTTTAAGAGTAAATCTTGTTATTGCCGCTCCAGACATATAGGTATACCTTAAGTATTCTTTTGTTTTTTCTGAATTTAACCACGCAACTATATAGTAACTATTACAGTGATCATTATTTAGTTTAAGTAGTGCAAGACTTGATAAAAGACTAATTTCTTCTTTGAATGGATTTATTGCTGCGACTCCTGTTGTTGCCCCATCCTTAATATACAGAATATCTCCTTTCTCTGGAGAACATCGGCTGTATATTTCTCTGTGATGTTTTTCAGAAATGAAAGTTTCTTTTCCATTAAATATCACTCCATCTTTTTTAACATGCTTTGCTGTTACATATTTAAAGCCATTTTCAGTGAGTGGTGGGCTATGGTGAGTCCCATCAGTAACCTTAGTACAAAGTTGTTTAACTGTCCTAACCTCCCATCCCTTCTCATTGGTCACAGGATCCCCAAACATCTCCAAAAATACAGACTGGGCAAGCTCATCGAGTGCATCGAGTTGTGCTTGTGTCTTTTGGCGGAGTGCATCGGCAGTGTCTAGGAGGTCGGCGATTTCTTTTTGGGATTGGAGTGGGGGGAGGGGGATTTTGATTTTTTTGATCAATCCAGCAGATATATTTGGTTGAGCCCCACCAACACCCATCCGTATGATTTGTGTTTTGTTACCCTCAAGGAAATAGTAGAGATAATTTTCATTACAATTATCCGAAGGTAATAGTGCAGCACATGCCTGATTGGTCGCCCCTTGAAAAGTCATTATAGAGCATGCCCCAATAGTGGCACCATACATGGCCAACAAAACTGTATCCTTTGGAAATAACTTTGCACTAGAATTTTCTAAGCCTTGATTTGTTATGTTTTCAGATGGAGTGTTAACAAATTTACCTTTTAGATCTCCAGTCTTAACCCAAGGAATAGTGCCACCAAAATATTCTGATTTTTTACGGCTAGGAGTACCCCCAGAGGAGATTGTGAACAAATCACCAAGTTTCACTTGCTCCCATTCTTGTTTATTCCACTTCATAATTGGTCTTCAAATATTGATAATTCATTTAGTACTTCTTGACGAAGCTAAAGCCTCTAAAACTTAATCTTCATTTTTAAATTCGAATGAAAGATCACTTTTTACTGCATCTTGCAACACAACTGGGGGGATGTAATAGGTGCTAAAAGGAGTCTTTTCTAATTTTGCATGCAGTATCCCCCTAGTGGTGCCTATGGCAATATTGTAGAAAACCATGACTAAGCCTTGTGGGATGATTAGAGCTCCATCCTCATTATATAATTCCTGCCATTGTTCTTCTAGTATTTTGAATGTATAATCTACTTCTAACGTTGCTATCGGTGCATTTTCTGCTTGGAAGATAATAAGAGTGTGGCTTAGCTTCACAATAAACAATTCATCATCGGCAAAATAATTGGTCTGTAGATCAAATGTAGATCCTTCAATATTTCTGTCGTAATTATCGTAGTTTATATCAAAATTCTTGGTCTCAATTGCTTTTATGGCATAGTCTATTTTCATAATATCTTATCCTACTTTTGATTCAGAACTAGTAGTTACTGATTTTGATTCAATTCTTATGTTTATCACTTTAGCTTTGGAAGCTTGCATTGGTCTGTGAATTACTGGGAGTGTCTGTTTTTCTACATCGACTCTATGATGACCTCCATGTACTGATTTGACATTATTGGTATTTTGATTTTCACCTATCACATTGATAAGGTCTAAACCAGTATAAGATTCTAGCCTTGTGATGGTCTTGAGCGTCATATTCTCTTTACCTTTTAGCAACTTACTAAGGTACTGAACAGATACATCCATTTTCTCTGCCAGAGCGGCTCTATCCATAGACTCTTTCCTTTTGAGAAATAGTAGTACTCTAGCACTGATTATGGCAGATCGTACTCTCCATTCTATATTGTTATCAGCTTCTTCGAAATCATCAGCCCAATTGAGCCGTTTTTTCGTAGCTATTTTATCTAAGTCGTTCATTGTTTGGTTATTTATCTTCCTCCAGGTCTAGGATCAACAGATCTAATTGTTCTGTATCTTCTATTCCTTCCTGTTTTAGGTAGTCTCTTAGTCTGTTGAGTCTTGCTCTTTCTTTTTGCAGTTCTTCGTCTCCATCTACATTTTTGGTTAGCTTTATCGCTCCACCACAGATTATGTATGATCCATCTTGAAGGCAAACTGCATATAGTCTTAACATACTTCTAGGCATTGTACCGTATGCCTTTTTAAGTGGCTCTAAATGTCTCGTTTGTATTCCCTTCGTATATGGTTTGAAAAACTGATGAAGCTTTCCCGTTTTACTAGCCTTTGCTAATTTGATTTTTAATCTATTTACATCTCGTATGACATTCCCTACACTATTTGCTATTTCTTTTTCAGTGAAATAACCCTCATGAAGTAAATCTGACTTTTTATCAAAATAATCAACCAGGTATTCAGTATCATCCCACCTGTCCAAAAGGATATCCAAGACGTCTGTTTCGTCCCCTTTATACTCCACTGAGTAGAGATATCCCTCTTCTAAAGGTGTAATAGTAGCAATATGTTCTTCAAAATTCAACTTTTAGGTTTAATTTATTTTCGTGATAGAAATGAATATGTATTATTAATTGACTATCAACAACTAATACATATTGAATGCTCATATGTAAATATCGAATACACTGAATTCTTAATTCAGTGATGCATATTTACGGTTTCAATAAATTTTCTAATGAATCAATAAGTGTTTGCCGTTCAGTATCTAATGCTGCGATTTTACTCAGGATCACCTCCGGCTTATTATACTCCACCTTCTCATAGACAATCTCCTTATACCGATTGATACTAAGGTCATAATCATTTTCTCGAATCTCTGAAATTGGCACAAAGAATGACTGATCGGTCCTTTTGGCTTTCTTGATTTCTGATGCGTACTTTTTAGGATCAGATGATGCTAATGCCTCGAAAACATTCCATTTTGATATAATGTCGGGCAGATTGTTCTCTTCGTGCTTTTGGATCGTCTCTCCAGCATCATTCGTAGCACCTAATAGGTTTCGTTTGTCATCTAGTGAGTATCCATCAGACTTCATATCATAGAACCATACATGATCAGTACCTCCACTATTTGTCTTGGTGAATAGCATGATTGCTGTACTGACTCCTGCATAAGGTTTGAATACACCACTCGGCATGGATATTATACCTTGTAGCTGATGATTATCTATAATTTCCTGCCGGATGGTCTTGTGTGCTTTGGATGATCCGAAAAGGACACCGTCAGGGACAATTACTGCTGCTCTACCACCGATGGTCAATGTACGAAGCATCATAGCAAGAAAGAGGAGCTCGGACTTCTTACTTCTTACTTTTGACTATACTCGTGATAGAGTTATCGACCGCATCGTGATCTATCATACCTTTGAATGGAGGATTGGCAAGGATGAGTGAGTATTTGTCTTTAATATGTCCTACACCTTCTGACAATGAGTCATTCTGTATCAGATTTGGTGATTCTAGTCCATGGAGCATGAGGTTCATAGCACCAATCCGTATCATCGAAGGATCTAGCTCGATACCATTGATCATTTCTTCTCTGAAAAACTTCTGAAAGTCTTTATCAAAAAACGCATCACCGTGTTCTTCT
Organism: Halioglobus sp.; assembly: GCA_047628935.1. GTDB lineage: Bacteria > Bacteroidota > Bacteroidia > Chitinophagales > Saprospiraceae > CAJXUU01. The sequence goes on along the minus strand of JBLHWH010000022.1, from coordinate 11,684 downwards.
TTTAAATATTCAATAGCGGATACTAGAAAGCCCATAGACCCTGCCGACGGATCACAGATCACATCATCGGGAGTAGGCTTCATCATATCTACCATCATACGGATGATGTGTCTAGGAGTACGGAACTGCCCCATAGTACCTGCCGTAGCTATCTTGGAGAGTAGGTATTCGTATATGTCTCCTTTTGTGTCTTGATCAGCAGTATCTATCACATCGATCTGCGCAATGGCTGATTCTAGTATTCTAGATTTAGGAATCAAGAATGTAGCTCCTTTCATGAATCTTGCAAATGATCCTTGAGCTTCTCCCATATTCATCATCTTAGAGAATGCTGTTTGTCTTTCGTCTACTTCCATTCCTGGAGTAGTCTCTTGCGGAATTGTGAATATCTTGAATATCTCATCTGGATCACCTAATTGTTTGAATGTACTCCATCTTAGTATGCCCTCATCTTCTGAGTAGATTGGATCTTCTATTGGTTTCCCTAAAGTATTCGATTTCTTCTCTTTAGCTATTTGGATATCATCCATACGCTTGATGAAGAGTAGGAAGGTAATCTGTTCTATTACAGTTAGTGGGTTTGCGATTCCTCCTGTCCAGAAAGTTTCCCAGAGTTTGTCTATTTGGTTTTTTATTGTTCCTGTGATCATAGTTATGTTTTTATTGGTTTATCAGTTCTACTATTAATATGATGTAAATATATGTTGGATGTGTGCAGTCTATTTGCGTAGGTTAGGATTTTTTGAAGTTATCCTCCAATACTTTGATATGATTCTAATATTAATTGCTTTGATACCTCTAGGGCCTCTTGATTATTAAGAGAAAATTCAAAGTCTCCAGTACCAAAATGACCAATATTAGAGACATCCCTGACATTAGATAGAGACGGATAGTCTTTAGCGTCTAACTTTAGAAACAACAGCAATCTCTTTTTCTGAACTTCAATGCAAACAAAGTTCTGAGTTGTTTTATATGCGATGTAGTTTTTTCTAGGTTGTTCTTCGATACTACTATCAATGGTTGCGATATACTCCCGCAGCTCTTCAAGATACTGCGCTAGCGTACCATTGATTTTATTCTGGTGGTCAGAAATATCATAAACGGCAGTTCTTCTAGTTTCTGCAGCTTTAGGACCTGCCGCAACCATGATGAGATTTTTGCCGTTACTTACGGATGTTCGAGATGAGCTTTCTCCGTTCCCGAATATCTCATCAATCCGAAGAACACCGTTTTCATATAGTTTGTATTGCCAAAGCTCAATTGAAGCTCCCATCATCTGCACTGCATGGATATCATACTTTTTAAATTCCGGAGCGATACATATTACACGGATATCTGACCAATCAACTTCTACGGACTTTCCTAGTTGTTCATGCACTGCAATCTGAAAATCACCTTTGTGGTCAGTGATCCAATGTAAATAGTATAGACTTTGATTTACCAATTCAGAAGAAGCTACCTTCTTATATTCTATTATAACAGGATTGTTTTCTTCAGAAAATGCAAGGGTATCAATACGACCAGAATGGATAGATCCAGTAGAATGCTCGCTGGCAAGAAAACGGCAGTTAAAAAATACCTCGATATTTTCTTCCACTAATTTCTGGATATCTTTTTCCAGTTTGAATTCTGTTGGTTTAACTCTCTTTACTTTCTTATCGTTGATTTGAAATAGTGCCATTGGTGTTTTTATATGATAGTCTCAAAGCTATAAATTCTTTAATGCTAAGTTTAGGAATAAATGGGTTATTTTTTGAGCCGATGTTTTGTACAAAATATCTACTATTTTAATATGATTTTATTTATCTCTTCCCAAATTCTCACCATCGCCCAAGTATCGAGCTTACAATACGCTAGCAAATCCATAATCACTTGTTCCTTGTGATGATTATGCACATCAGAAAATATAAGATCTCTATATGTCGTCATAGCTTGTCCACCATTCTGCACATTGAGCGACTTGTATGATAGCTCTGGACACATGACGGGTAGGACTGACTTGATAGATACACTGCCACGGAAATCTTTGTGGTGGTAATATCCTTTAGAACAGATGTCCATAAGGTCGTAGATTCTATCAGCAAGCTTCATCAAAAAATCTTTGTGTTCTGGTACTGATACTGCTAATTCTTTTGTTCTAGGCACTTCAAATGGTTTGTACCAAACGATTACTGATCCATTGTCACCGATATCATTGCGAAGATTTTGAGCTACATCGTTCATTGGTGAGTCACTGGTAATATGGAGGTACTCCTTATGCGTAACTGGTGCTCCTTCATACTCGATAATATGAAGAGAATATTGAAAGACGACTTGTTGATGAGGTGATGTACCATCATACTTTGGTATTGCCGAAGGGAGTGTCTCATAATCAAGAAAGTAAAGTGGATACTCTAAACCGTTGAGTTCTTCTTGGATCTTGTCTTGGATTATGATTTCTTCATTGTATGTATATGTATGCCATTGCCATAGTTTCATCTTTTTAAACTTGGACACATCTGTTATATCCTCCATAGCTAGGATGTTACTATCTACCATCTCAGCCAATTGTTTCTTAGAATTCCCAATAGAAGCAAGGTCATACGTTCCATATACATTAGCACCTGGATAGAGGTACGAAAAAGCATCACAATGATTTTTTCGTGATTTATACCTGCACTCACAAACAGTCGGTTCATGAGAAGAATTAAGCTGACTTACGGCATTCTCAATTTCTAACTTATGCGTTTCTTCTAAGTCAATTAACCTATCTGTAATTTCAATAGTCGTAAATAGAGAATTGGGATCAATATCTCCTTGCTTCGTATATTCGGAGTTGAGTAGACACAAGTATACATTTGCGACTTTGTAACCTAATTTATTGAGTAGGGTTCTTTGGAAGCCAGTATCGTCAAGATGTTCGGGTTCTATTTTATCCTTTTTTCTCCATTTTGAATCGGTACTTGATTTTATTTCGAAGACATCCCAGGCTTGATACAAGTCATTCCATTGAAGTACATCAATCATTGCATACAATTGGTTATCGGCAAATGTAGCTTGAAAAATAGTTTTCTTATCCTCGGCGATCAATCGTTGAGTTGTATCAACTGCCTTTTCATGGAAAGACCTTACATGGATGCCATCAGGAAATAGCATCAATGCCCATTGCTCAACCTCTGCACCTTGATCGATTAGCCCTTGTATAAAAGGATCTATTTCTTGGTTGACTAATATTTCTGGTTTGTTCTTATTAAACCAAGCATAAGAAGTACATTCTTTGTATTTAAGAAAATCTGATTTGGTAAGTTGCATGGGTTATGTTGTTTGATGAGATGCAAAGATGGGAAGGTTTTGTGCAGCTATAGTGCAGGTTGTGCTATTTTGTTTAGTTTTGTGTATCAAACAATTTCAAATGGCTACACAATACAATTCAATAATCAGACTGAAGAAGATAGATGAGTGTCTACGGAATAGAAACAAGGTGTATAAACTGCCCGAACTTATTAGTGCAATTAGTCAGGAGTTAGAAAGCCAGGATAAGAAGATTAAAGTCAGTGAAAGGACGATCTATGATGATCTCAAATTCTTAAAAGATGAGTATGGACCATTCAAAGCTCCAATAACTAGAACAAATGAAAAAGGGTATTTTTATGAAGAGAGTGGATACTCGATTTTCAATCCGATGCAAGATCATGATACCATCGAAAAGATCAAATCTAGTTTGTCAGCACTTCGTCAAGTTGCAAATATGACTGGGTACGAAGATCTAAAAGACACAGTACTCAGAATGGAAGCTAGTTATAATTTTGATGAAGAACAAAGGATAGATCCGATAGTGCATCTTGAAGAAGGACTGAATATCGCTGCACAAAAACGAATCGAGCCTCTAAAGACACACATACAAAATGAACAAGTGATAAGTGTTATTTATAAGCCATTTGACAAAGCTGCTTATGCAAGAGTTGTTTCCCCATATTTCCTTAAGGAGTATAACAATAGGTGGTTTCTATTTGGGCATCAGCATGCAATTAATAGTGGGGAGTATGAAGGACTAACCAATATTTCACTAGATAGAATTACTGGAATAAGTAAATCGTTCAGGGATTATGTGCCTAAAGGCAATCTTAATATCAAGGAATATCTGAGTAATGTTATTGGTGTCACAGTACCTAAAGAAGATATTCAAATAATTCAGTTCAAGGTTTTTGGCATTAGGAGACATTATGTAGACACTAAGAAGATTCATGAAAGTCAGAGAACCGTAGAGATGAATGATAAGTATGGCTTGTTTTCTATTTCTGTGATTCCTAATAGAGAACTGTATAGTCACTTATTGGGGTTTGGTGGGGATCTTGAGGTATTGAGGCCAGAGGGTGTTAGGAAGGAAATGAAAGAGAAGCTTGATGTGTTATTTTCTAGATATTGATTAAATTGAAATTCTAAAAAAGTATAATGACTGACCTCAACACGATACTCAAAGAACAATTTTCATTTGATGATAACCTCATCGACGAACTTTATAAAAGATTGATTCATAAAACATATAAGAAAGGTGAGCACTTTCTGGAAATAGGAACAAAACCTAGAAACTTTGGATTCATGGAATACGGATGCTTTATGTATAACCAAATGAAGGATGGAATAGAGACTGCAATAGACTTCACATTTGAGAATTCATGGAATACAGATCTTGCAAGTATTAATGCATTTCACGATAAAACCTAAATAATTGACAAAAAGAAAACGAATTTAACTGTATATTTGCCGCACAGCTCGTCACATCCAATTGCATTTATTTGAAATAAAATTCAGAAAAATAAAAGTATGCAATTAGAAATCTTAGTAGAAGAGATGAGTAAGAAAGTTACAGAGATCTACACCTTGGACCCAATCAACACAAAGAGAATATTTAAATCCCAAAGTGCGTGTTTATTGCGAGGAGATCACAAAACAGTTGCAATATATTTATACAAAAGAGAAATACTGAAATTTGATCGTTCCGATATATTATCATGGCTAGCAACCCAAGAAAATGTAATGCCTGCACCCCTTTTTAACTCATTTTTCATCAAAGCCAACAACGGAAAGTACACCGAAATATCAAACTATATCATAAAAAATGATCACATATCATATTCGTACAATGGAAATGTATTAGATAATGTTGTTAGTCATAGACAAGAGCTTAGAGATAGTAACTAATACCATTCTAGTATAGAATGACGGTAATTATATTAGTTAGGTGTAGGCCTCAAGGTTACTAAAAAAAAAACAGAGGATAGGACTGGCGTCACTAACCTCTGCATCACGATAAACCAATTACGTCTTTATGTCTTGGGTTCTGAATTAAAGATAAGTGTTTTTCTTGAAACGTATGCTGTATTGTGCTATAGTACTTGAATTCAAAAAATGCAGAGCCTTTCGACTCTGCATAACCACCCTTCGACTGCGCTCAGGGCAAATATCTCATGATATGAGATCAACCAATTTCGATTGGAAGATATGCAGAGCATTTGACCTAAACAATAGCTTCGTAAGGATTGGTTAGTATTGATTGAACTTAGTTGGAATTTATATTCATTAGTCACATCTTATCAATAAATTCTGGTGGAGAGGAGATCAGATTGAACACAAAATCAACATCTATAGTGCAGGTGATTCTAAATTAGTGGAAGTATTGATTTTTGTAACCATTCCCAAGCTTCTGTTTGGTCGTACGCCACACCAGATCTCAATATCGCCTCCATGTCTCCATCAAAGTGAAGATGACCAATTTTTGATTTTATGTTAATAATGAATTCTTTTTGTGAAGGAGGGCGTTTTCCTGTAGCATCAGTGATATATGATTTGAAGCAATGGATAATTTTTTCCATATCTAAATCTAGGTGGCGTCGTGCATAATCGAGATCAAAAAGATCTCTTCCTTTTTTTTTTTTGTATAGTGCTCGTAGTTTCGTGCCTAATAGTTCGTGGATGTCGTAAATATGTATATTACAAGATCCATTAAACCAATCTGATTTCACCTCATAAGGAAATTTCACAAGTGGAAATACTGAGCTATGTTCTTTGCAATTGATTTCGATTTTGAGCCGGAGCTTGATGTTTTCTAGCTCAGAGTGAAATCTATGTACAGCCTTTATTCCATGGCCACCGTGTTTCGTATTTCTTGGCAATTCGAAGAAGTCAATAACCTCATTGAGTCTTTGCATAATGGGTTTGATAGGTTCTGGCTTGATCTGTACTAGGTCAATGTCTTCGCTATACCTTGGTGCTGGTTGGAGATATAGCTTATGGAGCGCCGTACCACCTCTAAATGCTAGGTGTTCATTGAGATACTCATCAGAAAAGATTGCGACTAAGCATCGTGAAATGATGAGGTCTTGCTCTGTCTGCCACATTTGTTGCCAAGGTGCTATTTCTTTCCATGCTTCTATCGTTTTTATATCAATCATAACTCCTCATCTATTTCTGCATTGACATTGATCTTCCATCTTTTTGACCTGCCAATTATAGTTGCATTCTTATCAAACACCAGTGAAGTAGCATATTGTTTTTCTCTTTCCAAATCACTATCCAATATGTTCAATAGTTCTTCATCGCTCTCTGATAGTTCTAGCAAATAACCTAATCTTTGTACATTCGCCTTATAAGGGTACCAAGAAACTAAGTCTCGTAAATCTTGAGAAGTAATTTCCTCCTGGAGTTCTTGTATGATGCCAAATACTTTATTGATGCCACCTATTTGATTTTGATGTTTTATTAAATCTACAGCAGTAAGAGCTGGGCTAGAAATATTGTAACTCCCAGAAGCAAATTTTCTCCTTTGGATATTCTTCTTAGGCCAGTGCCTTACCGAGAAGAAATTGATCCGAACTTTGTCATTTCTGATATCAGGAGGCGACTGTATTGTAGTCATCACATAATCTTCCATTATAGCATAGTGAGATGCACCATGTACTCTTGCTGCATTATACATACCCACGTAATACTCTTTGTTAATAAGAGGCATCATCTCATCAATGTATAATTCTAGAGGAAGTGTACCCGTAGAACGATATTCTAATGGAATGATGATATAAACACCCCTTCGAACATTTAAGATATCACCCTTCATGACATACCGAAGAAGTGCGGTTGATAATGTTTGTCCAGATAACCCTGTCATTTCCTCAGCTTGAGTCCTACTGAAGCAATAGATATACCGTGATTGTAAGGATTGAATGAAGCGAGGTAGCATTTTTAAGTATTATTATGAGTAAATGTACAAAATACATATATTATCTCATAATAATACTCGAAGTATGTTACCTGTGAAATGTTTTGCGCAAACCGCCGAAAAAAAGCATTTTACGCACATAATAACTCTATGTCTGTAAAATTATGTTGTCTGTTAAAAACAGACAAGTCAAAATAACGGACAAAGACGACGAAAGTTTAATTTACTTTCATTGGTACCAAAAGCTCGCCTAGTTACGTTTTTTGAATTGATATAATTTGAGAGCAATTTGGGATGTAGGTAGTTATTCGAGGTTCAGAGAGGGCTGTTGTTTTGTGCAAAAATACGGCAAGCTAGATGCTACAGTAATACTGTTATCTAAAATTTATACGTTTACATAGTAATCTCAAATTAATGATAAAAAAAAATCATAATCTATCTCTTTCCGATTCTCATTCCGATCTTTATTGTCACAGCAGTTAATGAATACAGTCGTCCGAATCTCGTAGGGTATTATAACACTAAGTATGACGTTCATGGAATGACCCTAATAAGCCAGACCCTAATAAGTGTAACTAGACGGGATTCTTTGATACAGGATATTGCAAGAGAAATCATTGTAAATTACTCAACCCGTATTTTTCTATGATCGATCCGATATATTTCGGAATGATAAAAGGGCTGCATAATACTGGAAATTATGTTGCTGGTAATCTCATGTTTTTGGTATTCCTATGGCCCGCAATTATGTATTTCTTACTCATAAGAATCTATCACCTTCGAAAAAAAATAGCAAATGGATAGTCTATAAAATGCCTTGATTGAGATCGGGAAATTTATATTTATGTATTGCACTGATTTTCTTATAAATGTAGCGAACTTAACAGGGACAAGTTACTATGAGGCGAATGCATTCCTTTTTGTGATTTTATGGCCTATTGTTACCGTCTTACTGTTAACATACTACTTATATCTAAGTCTGAGGTGTAGGATGCGTAAAGCCAAGGCTCAGTGACATCAATTCTAGCACATCATAATAGGACTTAGCCAAATTTTAATTTTATACCATCTGAACCATTAGAGTTCACATACTCATCTTCTATGGGACAATATTTAGTTTTTGGTGGCGAAAATAGTGGTGGTATTACGGTTTACATTGATAATGTTAATATATCCCAGTGCATAGGCCCCTGTTCACCAGATCTTGACATTGAGGTTGAAGCTGATGGGTGTTCTTATTCATTTAATGTCATCGATAATGGAATAGCTGATCATTATAGCTGGGCTGTTACTCACCAAAACGGTGATATATACAAGGAGAACGGTTTCCAAACAGGGGAAGAATCACATGTTATATTTTCAGAACCTGGAATTTATACAATCTGTGTATTTGCAACATGTGGTGCAGGTGGTTCATCAAAATGTATTACTATTAATGTTGATGAAGGTTGTGATCTTTTCTGTGATTTTATAATTCCAATAACTAATGGTAGTGATTGTGGTTATGATTCCAAAACTTATTCAGAGTCAATCCGAATCCCTAAAAACTTAGATCTCTGTCCAGGTACTGTCGAAGAGCTAGTTGATGGAATAGAAGTAATTTCTATAGAGGTATATACTGGCGATCCTGATTTTAATTTTCTCAATCTAGTATTAGGAGAATTTGAGTTAGGACAAACGCTACAGATTATGTTATGTAATGAAACTGGGGGCGTATCCTGCTATACTTTTCAAACAATTGCTGATGAAGTAGCAGAATGTATTTCATGTATTGAGTTAGCTCCATCTACTGCAGTTTGTGATCCGAATAATAATCCTCTTGATGGAATTTCTAATTATACTGGATCGTTTAGTATTCCATTTATTTTATTAGAAAATAATCTATGTGGAATCACAAGCGATATTGCTGGATTTTCTATAGAATCAATTAATTATGCTTCAGGATCAACTATAATCCAATACAGCATAGGCAAAAACAATTCGGATAGTTTCACTGGGACGGTATCAATCTGTGAATTGTTTGACAATATTTGCTTATATCTGACAATTAACGCAGTAGGCTGTGATGAATATGATTGCCCACAATTAATAATTTTGACTGGTGAATGTAGCTCAGTTGATGAGATCACAGGAATGGCTAGTTTTGGATTTACAACAATTCTTTCTGGTGCGGATGGTTCCTCTATTGATGACCTTTTGAGTGAATATTCTATCTGTTCTCAGGATGATATTTTCTTGGAGGGAGGAATAATAAATAATGTTACGATAACTCCTTTTCAAGGTCAAAAAGGGTATTGGAATATTGGTATTATGGCTGATATCTCATGTGATGTATTGGAAAGTGGAGATGTAAAGCATGACTTAAATATTCTTATGTGTAATGATATGGGAGATGAGGTTTGTATTAGTTTTGAGATAGAGTTCGAATGTGATGCATGCAAGGATATCGATTCGGGTAAAAGGAATAATGTTGAGTATCAAGGTATATCTTCAATTTACCCAAATCCTGCGAGTAACAAAGTGACAGTTGCAATTGCAAGTAAAAATATTAAAAAACCGTATTCTTACATCTTATATAATCATCTTGGAATGAAGATATTAAGTGAAGGTTTAATTAATGAGATAAATGAAATTAACTTATCCAATGTTATGGATGGAATATATTTCATATCGATTTTAGAAAATGGATTGATAATAGAAAACCATAAGATCATATTAATAAAATAAGTAATATATTAGAGGCACTTCAATATGGAGTGCCTCTTTTAATATAGTATGAAAGATAGAGTCATAATATTAATAATAATTCTAGGGAGTTTCGGTTCACTATATGGACAGGCACTGGACTCTAATTGTGGTACTATTCATGATTCTGAAAATTTGATAATTGATGATGAATATTATCTTTCAAAATTAAAAAATAATACTAAACCAGAAGTTGACAATAGAAGTGCAGGACAGAATATAGTTATTCCATTATTAGTTCATGTCATTCATGATAATGGCCCGGAGAATATCAGTGATGAACAAATTCAACAAGGTGTAGAATATTTAAATGAAGCATTTGCCAATGCTGGTGCATACGAACAAGAAGATGGGGTGAACTCAAATATTCAATTTTGCCTTGCTCGAAGAGACTCATTAGGGAATGAATTCAATGGCATTCTAAGATATGAGTCATCATTGACAGATATGAGCACCCACTATAGTAATGCAACATTAACTGAAATCAGCCCATATAGAACTAGTGACTATATAAATATTCGATTAGTTCGTGAGGTTTGCTCAGGTACTAATTGTGACGTTGCAGGATATGCCGTCAATGCTCTGATGGGAGAGGATGGGTTCAGAAATGGAGTAGTTCTGGAGCATAGATATTTTGGCTCTAGCGTAAATCAAACAAAAATACTCGTTCATGAAGTAGGTCATTTTCTAGGACTACTCCATACTTTCTATAACGGGTGTAAGAATATTGATTGTCAAAAAGACGGGGATAGAGTCTGTGACACACCACCAGATAATTCAATAATTCGAACGGATTGTAATTTCCAAAACAACTCTTGCAATACTGATGAAGATGATGCTTCAATAAACAATCCATTTAGAAATATAGCATTGGGTGGGAAAGGAGATCAGATAGATCTTAATGATAACTACATGGATTATATCACCAATAGTTGTAGAGAAAATTTCACACAAGGTCAAGTCGAACGAATGCACTGGTTTGTCAACCTTTTTTTTCAATCCGAGCTAACTTGTAAAGGATGTTATGCTCCTTGTGATAGTCCCATCAGTGATGTAAATATTACCATTAATGGAGAAGCCGAACTCAGTAATGAGATATTTATAGGAGAAGTAATAACCTTAGAACTAATAGGCTCGAACTATGATTCACTAGCTTGGACACTAAATGGAGCATTTATTTCTCAAGAAAGCTCCTTTATATACACGATAAATAAACCAGGAAATTATATACTATCAGTCGAGCTTTTCAGTGACATTATAAAATGTGACAATTTAACTATAAAAGTCTTTGATGATTTTATTCCATGTGAAGCTTTTGCAGATTTCATGTATTCAAACACTGAAGAATCTATTTACTTTGAATCAACATCACAAAATGCTGAAGAAATCGAATGGTCTATTGTGGATGATGGTGTAGAGATATTCTCATCAGACGATAATGTTGATAGTTTATTAAATCTTAATTCCGGCACATATTCACTCTGTCTAACAGCAAGCAACTCATTCTGTTCTGATCAATATTGTCAAATAGTAACCCTGCTGGGTGCAGGAAGTGAAAATTGCTATGATGAAATAGACAATGACCTTGATGGATTGATAGATTACTTTGATCCAGATTGTCCATGTATAGATAGTTTGTATTATTCACAGCGATTCAGAGTGAATGTATAAAGTATTGAAAGAGAGCAAATAATAAATAACTGCAAAGTTATAGTTTACAGTTATTTATATATTTGCAATTCAA